>NZ_SLYS01000007.1:0-270604 GCF_004341115.1 Pseudomonas sp. JUb52
AAACTGCTGAGCATTGCCTATGGCGTGCTCAAATCGGGCAAGCCTTTCGATCCTGCCTTAGCAATTGCACACTGAGGTGGAAGACGGTATCTACGCCAGCCCAACCCCCGCGCCGCTCCGCCCCCTCTCCCTCCGGGAGAGGGCTGGGTGAGGGCCGCCCCCACCACCGCGCTCCCACGCAACCGCCCTGCCCCGGCCATCTTGACCGCCCCGCGGCCCCGTGCGAGCTTCGGTGCCCTTTCCCCTGCCCTGGAGGTCCGTCATGTCGGGTGTTCGCTGGTTCGCCCTTCCGCTCTTGAGCATCGCCCTTGCCGCCCAGGCCGCGCCGGCGCCGCTGCCGGCCCTGCTGGATGCCATGGCCCAGCGCCTGACGCTGGCCGATGGGGTGGCCCGCAGCAAGCACGACAGCGGCAAGTCGGTGCTGGACGAAGCCCGCGAGCGCCAGGTGCTGCAGGAGGTCGCCCAGGCCGCGCCCGCAGCCGCCGTCTCCCCGGCCACCGCCCAGACCTTTTTCGCCGCCCAGATGGAAGCCAACAAGCTGGTGCAATACGGCCTGCTGCAGGCCTGGCGGCGCCACGAACAGCCGCTGCCCGCCAAGAAGACGGACCTGACGGCGCTCAGGACCCAGCTGAACGAACTCCAGGCCAGGCTGCTCGGCGGTCTCGCCGCCACCGGCGAATTGCGCGCCGCCGCGGACTGCCCGGCAGCGCTGGACCGCGCCCTCGCCGCCCACCTCGCCGCCGCGCGTCCCGATGATCTCCACCGCCTGGCGCTGGTGCGAGCGCTGGGCGATTTCTGCGCCCTGCCCCGCTGAGCGCCTGTGCATAATCGGCGGTACGGCGACCGAATCGCGTTGAATCTGAGGATCACCCATGCACATCCTGCTGGTCGAAGATGACGCCACCCTGGCCGACGGCATCCGCCGCGTCCTGGAAGGCCATGGCATGCAGGTCGACCTCCTGCGCAACGGGGCCGAGGCCGATGCCTGGCTGCGCACCACCCGCTTCGCCGTGGTGGTGCTGGACATCGGCCTGCCCGGTGGCCTGGACGGCTTCGAGGTGGTCCGCCGCTTGCGCCAGCGCGGCAGCGACCAGCCGGTGCTGCTGCTCACCGCCCGCGATGCCATCGACGACCGGGTGCACGGCTTCGAGGTGGGCGCCGACGACTACCTGGTCAAGCCCTTCGCCGTGCCCGAGCTGGTAGCGCGGATCAAGGCGCTGGTCCGTCGTGCCGGTGGCCAGAACAGCGCCGACCTCACCCTCGGTGCCCTGCGCCTGGACACCGCCGCCCACCAGGCGCGCCTCGGCGACACTGCGCTGGACCTCTCGGCCCGGGAGTGGGCGGTACTTGAACACCTCTTGCGCCAGGCCGGCAAGGTGGTCTCCAAGCAGCAGATCATCGACGCCCTGGCGCCCTGGGGCAGCGAAGACCTGACCCACAACGCCGTGGAGGTCTATGTCTCGCGGCTACGGCTGAAACTGGCCGACTCCGGGGTCGGTATCCGCACCGTGCGCGGCTTCGGCTATCGCCTGGAAGAAGCCGCGCCATGACCGCCACCGCGCCCAGCCTGCGCCGGCGGCTGCTGAAATGGCTGGTGCTGCCGGTGCTGCTGGTCAACCTCGGCGGCGCCGTGGTCAGCTACCAGTTCGCCCGCAAACCGGCCTTCAGTGCCCTGGACGGCGATCTCACCGACGCAGCGATCCTGCTGCTCGAACAGCTGGAGGTGGATGGCAACGGCCGCCTGTGGCTGCCGACCGAAGCCGACTACCTGCTGCGCCATAACAGCCACGACCACGTCTGGCTGGCGGTGCGCGCTCTCGACGGCCAGCTGCTGTTCGGCGATGCCGCCATGCCGGTCCAGGAGATCACCGATGAGATGCGCGACGGCCATACCACCGCGCTGCGCACCCGTATCAACGACCGCTCGGTGTTCATGGTCGGCCGCCTCGGCGAGGTGGCCGGGCAACCGGTGGTGGCCAGCGTGGCCCAGACCCTGAGTCGCCACACCGCCGCCCTGCAGCGCATGGTGCTGACCCTGGTGGCGGTGCAGATCCTGGTCGCCCTGCTGATCGCCGCCCAGCTGCTCTGGGCGGTGCGCCGCGGCCTAAAGCCCCTGGAACGGCTGGAGCGTCAGCTCGACAGTCGCCACTACGATGACCTGGCGCCGCTGCGCGAAGAGGGTGCGCCCCGCGAACTGGGCACCTTCGTCACCGCGCTCAACGGCCTGCTGCTGCGCATCCGCGAGGGCGCGCGCAACCAGCGCGCCTTTCTCGACGACATGGCCCACCAGCTGCGCACCCCGCTGGCGGGCATCAGCACCCTGACCCAGTGGCTACGCCAGCGCCATGCCGGCGATGCCGAAAGCGCCGCGGCCCTGGCGCAACTCCAGGCCGCCACCGAGCGCATGACCCGCCAGACCAACCAGTTGCTGACCCTAGCCCGCGCCGCCACCGCGCGGCTGGAGAGTCCGCCGCGCGAGCCACTGCGGCTGGACGAACTGATCGGCGAAGCCATGCCCAGTCAGCTGGCCCAGGCCGATGGCCACGGCATCGACCTGGGCTACGAACTGAAGCCGCAGACCGTGCAGGGCAATGCCTTCCAGCTGCGCGACCTGCTCGACAACTTGGTCGACAACGCCCTCAGATACTCCCCGCGCGGCGGTCAGGTCACGGTCCGCCTGCGCGGCCAGGCCGGGGCCACGGTGCTGGAGGTGGAAGACGACGGCCCGGGCATCCCCGAGGCGGAGCGCGAACGTATCTTCGAGCGCTTCTATCGCCTCGACCGCGGCATCCACGGCACCGGCCTGGGCCTGGCCATCGTCCGCGATATCGCCACCGCTCACGACGCCGGCATCGAACTGGCCACCGCCACCGGCGGCCACGGCCTGCGCGTGGCCATCCACTTCCCGCCCCTGGTCGTGCCGCCGGCGGAGGCGTCGTAGGTTGGATCGAAAGCGACCCTCACCCCAACCCTCTCCCCGAGAGAGAGGGGGCTGTGCGGCACGGAGCTAAATCCCGGTGTTCTGCCCTATTCCCGCCACCCCGGATTCTCCAGCAGCACCGCCATCCCCTGCCCACCGCCGATGCACACCGCCGCCACCCCGTACCTGAGTCCCTCGGCGCGCAGCTGGCGGGCCAGGGTGATGGCCAGGCGCAGGCCGGTGGCAGCCAATGGATGCCCCAGGGCGATGGCCCCGCCATGCACATTGAGTCGCGCCGGATCCAGTTCCAGGGCCTGCTGCACCGCCAGCAGCTGGGCGCCCTGGGCTTCGTTGATCTCCAGGCGGTCGATGGCCTCCAGCCTGAGGCCGGCGCGGTCGAGCAGGCCCTGGATGGCCGGCACCGGGCCGCTGCCCATGACATCGGGCGGCACCCCCACCACGCAACTGCCGCGCACCCAGGCCAGTGCCCGCTCCGATGCGGCATCCGCGCCCCGTGCCAGCAGCACGGCGGCGGCGCCGTCAGCCACCGCGCAGCTGTTGCCGGCGGTCTGTACCCCGCCGAAATGCACCGGTGTCAGCCGCGCCAGGGCCTCCCGTGAGGTCTCCCGCGGATGGCTGTCATGCTCGACCACCGCGCAGCCCCGCGGCAGACGCAACTCCCGCGGCACCAGACCCGCGACCTCGAAACGTGCCGCCGCCACCGGCACGATCTCCTCGCGGAACCAGCCCTGGCGCTGGGCCGCCAGGGCCCGCTCGAAACTCCGCAGCGCCCAGGCATCCACCGCCTCGCGGGCGATGCCGTGGCGCTGCGCCAGGCGCTCCGCGGTGGCAATCATGTCCAGGCCGGCCGCCGGGTCCTTGAGCGCCTCCCAGAGAAAGTCGTGGAATTCCACCGGCGCGCCGAGGCGAAAGCCGCTGCGGTGGGTATAGGCAGCGATGGGATTGCGGGTCATGGACTCGGCCGCCACGCACAGCACCCGGCTGGCCTGGCCGCTTTGCAACTGATCGCCGGCCTGACGCAGCAGCTCAAGGCCGGTGCCGCAGACCCGTTGCACCTGCAGCGCCGGCACCGCCTCGGGCACCCCGGCATAGAGGCCGATATGGCGTGGCAGCAGATAGGCATCGAAGCTGGCCTGGGCCACCGAGCCGGCCAGCACGGAATCCACCGCACTGGCCTCATGCCCGCGCGCCAGCAGCGCCCGCGCCACGGCGATCCCCAGATCGGTGGGCGATACCTGCCCCAGGGTGCCATTCAGATCGGTCCAGGGCGTGCGCACGCCATCCAGCAGCAGGACATCGTCGTAGAGCGCACTCATTCCGGTGGGCATCGGTCCCTCCTCTACTGCAGCAGATAGGCGTCGTAGACCACCGCCTTGCCCAGACGCATGGCGCTGCCCACGCCCAGGGCGCGGTTGAGCCAGGCATAGGCCGGCGCGGCGGTCTCGAAGGTCAGGGTGACGCGGAAGAAATAGCGCCGGGGATCCACCGGCTTGCCGGCGGCCAGCTCGCGCATCACCTCCGGCGGGCCATAGCGATAGCCCTTGGTCTGCAGATAGATCAGGGCGCCATCGTCGGTCTGCAGCAGATAGCGGGTGTCGATGATGGCCAGGCCATCGGCGGTCACCACCTGCCAGTCGGCGCCGTTGTCGAGGATCCGTCCATGCAGGCGCTGGCCTTCGAAGCGGCCACCGGTGATTGGGATGATGCGCCGCTTGCCCAGGTCACTGGTCTGGCCCAGCTCCCAGACCGGGGCGTCGAGGGCCACCTCGAAGCGCGCCAGGGGTTCGAGCTGCAGCGGCGGTGGCGTGGCGGTGGCTGGATCGCCGTCCGCCGTGGCCGCCCGGGCCAGGCCAGTCAGCGTCAGCAGGGTGACGAGCAGTAGGCTACGCATGGCCAGGCGCCTCCGCGCGGGTTGCAGCCGCCGGTGACGGCGCTCGCCGGTGCAGCAGGGCCAGCACCGCGCCCGCGGCCACCAGCACCGCCGGGGTGGTGGCCGCCACCAGGGTCGCCGCACCACCGCCCAGGGCCAGGACCTGCCCCGCCAGCAGCGGGCCGGCCATGGCGCCTAGGCGTCCGACCGCCACCGCCGCGCCGGTTCCGGTGGCCCGCACCGCCGCCGGATAGAGTTGCGGCGCCAGGGCATAGAGCACCAGCTGGCCGCCGACCACGAACAGTCCGGCGGCGAAACCGGCCAGGGCCACCAGCGGATAGGCCTTGGCCAGCCCCAGTCCGGCCAGACCGAGCAGGATGCCCAGGTAGATGGCCAGCACCGTCAGCCGTGGCCGCCAGCGATCCATGAGCAGGCCGAACAGCACCGAACCGATGCCGCCGCCCAGGTTGAAGAGGATCTGCACCCCCACCGCCTGGCCGCGGCTGAAGCCCTGCCCCACCAGCAGCGACGGCAGCCAGTTGAGCAGCATGTACATCACCGTGAGCGTGAAGAAGTAGCCCAGCCACAGCAGCAGGGTGGTCGACAGCGGGATGGCGCCCAGCCAGGCCCCGCGCGGATCACCCGCCTGAGTCCCGCCTCGCTTGCGCAGAAAGCCGGCGGTCTCCGCCAGGTAACGCCCGAGCAGCGGTGCCACCAGCAGCGGCGCCAGGCCGCCGACATAGAACACCGTCTGCCAGCGGCCGACGTCCAGCAGCCCCACCACCGCCGCCAGGGCGCCGCCCAGGGGCACACCGCAATACATCAGGCTGACCGCGGTGGCCCGGGCGCGCTCGTCCACCGATTCGGCGGACAGGGCGATCAGGTTGGGCAGCGCGCCGCCCAGGCCGATGCCGGTGAGCAGCCGCGCCAGCAGCAAACTCTCCAGACTCCAGACATGGGCGGTGGCCACCGAGAAGATGCCAAAGATCAGCACGCAGGCGATCAGCACACGCTTGCGGCCGATGCGATCGGCGCACCAGCCGCCGATGAAGGCGCCGGGCAAGAGGCCGAGGATGCTGGCGCTGAACACCAGGCCCATCTGTCCCGGCTGGAAGCCGAAGGCCTTGGCCATGGCCGGCGCAGCGATGCCCATGGCCTGGAGGTCCATGCCTTCCAGCAGGGCGACGATGAAGCACAGCAGCAGGGTCAGGCGGGCCCCGGGCGGGGCGGTCGAGAGCAGGCGCATGGTGGATTCCTCAGAAGCGGAAGGTGGTGGCGACCATCAGGAAGCTGGTGTCGTCGCCATCGGCCTGGCGCACGGCGGCGCCGGCCTGGAAGTAGCTGTATTCCAGGTCCAGGGTCAAATTGGCGGTGGGCATCCAGCGCAGGTTGTTGCGCCAGAGGGTGCCGGCCTTGCGCGCCGAGCTGGCCGCGGTGCCCGGCACCGTGGTCATGCCCGGCAGGTAGACGCCGTCTTCGGTGCTCTGCCGCCAGACGCCGAACAGTCCGCTCTCCAGCTGCAGCGTCGGCCGCGGTGCCAGGGTCAGCAGCGGCCCGACCAGATAGAGGTTGGCCAGGGTGGTGAGCCCGGAGTCGCCATAGAAGCCGTTCTTGGGAAAGAGCGGATCGAAGGTGCCGACGCGGTCGTCGCCCGGGCCGTGATCGCCGCTGGCGGCGTCCACCCGCAAGGCCAGCCGCGGCTTCCAGGCGCCGCCCAGGCGATAGCCGGTTTCGCTGCTCAGGCCCCAGGCGCGGATCCGGGCGCCGGCCAGATGCCCGCCCTGCCCGGCCAGGTCCCAGCTCCAGTCCCAGAGACCGGCGTTGCCGAACAGGCGGAAGCCGGCGGTGTAGCGCTTTTCCGCGCCGGTCAGGCCATCCAGGGTGCGCTGGTCGGTCTCCAGACCGAAGCCGTAGACGTCGAGCTTGAGCGGCCCGGTCAGCGGCAGGGTGCCGTAGAGGCCATAGAACTTGACCGCATTGTTGGAGCCGTCGTCGAAGCTGTCTTCGCCGGTCACCACGGGTCTCAGGCCGAAGGCGTCCAGCCGGTAGCCGTCCGGACGGGTCCAGGCCAGGCGCAGGCCGTCGAAGTTGAGGCGGATGTTGCGGGCGTCGCGGTAGGTGACGAAGGCCTGGTTGCCGTAGCCCAGTTCCTGGCGACCGATGCGGGTCATCAGCTTGCCACCGGCCAGCGGCGTGTTGAGGTCGATGAAGGCCTGGTGCAGCTCGGTGCGGCTCTGGTCGTAGGGGCCGTAGAGCGCCTTGTTCCAGGCGCGGGTGTTTTCCAGCTGGACGAAGGCGCGCACGGCATCGTCGAACAGGTGCAGGTCCGCGTGCAGCTGCAGGCGCTGCTGGATGTAGTGATCGGTATCCACCCCGCGCCGGCCAAAGACCGGATTGCGGATGGTGTCGAAGCGGTAGCGCGCCTCGCCACCGGTCTGCAGCCAGGCGGAGTCGCCGAGGTGCTGGTAACGCAGCGCGTCGAAGGGATCGGTGCGTTTTTGCGGATCGTCGAGGAAGCGATAATCCTCCGCCCAGCGCGGCGGTCCGGGCGGCAGGGGGCGCGCCGTCTCCAGGCTGTTGAACGGCTTGGGGCGGGCGCTTTCCAGGGTGGTGGAAGGCGCGGCCAGGGCACCCTGGCTGGCGAGCAGGGCGGCGAGAGCGGTAAAGGCGAGGCACGAGCGGGCCCGTGCGCAGGCCGGAAGCGAGCGCGAACAAGACATGAGATGACCGTCCTGACTGAGGATGCGGAAGGCGCCGCGGGGGCGCGCGGATCAGGGCCTAGCGGGCGCGGATCGGGTAGCGGTCAGGCGGGAGGGTGGTTGGATAGCGAGCTGACATGGCGGGTGTCCCTTTGTTGTTGTTGTCGTCACCGTGGGGGCCGGGTGGCCCTGGTTCGATGATGGTCGATGGCAGAAATGGATCAAGCCATCCGACCCGAATCTGGCCGATTACCGAACGTTATATTTATTAACTTTATGCCTGCAGGACGATCGCTCACCTAGGTCTCGCAACGTCTTCTGTATCGCGCTTTGTAACAATGCCCGCCCTTGAGGGGTCCATCAGGAGGCCCGTACGGGTTAAGGTTCCTTCTCTCACGATCGAAAAGGCGAACTCATGAGCTTCAAGACTCCTCTCCTGCTGGCTGGCGCCGCGCTCTTCACCCTGCTGGCCGGTTGCGGCTCGCACGAAACCCAGAGCAGCCCGGCGGCGGCCTCTTCGGCCCCGAGCGGTGCCGTCAGCAGCAGTGGCCGGTGCAACTCCGATGCGGTCCAGGATCTGGTCGGCAAGGCCCTCTCCCCGGCCCTGGCCGAAGAAGGCCGGCAACGCGCCGGTGCCCAGGTTGTCCGCGTGGTCCGTCCGCAGGACCCCATGACCATGGACTTCAACTCCCAGCGCCTGACCATCACCACCAGCGCCAGCCTGGTGGTGCAGACCGCCACCTGCGGCTGATCCCCGTCGCGCCCCACGACCTGCCGGCCACTGCCGCGCAGGTCGGCGCCTGCCGCTAGAGGCCGAAGCCCTGGCGCAGGGCCGCCACGCTGTGGAAGTGAAAGGCCGGGCGGTGGCGCTCCAGCTCTTCCCGGCTGCCGAAGCCGTAGCTCAGGGCCACCGCCGCCACGCCGTTGGCCTGGGCGGCGATCAGGTCGTGCTCGCGGTCACCCAGCATCAGGCAGGTCTCCGGCGCCAGGCCTTCGGTGTCCAGCACGAAACGCAGCAGCTCGGTCTTGTCGGTGCGGGTGCCATCCAGCTCGCTGCCATGCAGGGCGATGAAGAACTCCGTCAGCGCGAAGTGCCGGAGGATCTCCACGGCGAACACCCGCGGCTTGGCCGTCACCAGATAGAGCCGCCGCCCCGCCGCCTGCAGCGCGGCCAGCAACTCGCGGATGCCTGCATAGACCTCGTTTTCATAGAGACCGGTGGCGCGGAAATACCCTCGATAGGCCGCCACCGCGCGCCAGGCGCGCGCCTCGTCGAAGCCGTAGTGGGTCATGAAACTCTGCAGCAGCGGCGGGCCGATAAAGACCTCCAGCCTGCGCAGATCGGGCTCCTCGATCCCCTCGGCGCGCAGCGCCACCTGGATCGCCCGGGTGATGCCCAGGCGCGAATCGGTGAGGGTGCCATCGAGATCGAACAGCAGATGGGGGTGATGCATGGGGCGTCCTGGGCGGCGGAGATCCCCGTCAGTATGGCGACCGGCGGCAGAGATCGGTAGGCTCGACCGCTCCACTGGAAATGAGTCTTGTTCGCTGATGCCTCTGTCGCCGCTCTCCTCTCGCCGTCCCCCACGCTACAGCTGGCTGGCCCTGCCGCTGCTGCTGGCCCTGGCCCTGCCGGGCCAGGCGCGCCCCATCGATCAGCCCATGGACGCCCAGGTGCTCCAGCAGCCGGGCCACGGCTATGCCTTCAGCGAACTCCAGCTGGATTCCACCGACGGCGCCCGCCATTACCAGGTGTGGATCGCCCGACCCGCCACCCCGGCGCCGGCCGCCGGCTATCCGGTGCTCTATCTGCTCGATGGTAACGCCGCCCTGGGCGGGCTGAACGCCGAGTTGCTCGATACCCTGGCCAAACGGCCCCATCCGCCCGTGCTGGTGGCGGTGGGTTACACGGGCGGCAAACGTATCGACGGCCCCGGCCGGGCCTATGACTACACGCCCTCGGCGCCCACCAGCGAACGCTTTCGCGAGATGGCCACCGGCGGCGCCGACGTCTTTCTCGCCTGGCTGCTGGAGCGCCTGGAGCCGGCGGTGGCCCGCCAAGTCTCCCTGAATCCTGGCCAGCGCGCGGTCTGGGGCCATTCCCTGGGCGGGCTGTTCGTCCTCCACGCCCTGCTCACCCGTCCGGACGCCTTTGCCCAGGGCTACGCCGTGAGTCCTTCGCTGTGGTGGAGTCCCACCGTGCTGCCGCAAGACGACGAGCAATTGAAGGCGCGCTTCCAGGCCCATCCGGTCCGCCTGGTGCTGCTGCAGGGCGGCGCCGAGCGCGAACTGCCCGCGCACTTCCAGAGCGAGGTCCCCGTCGATGCCACCCGGCGCCTGGCCGACCGCCTTGGCCAGCTCCCCGGCATCCGGGTGCGCTACGAGGTGCTCGAAGGCCTGGGCCACGGCCCCATGCTGCCGGCCTCGCTGCAGGCCGTGTTGAGCGAGTGGCGCTAGTCCGCCAGCCAGCGATACATCACCAGGCAATCCACCAGCCCCAGGCTGGCATGGCGATAGGCCCTGGGCAGGGTGCCGACGATCTCGAAGCCATGCTTCTGCCAGAGCCGCACCGCCACCTGGTTGCTGGCCACCACCGAGTTGAACTGCATCGCCTGGAAGCCCAGTTCGCGGGCCACCTGCACGGAGTGCTCGCAGAGGGCGCCGGCCACGCCCTGGCCGCGGGTGGCGGGGGCGACCATGTAGCCGCAATTGCAGACGTGGTCACCTGGCCCCATGGCATTGGCCTTAAGGTAGTAGCTGCCGAGCAGCTGACCGTCGCGCTCGGCGACAAAGGTCGCCCGCGGTAGCTCCACCCAGAGGCTCCAGGCCTCGTCGCGGGTCATTTCCGGGTCGTAGGCGTAGGTCTCCCGGGCCTGGGCGACCTGCTGGATCAGCGGCCAGACCTGATCGAAATCGGCGGCTTCGAGGGGGCGAATCTGCATGGGTAACTCCGGCGGACGAAGGAGCCGCCAGTGTCGCCTAGCCGGCCGCCGCTGCCAAATCACCGCCCTCATCCAGCAGCCCCTGAGCACCCTGACGACAGGCCGCCAGCAGTTCCTCGGCGAGGCCCTCGTCATCCAGCGCCCGCGCCAGGGCTACGCCCCCGATCAAGGTGGTGGCCAGCTGCAGCACCCGGGCGCGCCGCGGCGCCGGCGGTCCTGACAGATCCTGCTCCAGCCGGCTGACGAAGCGCCCGAAGAAGCGGGTGTAGCTGCCACGGATGGCGGCCTCCCGGTGGGTGACGTCGGCCGCCAGAAAGGCCAGCGGACAGCGCAGCGCTTCGCCCTCGGCATGCTCGCGACTCAGGTAATGCTCGACCAGCTGACCGAGGCCTTCGCTACCGAGACCGTCGAGCCGGGCGCTGCCGACCCGCGCGGCATGGGCGATGGCCTGGTCATAGACCTCGGTCTTGGTGCGGAAGTGGTGGTAGAAGGCGCCGCGGGTGAGACCGGCGTCGGCCATCAGCTCATCGAGACCGACCGCATCGAAGCCGCGCAGGGCGAACAGGCGGGCGGCGCTGTCGAGGATGCGCTGGCGGGTCTGCTCGCGCTGATCAAGGGGCCAGGCCATGGTTGCTCCAGATTATGTTCTTGAACATAAGGTCCCCTTTGCCAGCATGCAGCCTTCTTTGCAAGGAGCCTGCAGCATGACGCCCTATCTCTTCGGTCCCGCCTTCAGCACCCTGGTGCGCAGCGTGCGCCTCCATGCCCTGGAACAGGGCCTGGAGCTGCCCTGTGGCCTCGCACCCGCCGGCCAGGCCATTGCCTGGTGCAGCGAAGCCCATCTGACGCTGCACCCCTTCGGCCAGGTGCCGGTGCTGCTCGATGGCGAGCTGCGAATCTTCGAGACCCTCGCCATCTGTCGCCATCTCGATCGTCGGCTCTCGCCGGGACGCGGCGGCAGCCCGGAACAGGACGCCTGGAGCAGCGCCCTGCTGACCACCGTGGATACGCGCCTGGTCCGCCGCTACCTGCTGCGCGTCGCCGGGCCACGACCCGACCCCTTTCGCACGCCGGAGAACGAGCAGCGCGCCCTGGCCGACGTCAACGCGACCCTGGCCGTGCTCGATCGCCAGCTGGGCAACCAGAGCTTTCTCTGCGGCGCCGAATTCAGCCTGCCCGACGCTTTGCTGGCGCCCATGCTCGACTACCTGGAGCCCCTGCCGGACCTTCACTGGCAGACGACCTGGCCCCGCCTCGCCGCCTATCTCGACCGCCTTCGCGCTCGACCCTCCGGCCAGGCGATCCTGGTGGCGACCGATTTCAAGCTGCGGTGAGCCCATGGGAGCCACCGCAGCTATCGATGACTACTCACCTTCCCTGACACACTCAACCCTAACCCTCCCTACCTGCTAGCCTTGGAAGCTCTCCCCCAGCCCAAGGACCGCCCATGACCAACGTCCGCCCCATCGCTCTCGTCACCGGTGCCTCCCAGGGCATTGGCCGCGCCGTCGCCCTCGGCCTGCTCGCGGACGGCTTCCGCGTGGTCCTTGCCGCCCGCCGCGCCGAACCCCTGGAGGCCCTCGCCGAAGAAGCGCGGCAACAGAATGGCGAAGCCCTGGCGGTACCCTGCGACGTCACCGATGCCGCCAGCGTCGAAGCGCTGTTCGCCCGTATCCGCGACACCTATGGCCGCCTGGACCTGCTGTTCAACAATGCCGGCGTCGGCGCCCCGGCGGTGCCGATCGACGAGCTGGAATTGGACGCCTGGCACCGGGCGGTCAACACCAACCTCACCGGCGTCTTCCTCTGCAGCCGCGCGGCCTTCGCCCTGATGCGCGCCCAATCGCCCCGCGGCGGACGCATCATCAACAACGGCTCCATCTCGGCGCACACGCCCAGACCCTTCAGCGCGCCCTATACCGCCACCAAGCATGCCGTGGCCGGGCTGACCAAGGCGCTAGCCCTGGACGGCCGCGCCTTCGATATCGCCTGCGGCCAGATCGACATCGGCAATGCCGCTACCGAGATGACCGAGCGCATGGCCAACGGCGTGCTGCAGGCCGACGGCAGCACCGCCGTGGAGCCGCGCATGGATGTCAGGCACGTCGCCGACGCCGTCCGCTACATGGCCAGCCTGCCGCTGGACGCCAACGTCCAGACGCTGACGGTGATGGCGACCAAGATGCCCTATGTGGGGCGGGGCTGAGGGCTTCCATGTGGAACCCGATCAGGCAAGGAAGATGAAATGAACCCAGCCGAGATCGTCTCCTTCTGGTGCGCTGCCGGCCGTCGCCAGTGGTTCAACGGCGGCCCCGGATTCGATGCAGAGTGCCGCGCGCGTTTTGCGGACACGCACCTGGCCGCCAGTCGCGGTGAACTGGACGGGTGGGCTGCCAGCGCTGAAGGCGCCTTGGCCCTGTGCCTGCTGCTCGACCAGATCCCGCGCAATATCTTCCGCCACAGTGGCCACGCCTTCGCGACCGACGGCCTAGCCCTGAAGCACGCGCGACAGGCGATCGACGCCGGTCTGGATCAGCAGATCGAGGCCGAACTTCGCGCCTTCTTCTACCTGCCATTTGAGCACTCCGAAGCCCTGGCCGATCAGCAGCGTTCACTCGAATTGTTCGAGGCCTTGGGCATCGAGCATTACCGGCGTTATGCCGAAGCTCATCTGGAAGTGATCGCTCGCTACGGCCGTTTTCCACACCGAAATCACGCTCTAGGCCGGCACAATACCTTGGACGAACAGGCCTGGTTAAACGCAGGTGGCGGCTTTTAAAGAAGCAGCAAAGGTACTTTTCGGTAAGCTCTAAAAGGCCAAGCCATCAATTACCCAAACGCCGATCGATCTTCCGATTCAGGATGATCGACGTCTGCGTCTGCTTCACCCCGTCGAGGTTGCCGATGCGGTCGAGCAGCTCGTCGAGCTTTTCGTGGGTGGTGCAGCGCAGGAAGGCCAGGTAGTCGAACTGGCCGCTGACCGAGGAGACCTCCTCGACCTCGACCATCTTTTCCAGGGCGCGGATGACGCCGGCGGTGCTGCGCGGCAGGACGCTGATGGCGCAGTAGGCGCGCACGGCGGCCTGTTCCAGTTCGGAGCCCAAGCGCAGGCCGTAGCCCTGGATGATGCCGTCGCGCTCCAGGCGCGCCAGGCGAGTGACCACGGTGGTGCGCGCCAGGCCCAGCTGGCGGGCCAGGGTGGCGTTGGAGGCGCGGGCGTTCTGTTGCAGCAGGTGGATGAGCTGCCAGTCGGTCGGATCGAGTTTGGTGAACATCATGGCTGCCTGCCGGGGGCGGGCGTCGGGGCCGGGGGCCGCCGACGCGGGAGCCGACATTCTAGGCGGGGCGGCCGAGGGCAGCCAGGGCGGCGTCCAGGGATTCCTGCTGCTGGCGCTCGTACAGCGCCATCTCGTCGAGGACCGGCGCGCCCAGGGCGGCTTCGAACGCGGCGCGATTGCCGCCGCTCTGGTATTCCTGCTGGCTGCCGGCACCCAGATTGGACTGGAAGATGCCCGCGGCGCTGACCGGCAGGAAGTCCTCATAGGTGATGGGATCGGCCAGGAGTTGGCCGGCGGCGATCAGGGCCTCGGGATCGCGGCTATCGCTAGCCGCCTGGCTGCCGGGCGCAGCGCGATAGCGGAACCAGGCCAGACCCTGACGGCGCAGCTCGTCCCAGTTGTCGGGCAGCGCCTGGAACACCTCGGCCAAGACGCTTGCATAGTCGCTGCCTGGCGCCTTGCTGCGCTGGCGAACCTCCTGCAGCAGCTCGTCGTAGCGCTGGCGACCGGCCGGCGTGAGGGCGATGCCGCGCTGTTCGATTTCGCCGAAGCGCGCCGTGTGCGAACCCTGGACCTCGCCCTGGAACAGGATGGGTTCTTCCAGGGCCTTGAAACTGGTCTGGCGCAGCAAGATGGGGCACTGGCGGCGGGGCGGACCTTCGATGGTTTCCTTGGGCGCGATGCCGCGGGCGGGCATTTGCGCCTGGACGGCGTCGATGTCGAGGGTGCGCGGGGTCAGGTGGTTGATGTGCGGCCCCTTGAAGCAGACCACGTCGGCGATCAGTCGGTGGGCGTCGTGCAGGCGCTGGTAAAGACTGGCGTCGACATTGGCCTCGCGGTGCCAGCGAAAGGTCTCCAAGGCGTCCTGGACGAAGGCATTGGCCTCGGCATCCGTCAGCCCGCCCTGGGCTTCGGCGCGCTCGATCAGCTCCAGCACGCCCGAGGTGAAGATGCGGCGCGCGTTCAGCACCCCTTCGGCCAGCTGGCGCAGTTCGGCGTCTTCGATCAGTTCCAGGCGCAGCAGCGAGGTGAAGACGCGGAAGGGATTGCTCTGCAGGGCGGCCGGTTCCACTGGGCGAAAGGCGGTGGAATGCACCGGCACCCCGGCCACGCTGAGGTCGTAGTAGCCGACCGGCTGCATGCCCATCACGGCGAACAGGCGACGCAGGATGGCCAGCTCGGCGGCGGTGCCAACGCGAATGGCGCCGTGGCGTTCCAGATCCAGGCGCTCCGCGGAATCCCCGGCGAAGCCCGGTTGTCCGGCGTTCACCTCGGCGACCAGTTCCAGCAGGGTGCCGTACTGGGGCACCTCCTGGCGGTACATCGCCGACATGGCCTGGGAAAAGCGGGTGCGGATCAGATCCGGGGAAAGCAGCGACGCGGCGGTCATGGGAGCGGCTCCTGGCTCAGGCTAGAAGCCGATTTCGACATGCCCGCGCAGGCTGCTCAAGCGATCTTTGCTCATTGGATCATTCCCCGGGGGAATGGGCAGGACGCCTCAGTGATCCTTGTGCTGGCTCCTGGGCTTCTTCACGTGATCGGTGCCGGTATCGCTGCCCGAACCGCTGCTGGAGCCATTGTCGGCTGCGCCGACGCCGGTGCTGGGCGCCTTTTCCAGGCCATGGGTGCTGGTGGGATCGGGTCGCGCGGGGGTGGCGGGGGGATTGGTCGGGCTGGTCTGGGCCAGGGCGGCGCCGGACAGGCTGAGGCCCAGGAGCAGAGCGGAGAGCAGGGAAGAGGTACGCATGAGAGGACTCCTCGGAACGGATGCACTCCCCTTTAGGCACCTCCCCCGCGGGGAGGTGCCGCGCCACAGATCAGCTGCCGCTGGTGCTGGCCTTGTGGACCTTCTTGTGCGCCACCTTCTTGTGGTGGGTGGTGGCCTGCTTGCCGGTCTTGGCCGGGCTGCTGCTCGTCGCGGCAGGCGGCGTTGCCGGATCGGCGGGCGCCGTCTGGGCGAAGGCGGCAGAGGTGGCCAGCAGGCCGGCAAGGGTCAGGCAGAGGGTGGTGCTTTTCATGGAAGTCACTCCTTCGGTGGCTGATTGCACCCTCAGTTAGCCGCCTTTCGCCGGTTAAAACCGTGTCCCCTTCCACAGCCACGGCCATTGGTAACAAGATATTTCAATCGACTGCTAAGGCGTTAACAGTCTGGCAATCCCTTCGTCAGGGTCCCGGCTTGGGCATAATGCCGAGACGCCCCCTTACCGTAGCCGCGTATGCCCAAGAGCCCTCACCTTCCCAAGCGCCCCCGCTGGAGCAGTCTGTTGCTGCTGGCCCTGGGTCTGACGCTGCTGCTGATTCCGCTGCGCTATGCGGCCCAGCACTATTACGAAGCGCAACTGGCCGAGCAGAACGGCCAGACCCTGGACCTCTATGTCGCCAACCTGCTAGGCACCCTGCGCCGCTACGAGGTGCTGCCGGATCTGCTGGGCGATCTGCCGGTGCTGCGCCATGCCCTGGAAGACCAGCGTGACGGCAGCGCCCAGGACGCCGCCAGTCAGATGCTGGAAGACATCCGCCAGCGCACCGGGGCGGATGTCATCTACCTGATGCAGGATGACGGCACCTGCCTGGCCAGCTCCAACTATCGCCAGGCGGACAGCTTCGTCGGTCGCGACTTCTCCTTCCGGCCCTATTACAAGGCGGCCATGCAGGGCCAGCCGGGGCGCTTCTTCGGCCTGGGCACCACCTCCAGCAAGCGCGGCTACTATTTCGCCGCAGCCGTGCGTGACGGCGCGCGCGCCATCGGCGTGGTGGTGGTCAAGGTCGATCTGGACAGCGCGGAACGGCTCTGGGGCAACGCACCCGAGCAGTTGCTGGTGACCGATGACCTGGGCGTGGTCATCCTCACCTCCCATGACGCCTGGCGCTTTCGCGCCACCCATCCGCTGGACGAGCGCCAGCGTGAGCAGGTCAATGCCAACCGGCCCTACCCCACCACCAATCCAGCGCCCCTGACCCTAGCGCCCGGCGACTGGCTGACTCAGACCCGCAATCTCGACGAGGTGGGCTGGAAGGCGCAGATCCTGGCACCGCGGGAGATGGTCGAGCGCCAGGTGCGCAGCGCCCTCTACGTCGGCGCGGCGACCCTGCTGGCGCTGCTGCTGTTGCTGGTGGTCATGACCCTACGGCGGCGCCACTTCATTGAGCGCCTGGCGCTGGATGCCCGGGCCAAGCGTGATCTGGAACTGAACGTGGAGGAACGCACCCGCGACCTGCAGACGCTCAATGCGCGGCTGCAGCAGGAGGTCCACGATCGCGAGCAGGCCCAGCGCGAACTCATGCGCGCCCAGGACGAAGCCGTGCAGGCGGGCAAGCTGTCGGCCCTGGGGACCATGTCGGCCAGTATCAGCCACGAACTCAACCAGCCGCTGGCGGCCATCCGCAGCTACACGGAAAACGCCGTGGTGCTGCTCGATCACGATCGCCTGGACGATGCCCGTGGCAATCTCAAGCTGATCGGCGAGCTGACCACGCGCATGGCCAACATCATCGCCCACCTCAAGGCCTATGCCCGCGGCGCCCGCCGCGCGCCGGAGAGCGTGGTGCTGCAGGGCGCCCTGGAAGACGCCCTGGCGCTGGTCGCCGCGCGGCGCCGGGCCATGCAGGTGGAGCTGATCCGCGACCTGCCCGATGCGCCGCTGTGGGTGCAGGCCGGCGAGACCCGCTTGCGCCAGATCATCAGCAACCTGCTGAGCAACGCCCTCGACGCCCTGGCGGAAAAGACCAGCACCCGCCGGCTGTGGCTGACCACGAGCATCGATGAACGCGGCGTGACCCTGATCCTGAGAGACAACGGTCCGGGCTTTTCCAGCGAGGCCCTGGCCCGCGCCCACGAACCCTTCTTCACTACCAAGGCCACCGCCCAGGGCCTCGGCCTGGGCCTGGCGATCTGCGATAACCTGTTGCGCACCCTCGGTGGCCATCTGCACCTGTCCAACCATGGCGACGGTGGCGCCGAGGTGCGTCTCTATCTGCTGCATGGCAAGCCGGGGGTCGCCGCGGTGCCCCAGGAAGAAGTCCGCGGTTGACCGTCCAGCCCTCTACCTTAGGTCCTAGTCATGAGTGCCCTGCCCCCCTTCGATCCCGCCAGCCAGATCCTGCTGATCGACGATGACGCCCACCTGCGCCTGGCCCTGAGCCAGACCCTGGATCTGGCCGGCTTCAAGGTGACCACCCTCGCCGATGCCCGCGAGCTGGAGCTGGCGGCGGTGCGCGACTGGCCCGGCGTGGTGGTCAGCGATATCCGCATGCCCGGCATCGATGGCCTGGAGCTGCTGGCCCAGTTGCACCAGCGCGACGCCGAATTGCCGGTGGTGCTGATCACCGGCCACGGCGACGTGCCCCTGGCGGTCCAGGCCATGCGCGCCGGTGCCTATGACTTCCTGGAAAAGCCCTTTGCCAACGACGCCCTGATCGACAGCGTGCGCCGCGCCCTGGGCGCCCGCCATCTGGTGCTGGAGAACCGCAGCCTGCGCCTGGCCCTGGCCGAACGCCATGAACTGCAGACCCGGCTGATCGGCCAGACCCCGGGCATGGCGCGGTTGCGCGACCAGATCGGCGCCCTCGCCGCGACCCAGGCCGATGTGCTGATCCATGGCGAAACCGGTGCCGGCAAGGAGGTGGTGGCCCGCGCCCTGCACGACCTGTCGAATCGTCGCGACGGCCCCTTCGTCGCCATCAACGCCGGCGCCCTCGCCGAATCCGTGGTGGAAAGCGAACTCTTCGGCCACGAACAGGGCGCCTTCACCGGCGCCCAGAAAAGACGCATCGGCAAGTTCGAATACGCCAGCGGCGGCACCCTCTTTCTCGACGAGATCGAGAGCATGAGCCTGGATGTCCAGGTCAAGCTGCTGCGCCTGTTGCAGGAGCGCAAGGTCGAACGACTCGGCTCCAACCAGCAGATCCCGCTGGATATCCGGGTGGTCGCCGCCACCAAGGAAGACCTGCGCCAGGCCGCCGACCAAGGTCGCTTCCGTGCTGACCTCTACTACCGGCTCAATGTCGCCACCCTGCGCATTCCCGCCCTGCGCGAGCGCAGCGAAGACATCCTGCCCTTGTTCCGCCACTTCGTCCTGGCCGCCGCCCAGCGCCATGGCACCCCGGTGCGCGAGCCCGATGCCGAGCAGCGCGCCGCCCTGATCGCTCACAGCTGGCCGGGCAACGTGCGCGAATTGCAGAACGCCGCCGAGCGCTTCGCTCTGGGACTGGAGCTGGCGCTGGACAACAGCGCCTATGCGCCCCTGGCGCCCATGGCGGCCGCCCCCGTGGCCGCTGCCACGGTGGCGGCAACGCCCGTCGCCGGGCTGGGCGAGCAGGTCGAGGCCTTCGAACGCGAACTCATCCAGCGCGAACTGGCCCGCCCCCACGCCTCCCTGCGCAGCCTGGCCGAAGCCCTGGGCCTGCCGCGCAAGACGCTGTCCGACAAGCTGCGCAAGCACGACCTGCAGTTCACCGGCGGCGCGGCGGACGAGAACGACTAGGCCAAGGTCGGCTGGTCGCGCCTGCCCAGGAGTGGCAGAGTGCGGGACTCAGGCGTCGTGCAACAGACATCGTGTAACAGGCGTTCGCAAGGAGACCCTCTTGACCTCGCTCATGCTCGCAGAAGCCGCCGCCAGCGGCGCGGCGGTCACTCGCCAACTAACGACCATCGACCAGGCCCTGGCGGCGCTGGCCGACGACCTCAGAGCCCACCCGCCGCAGCTGGCGCTGACCGTGGCGCGCGGCAGTTCGGACCATGCGGCGAGCTATTTCGCCTACCTGGCCATGGCCCACCTGGGACTGCCGGTGCTGTCACTGCCGCCCTCGCTGGTGACCCTGCGCCAGGCGCCGCTGCGCGTCGAAGGCCAGCTCGCCCTGGGCTTTTCCCAGTCCGGGCGCAGCCCCGACCTGATCGAGACGCTGTCCGCCTTGGATCGCTACGGCGCCCGCACCGCCGCCCTGGTCAACGAGATCGACTCGCCGCTGGCCCTGGCCTGTCGCCACGCCATCGGCGTGCAGGCCGGGCCCGAACGGAGCGTCGCCGCCACCAAGAGTTTTATCGCCACCCTGGCCGCCGCGGCCCGGCTGATCGCCCACTGGCAGCAGGACGAGACCCTGTTGGCCGCCGGCGCTGCCTTGCCCGAAGCGCTGGATCGCGCAGCCGAGTTGAGCTGGGCGCCGGCACTGCCGGTACTGCGCGACGCCGAGCGCTGCATGGTGGTCGGCCGCGGGCCCGGTTTCGCCATCGCCCAGGAGGCAGCGCTCAAGCTCAAGGAAACCTCGGCGCTGCAGGGCGAGGCCTTCAGCGGCGCCGAATTGCAGCACGGCCCCCTGGCGCTGGTGGAGCGCGGCTATCCGCTACTGATCTTCGCCCTGCGCGGCCCCGAGCAGGCCGGTCTGCTGCAACTGGCGCGGGACCTGCGCGGACGCGGCGCCCGGGTGCTGCTGGCCGCCCCGGACGAGATCGCCGAGCGTGACCTACCCCTTGCCGTCGCCGGCCATCCGGATCTGGACGGCCTGCTGGCGATCCAGAGTTTCTATCGCATGGCCGCCTTGCTGGCCGAGGCCCGGGGTCAGGACCCGGACCAGCCGCGCCACCTGCGCAAGGTCACCCTCACCCGCTGAGACGGTGATCGCCGGCCCAGGCACTCCGGCATCCGGCGCGCCTGGTTTCGCGTTTCAATCCGGAGAGCTAAGTCTTTGGAGCTAGCCGCCGCCGGCTGGTCGACGGGTAATCTGCCAAGCGGTCCACAGAGCCGGTAAGTCGCTGGAAATCGTTCAATTTTTTCTTGTCGCTCCCGGCGATTTGTCTCAGCGTTCGCGCAACGGATGATGAGACAGCCCATATGGACATGCGCGCGATACCTGCGAGCAAGGTCTGCCTGACGACAGGAAACGTCCTGCTGGCAGAACTGCTCAAACCCTTTCTGGAAGAACGCCACGGTATCGAGCTGAGTTGCGCCCGCGAGCTGGACACAGCCGGCGAGGCCGGTCTGGTGCTGGTCGATCTCGGCAGCGTGCCCGAGCCGGCGCTGGAGCGCTGGCTGGAAGGCCTGACGCCGACGGTCACGGTGGCCTTCCTCAACGCCAGCGTCGAACAGGCCCTGCCCTGGGTCGAACGTTTTCCTGCCATTCAGGGTGTGTTCGCCCCCCAGGCCAGTCGCGACCAGCTGCTGCAGGGGCTGGGCGCCCTGCTGGCCGGCGAGGACTGGCTGCCCCGCGCCATCCTGGCCCACCTGCTGCGCCGCTCCCGCGAGCGCCCCAGCATCGCCGCCGACGGCCTGACCCGCCGCGAGCGGGAGATCCTCCGCCTGGTCGGTCGCGGCCTGTCCAACGCCGCCATCGGCGAGACGCTGTGCCTGAGCACCCACACGGTCAAGAGCCACATGCACAACCTGCTGCGCAAGACCGGTGCGGCCAATCGCGCCGAGGCGGCGCTGCGCTTCCATGCCGGGCAGGACCTGCCGGGATGAAGGCGGTCTGGCTGCTGTTCGGCCTGCTGCTGGCCGGACCGCTGCGGGCCGAGGGCGAGCTGATCCAGGGACTGCTGGTGGACAACACCATCTCCCGCTTCGGCCACGACTTCTATCGCCACTTCGCCGACCGCCTCACCGACACCACCGACCTGGATTTCAACCTAGTGGTGCGCGAACGGCCCTCGGCGCGCTGGGGCAGCCTGGTCTGGGTCGAGTACGAGCAGCGGCTGCTCTATCGCCAGTTCATCCCGCCGAACAACAGCGAACTCAAGGGTGCCGCCTACGCCGCGGCGGACCAGGTCCACGAGGGCATCACCCGGCGCCGCCTGGAAAATCTGCTGCAGGACACTTTCGACATGGAAAAGGACGAGTTATGAACGCGCACGCCTGGAAGGCCCTGCCCCTGCTCTGCACCTTGGGCGTCACCCCGGCCATGGCGACCGAACTGGTCTACGCGCCGGTGAATCCGTCCTTTGGCGGCAATCCGCTCAATGGCACCTACCTGCTGAACAACGCCACCGCTCAGGATCGCCACAAGGATCCCGACCTGCGCAGCAGCGCCAGCAGCCAGTCGCCCCTCGAACGCTTCACCAGCCAGCTGGAATCGCGGCTGCTGTCCCAGGTGCTGACCGACATCAAGGACGGCAACTCGGGCACGCTCTCCACCGACCAGTTCATCGTCAACATCGTCGACGACTCCGGCAACCTGACCGTGCAGATCACCGACCGCGGGACCGGGGAGATTTCGGAAATCTCCGTCAACGGCTTCAACCAACCCTGAGCACGGATGCCTGCCATGAACGCCTTTTCCCTGGCGGCGGCCCTGACCGCCGCCCTCGTCCTGACCGGCTGCGTGCGCGACCCCATGCCCGCCGAACAGAACGCCGCGCCGACGCTGACGCCGCGCGCCTCCACCTACTATGACCTGCTGGCGCTGCCGCCGCCCAAGGGCCCGCTGGTGGCCGCCGTCTACGGCTTCCGCGACCAGACCGGGCAATACAAGCCCAATCCGGCCAGTTCCTTTTCCACCGCCGTCACCCAGGGCGCCGGCAGCATGCTGGTGGACGCCCTGCAGGCCAGCGGCTGGTTCGTGGTGCTCGAACGCGAGGGCCTGCAGAATCTGCTGACCGAGCGCAAGATCATCCGCGCCACCCAGAACAAGCCGGATCTGCCGGAAAATCTGCAGCAGGCGCTGCCGTCGCTGCAGGCGGCCAACCTGCTGCTGGAAGGCGGCGTGGTGGCCTATGACACCAACGTCCGCAGCGGCGGCGAAGGGGCGCGCTACCTGGGCATCGGCCTGTCCGAGGAGTACCGGGTGGATCAGGTGACGGTCAATCTGCGCGCCATCGACACCCGCAGCGGCCGGGTGCTGGCCAATGTCATGACCTCCAAGACCATCTATTCCATCGGGCGTCAGGCCGGAGTCTTCAAGTTCATCGAATTCAAGAAGCTGCTCGAAGCCGAGTCCGGCTACACCACCAACGAACCGGCGCAGCTGTGCGTGCTCTCGGCCATCGAGGCGGCGGTCGCCCATCTGGTCGCCCAGGGCGTGGAGCGCCGCCTGTGGCTGGTAGCCGACGGTCGCGATGCGCGGGATCCGGCGCTGACCAAGTACCTGGAGCCGACCCGGCGCTAGGGATTAAGCCGCCAGCCCCGCGGGATTCGCTCCCTGGAGCGATAGCGATGGGCCAGGCGGCTCCGGACAATGCCAGGCGGAGAATCCAAGGCAATGACGGTGACAGAGATGCGCAGCCCAACCCGCGGCCTGGCCGTGGCCCTTGCCCTGGTACTCGGCCTGGACGCCATGGCGGCGGCCGCCGATCTGATGGAGACCGGCGATCTGGGGCAGGCGCCCGCGGCCGGGCGCGACGCCGCCATTCGCCAGCTCGGCGTAGGCAACCAGGCGCTCATCGACCAGCGTGGCACCGCCCTGCGTGCGCAGGTCGCCCAGAGCGGCGCTGCCCAGGAAGCCCGCATCCTGCAGGATGGCACGGAACTGAGCGCGGTCATCCTCCAGGGCGGCTACGGCAACGTCGCGCGCATCGAGCAGCTCGGTAGCGGCAACCAGGCCGACATCCTGCAACTCGGCGTCCAGGGCAACGCCCGCATCGAACAGCACGGCTCGGGCCTGTCCAGCCGCATCGTCCAGTACGGAAGCAACCAGAACACGGTGGTACGCCAGTACCGCTGATGGCACTCATGGAGATCAGACAGATGTTTCTACTCAGGCCCCTGGCCGCCCTGACGCTGGCCCTCGTGGCGGCCAACGCCCTCGCCCAGAACAGCACCGCCACCGTCCAGCAGGACGGCAACAGCGGCACCATCACCCTGGACCAGAGTGGCCCCGGCAACAGCGCGTCGCTCTATCAGCTGCAGGGCGAAGGCAACGCGATCAGCGTGGTCCAGACCGGTGCCAGCAGCGCCACCATCACTCAGGGCGGTGACGTCTACGGCTACGCCCAGGGCAACGTGGCGAGTCTGCGCCAGGAGGGCGGCAGCAACGTCCATACCCTGACCCAGGACGGCTTCGGCAACCAGGCCACCGTCGCCTCCATGGGCAGCAACAGCGGCATCCTGGTCCAGTCGGCCTCCAGTGCCCAGCTGACCCTGGAGCAGAACGGCGACAACAACCAGGTCCGGGTCGACCAGAGCGGCGATGCCGTGACGGCCTCCCTCAGTCAGTCCGGCACCGACAACCGCATCGACCTGACCCAGCAGGGCTACTCGGTCGACACCGTGGAGCTGACCCAGCGCGGCCAGGCCAATGTCGCCACGGTGCTCTCCTCCGGCAAGTTCAACGAACTGAGCTTTACCCAGGACGGCAATCGCAACACCCTGAACGTCAACCAGGCCGGCCGCGGCAACCGCTTCAGCGGCAGCTCCACCGGCGACGACAACCTGGCCAGCGTCACCGTCCAGGGCGACAGCAACCAGACCAGCATCGTCCAGACCGGCAACGGTAACGAGGCGCGTCTCGACGTCACCAGCGCCATCAGCACGGCCAGCGTCAGCCAGGTCGGCGACAGCAACCGCGCGAGCATCCTGCAGACCTCGGCCAACTTCAACGGCTTCAACGACAGCGCGCAGATCTCGCAGAGCGGCTTCGGCAACAGCGCCACCATCAACCAGCGGTGAAGCGCAGCGCCTGGCTGCTCGCGGCCCTCCTGCCCCTGGCGGGAGGCGCCGCGGCCAGCGCCCGCCTGGAGGTGCAGCCGCACCCGGCGGGCGCTCAGGTGGAGCTGTGCTTCGCCGGCGTAGACGCGCCCCTGCGTTACGAACTCATCGTCGAATTGCACGGCCCGGGGGGCGTCGCTCGCACCCGCCAGGCCGGCGAGGCCAGGGGCGATGGCTGCCCGGTCACCACGCGGCTGGGTGCCGCGCCGGGCAGTCTGATCGAGGCGAGGTTAAGTTGGCAGCGACAGGGCCAGGCGCAGCCCGCCATCGAGCGACGCCTACAGCTGTAGCTCGGCACAGAGGTTCCACGTGGAACCCTGGGCTACAGGGTCAGCGGCAATTCCAGCGGGGTCTGCTGCCGCGCCGCCAGGCGCTGCTGGAATTCGGCCGGATCATGGATCAGCACGTCCTGACCGGCGAAGGCCTGAGCGGCGATCAGGCGTGACAGCCAGAAGCGCACGCAGGCGACCCGCAGCAGCACCGGCCACAACTCGGCTTCGCGCGGCGTGAAGTGGCGGTCGGCGGCATAGGCCGCCAGCAGCGCCCGGGCGCGTGGCAGGTCCAGCGCGCCGCTCTCGGTGGAGCACCAGTCGTTCACCGTGATGGCGAGGTCATAGAGCATCCAGCCGGAACTGGCGTTGTAGAAGTCGATGACGCCCGACAGCCGGGGGCCGTCGAACATCACGTTGTCGCGGAACAGGTCGCCGTGGAGATTGGCCTCGGGCAGCGGCGGCTGCTCGCTGAGCAGTTCGCGGATCTCCGCCAGGGTGCGCTCCAGCAACGGCCGGGTGGTCGCGTCCAGGGTCGGCGCCAGGCGCTTGCCTTCGGCCAGCATCCAGGCCAGGCCACGATCACTGGCGCGCTCGATGCGTTTTTCACCCGCAGTAGCCCGGTGCAGATGGCCCAACAGGTGGCCGACTTCGCTGCAGTGATGGGGATTGGGCGCGCGTTCGTGGCGACCGGCCAGGCGCGGTTGCAGCAGCGCCGGCTTGCCGGCCAGCTCGCGCAGGGCCTGACCATCCTGGGTGCGCACCGCATAGGGCACCGGCAGGTCGGCGTCGTGGAGGACGTCGAGCAGTTCGATGAAGAACGGCATCTCCGCCACCGGACCGCGCTCCACCAGGGTCAGCACGAATTCGCCGCCTTCCAGGCTGATGAAGTAGTTGGTGTTTTCCGAGCCCTCGGCGATGCCCCGGAAATCCCGCAGCCGGCCCAGGCCATAGGGCGCGAGAAAGGCTTCGAGGGTGGAACGATCGAGGGGCGTGAAGACGGACATGACGGGGCCTGGCGGAGGAATGTGCGAGCGGCGCGCAGTTTACCGGTCCAGGCGCCTTGCGCCTACCAGCTGAACAGGCGCCAGCTGGGGACGTGCAGGGTCGGCTTGTCGTTGGCGGCGGTGCTGCTGCCATCGGCGGGCACTAGTTCGTAGGCCGCGCCATGCTTGGGGATGACCCGGGTGGACTGCAGCACGCCGCGGATGCGCGTCTCCTCGATGGTCTGGTCGCCGGCCTGGTAGCGGATCACCTTGATCTCGTCAGGCAGGGGCTTTTCCCCCGGTGGCAGCGGCTCCGCGGCCTGGACCAGCGGCGCCAGCAGCAACGCGGCGAAGAGGAAGCGACGAGCACCCATGGTAACCTTTGACCTTTTGAACGGAGCGAGTGGTCGATTCTAGAACCCGGCCCAGTTGTCGTCGAGACTGGCCGGACAGACGCCGCACACGCCACGACAAAGGTTTAGACCATGAGCCACGCCCCTCTCGTCCTGGTGGACGGTTCCTCCTATCTCTATCGCGCCTTCCATGCCCTGCCGCCGCTGATGACTTCCACCGGCAAGCCGACCGGCGCGGTGAAGGGCGTGCTCAACATGCTGCTCTCGCTGCGCCGCCAGTATCCGGACAGCCTCTTCGCGGTGGTCTTCGACGCCAAGGGCCCGACCTTCCGCGACGAACTCTTCGCCGACTACAAGGCCCAGCGCCCGGCCATGCCCGACGACCTGCGCGGCCAGGTCGAGCCGCTGCACGCCTGCATCCGCGCCCTGGGCCTGCCGCTGCTGGCGATCGAAGGGGTGGAAGCCGACGACGTCATCGGCACCCTTGCCCGCCATTGCGCTAGCGCCGAGCGCCCGGTGGTGATCTCCACCGGCGACAAGGACATGGCCCAGCTGGTCTGCCCCTATGTCACCCTGGTCAACACCATGAGCGGCAGCGTGCTGGACGTGGAAGGGGTCAGGACCAAGTTCGGCGTGGGTCCGGAGCTGATCATCGACTACCTGGCGCTGATGGGCGACAAGATCGACAACATCCCCGGGGTGCCCGGGGTGGGCGAGAAGACCGCCGCCGGCCTGCTCAACGGCATCGGCGGTGGCCTGGATACCCTCTACGCCAACCTCGACGCCGTGGCCGCCCTGCCCCTGCGCGGCGCCAAGTCGCTGGCCGCCAAGCTGGACCAGCATCGCGAGCAGGCCTATCTGTCCTACCAGCTGGCGACCATCAAGCTGGACGTGCCGCTGGACCTCACCTTCGAGGAGCTCCACGTCGGCGAGCCCCATGTGGAAGCCCTGATGGCGCTCTACCAAGAGCTGGAATTCAAGTCCTGGCTGGATGACCTGATCCGCGACACCAAGCGCCAGGGCGCGCCCCTGCCGCTGGCCGAGGATGCCGCCACCACCCAGGTGGAAACCCATTACGACACCGTGCTGGAACAGGCCGACTTCGACGCCTGGCTGGCGCGCCTGCAGGCCGCCGACTGCTTCGCCTTCGACACCGAGACCACCAGCATCGACGCCCAGCGCGCTGACCTCGTGGGCCTGTCCTTTGCCGTGGCGCCGGGCCAGGCCGCCTATGTGCCCCTGGCCCACAGCTACATGGGCGCGCCGACCCAGCTCGCGCTGGAGCCGGTGCTGGCCGCGCTCAAGCCGCTGCTGGAAGACCCTAAGAAGCTCAAGGTGATGCAGCACGGCAAGTATGACCTCAATGTGCTGACCCGCTACGGCATCTCGATCCAGGGCATCGCCTTCGACACCATGCTCGAATCCTATGTGCTGGACGCCACCGGCACCCGTCACGACATGGACAGCCTGGCGCTTAAGTACCTGGGTCACAGCACCATCCGTTTCGAGGACATCGCCGGCAAGGGCGCCAAGCAGCTGACCTTCGACCAGATCGCCATCGAGCAGGCTGGCCCCTACGCAGCCGAGGATGCCGATGTCACCCTGCGCCTGCACGAGACCCTCTGGCCCAGGCTGGAAGCCGTGCCAGGCCTGGCGGCGGTGCTGCGCGACATCGAGATGCCACTGGTGCCGGCACTGGCGCGCATCGAGCGCAACGGCGCCCTGGTGGATTCGGCGCTGCTCGGGGTACAGAGCCGCGAGCTGGGCGAGAAGATGATCGCCCTGGAAAAGGAGGCCTATGAGCTGGCCGGCCAGGAATTCAACCTGGGTTCGCCCAAGCAGCTGGGCGAGATCCTCTTCGTCAAGCTGGGCCTGCCGGTGGTCAGCAAGACCGCCTCCGGCCAGCCCTCCACCGCCGAGGCGGTGCTGCAGGAACTGGCCGACCAGGACTTCCCGCTGCCCAAGGTGCTGATGCAGTACCGGCAGATGAGCAAGCTCAAGAGCACCTACACCGACAAGCTGCCGCAGCAGATCAATCCGCGCACCGGACGCATCCACACCAGCTACCACCAGGCGGTGACGGCGACCGGTCGGCTGTCTTCCAGCGACCCGAATCTGCAGAACATTCCGATCCGCACCGCCGAGGGCCGGCGCATCCGCCAGGCCTTCGTCGCGCCCCAGGGCTATCGCCTGCTGGCGGCGGACTATTCGCAGATCGAACTGCGCATCATGGCCCATCTGGCCCAGGACGAAGGCCTGCTGCACGCCTTCCAGAACGATCTGGACGTGCACCGCGCCACCGCCGCCGAGGTGATGGGCGTGCCCTTGGAAGAGGTCAGCAACGAGGACCGTCGCCGCGCCAAGGCCATCAACTTCGGCCTGATCTACGGCATGAGCGCTTTTGGCCTGGCCAAGCAGATCGGCGTCGGCCGGGCCGAGGCCCAGGCCTATATCGATCGCTATTTCCAGCGCTATCCGGGGGTGCTGGCCTATATGGAGCGCACCCGCGCCCAGGTGGTGGACCAGGGCTATGTGGAGACCCTCTATGGCCGCCGGCTGTATCTGCCGGACATCCACTCCAAGAACCAGGGCCTGCGTCGGGCAGCCGAACGGGCGGCAATCAATGCGCCCATGCAGGGCACCGCGGCGGACATCATCAAGCGCGCCATGATCGCCGTGGACGGCTGGCTGCAATCGGCCCCGGAGCTGGATGCCCGGGTGATCCTGCAGGTACACGACGAACTGGTGCTGGAGGTCCGCGAAGACCAGGTGGAGCTGCTGCGCGAAGGCCTGCTGCCGCTGATGAGCGGCGCCGGCGAGCTGGACGTGCCGCTGCTGGTGGAGTCGGGAGTGGGTGGTAACTGGGATGAGGCGCACTGATAGGCGTCGGAGGTTGGGATCGTTGGGCTTCGCAGGCTCAGCCCAACCTACGGTTCCTGCACGTCGTGGTAGCTCCTTAGCGTGGAAAACGGCGCAGCCCTTTCCACCTGAAACTCAGGTGCCAAGGGCGCCCTCACCTCGACCCTCTTCCCAAGGTAGAGGGGATCACAGCTTCAACGCACCACGCCTTCCTCGCGCAACACCTTGAAGATGGCGGCTGCTGCGGCTTCCGGGGTCAGGTCCTTGAGGACCTGGCCACCATCACCGGAGGCCTTGGCCGTGGCGGCCTTGAAGCGATCGGCGGCGGTCTTGGCCTTGATCACCTTGAGGCGCTTGGGACGGGCCTTGGCGGGCTGCAGTTCGCCGCTGTCGAACAGGCTGTCCTGCACGATCTCGGTGGTCTCGACCTGCAGTTCGCCCCGCCGGGCGGGACCGAAGGCGCTCTGCCGGGGCGCCGGGGCGGCGCTGTCGACGCTGGCGACGAAGGGCAGCCGTACCCGCAGGCGCCGCCGCTGGCCGCGCGGCAGAGCCTGGAGCACCGTGGCCTGGCCACCTTCCACGGCTTCCACCGCGGCAAGGCCGACCACCAGCGGCCAGCCGAGGGTCTCGGCCAGCAGATAGGGCAAGAGGCCCGAGCCCTCGCCGGTTTCCGCCTGGCTGCCGGTCAGCACCAGCCCGGCGCCGACGTCGCGCAGGGTATCGCCGAGGGCCGGCAGGGCATCGGCGCCCGCGGGTTGTTCCAGCACGTGCAGGGCCGGCACGCCCATGCCCAGATAGCCACGCAGGGCCTCTTCGGCGGGATCACCGGCGTGCAGCACGCGCAGCTTGTCGCCGACCAGGCGCAGGCCCAGTTCGACGGCGCGAGCATCCTGTTCCGCCCGCCGGGCCCGCCCGGAGGTGGGATGGGCGCCGACGGAGACCAGGGCCACGACCTTGACGCCGTCCAGCGACGGCAGCTTTTGCTCAGGCGACATCCTGCAACTCCCCTGTCCGCTGTTGTTCGACCAGCCGCGCCAGGGCGGCCAGGATGGCGTCACCGTTGCCGATCACCGAGAGATCCGCGCGCTTGACCATGTCGCAGCCCGGATTGGTGTTGATGGCGATGACCTTGTCGCAACTGGCGATGCCCTGCAGGTGCTGCACGGCGCCGGAGATGCCCACCGCCAGATAGACCCGGGCGGTGACCCAGGTCCCGGTCGCACCGACCTGACGATTGCGCGGCATGTGGCCGTCGTCCACCGCCACCCGCGAGGCGCCTTCGGTGGCACCGAGGATGGCGGCGGTGCTGTGGAACAGACTCCAGTCGCGGATGCCGTTGCCGCCGGAGAGGATGAATTCGGCCTCGCCCAGGGGAATCTGCATGGGGTCGACCGCGACCGGGCCGAGGTCCTCGATGCGTGGCAGGTGGCGGGCGATGTTGCCGCCGAGCGCGACCGGCAGGACCTCGTGACGGGTCTCGCCGACCGGCTCCGCGCATTCCGGCAGGGCCAGCACCAGGCGCGGCAGCGGCTGCTGCAGATCCTGGCGACCGGCACCGGCGCGGCCGGTGGCCAGACCATCCTTGACCTGCCAGACGCGGGTGGCGGGACGCTCGTGAAGGGCCGCGCCCAGGCGCCGACCCAGTTCGCCGCCACCGCTGCGGCTGTCGGGCAGCAGCCAGTGACGTGGCTGCAGTTCGTTGTTTACCGCGCGCAGCGCCAGCACCCGCTGCTCGGGGGCATAGCCCTGGAATTGCTCGCCGTCCAGATGCAGCAGGCGATCCACCCCGGCGGTATCGAAGGCGGTTTCCTTGACCTCGCCGAAGACCACCGCCAGCACGGCGCCCTCGGCGCCGGCCAGTTGCCGGGCCAGGCCCAGCAGGTCACGGTCGTGGGCGGTCAGTCGACCGCTGACCAGGTCCGGGACCACGGCGATGTAGAAGGCCGGTTCGGCGATGCGGTGCAGCGGCAGCTGTTCTTCCACCGCCTGGGCGGCGCCACGGCGGCCGCCGCCCTGCTGGGCGCCGCTGCGATCGATCCGCTTGACGCCCTGGGGGCCGACAAAGCCGGCCGCCGCGGCATGGGGATTCTTGCGGACCAGGCCATTGGGGCCCATCCAGCGGACTTCGGCCTCGGCGCTGCTGGCGATACTGGCGTGCAGCGGATGCAGACGGTTGCGCGCGATCCACTCGCGGCGCGGATCGCGACGGATGATGCTCATGCTGGGCGCTCCGTTTGGAAATGGCAGGTGAGGTGCGCGGTGGGCCCCTCACCCCAGCCCTCTCCCCTGAGGGGAGAGGGGGTAAAAGAAAGCGGCAGGCCTGCCAGATGGCTTTTCCCGGTGCTACAGGCGAACGCCGGAACTGGCCGGACACCGGTAGCCATCCCCTCTCCCCTCGGGGAGAGGGCCAGGGAGAGGGGGCCCCGACGCCCACTCACGACAGGGCCTCCGCCACCGGCCGCCGCGCGGCCGCCGGCTTGCTGTCCACCGGCGCCTCGACGATGGCCTCGGCCACCAGTTCGGCGATGTCCTTGATCTCCGGACGCGGGGCGACCACGCCTTCCAGCATCAGGGTGCACTGGGGGCAGCCCACGGCCACCAGCTCGGCGCCGGTTTCCTTGATGTCGGCCATGCGCATGTCGGGGATCCGCTGCTTGCCGGGGATGTCGGTGATGGGGGCGCCACCGCCACCGCCGCAGCAGCGCGAACGGAAGCCGGAACGCTCCATCTCCTTGACCGCGATGCCCAGCGCCTTGAGCACCGCGCGCGGCGCCTCGTACTCGCCGTTGTAGCGGCCCAGGTAGCAGGGATCATGATAGGTGATGGTGGCGCCCTGCTCGGCCAGGGCGTGCTGGCCCAGGTGCAGGGTGCCGCGGCTGAGCAGGGTCTCGATGAAGGTGCTGTGGTGCTGCACCTGGTAGTTGCCGCCTAGGGCACCGTATTCGTTCTTGAGCATATGGAAGCTGTGCGGATCGCAGGAGACGATGGTCTGGAAGCGATACTTGCCCAAGGTCTCGATGTTGCGCCTGGCCAGTTGCTGGAAGGTCGCCTCGTCGCCCAGGCGGCGGGCCACGTCACCGCTGTCGCGCTCTTCCAGGCCGAGCACGGCGAAGTCTACCTTGGCCGCCTTGAGCACCTTAACGAAGGCGCGCAAAGTGCGCTGGTTGCGCATGTCGAAGGCGCCATCGCCGACCCAGAACAGCACCTCGGCTTGGCCCTTGTCCTTCATCAGCGGCAGGTCCAGGTCAGCGGCCCAGTTCAGGCGGCCACCGGGGGCGAAGCCGCCGGGGTTGTCGGTGGCGATGAGATTTTCCAGCACCTCGGCGCCCTTGTTCGGCGTCTCGCCGCGTTCCAGGGTCAGGTGCCGGCGCATGTCGACGATGGCATCGACATGCTCGATCATCATCGGGCACTCCTCAACGCAAGCGCGGCAGGTGGTGCAGGACCAGAGGGTCTCGGCGTCCACCAGGGCCTTGCCCTGGCGGGCGACGATGGGCAGGTGCGGACCGCCGGCATGCTCGCCGACCGGCTTGCCCGGATAGGGCGAGCCGAAATAACGGGCATCGCTGCCACCCTTGAGGCCGATCACCATGTCTTGGATCAGCTTCTTGGGATTGAGCGGCTGGCCGGCGGCGAAAGCCGGACACATGGCTTCGCAGCGACCGCACTGGACGCAAGCGTCGAAGCCGAGCAGCTGGTTCCAGGTGAAGTCGGCGGGTTTTTCCACGCCCAACGGCGCCTTGGGGTCGTGTAGGTCCAGCGCCTTGAGGCCGCTGGAGCGGGCGGCGCTGGCGTTGTGCGGGGTGCTGAAGCGCTCGGCGCGACGGTGCCAGGCCAGGTGCAGGGCACCGGCGAAGGCGTGCTTGATGGGACCGCCCCAGGTCATGCCGAGGAACAGCTCGGACACGCCCCAGGCCACGCCCACCGCCAGCACGGCGGCCAACAGCCAGCCCCCAAAGTCCGGCGGCAGGATGCCGGCGACCGGCAGGGTGGCAATGAAGAAGCTCGCGGCAAAGGCCAGCAGGCTCTTGGGCAGGCGCATCCAGGGGCCCTTGGACAGCCGCGCCGGCGGGTTGCGGCGGCGCTTGGCGACGAACAGGGCGCCGGTGAACATGCAGGCGGTGGCCACCAGCAGCGCCCAGCCGAGGATACGGCTGTGCAGGCCGAAGCCGTGCACCAAGATGGCCAGCAGCGCCGCCAGGACGAAACCGCCAGCGGTGGCCACGTGGGTCTTGGAGATGTACTTGTCGCGGTCGACCACGTGGTGCAGATCCACCAGGTAGCGCCGCGGCATCTTCAGCAGCCCGCCCAGCCAGTCGACCTCGGCCGGACGCCCCTGTCGCCAGAGGCTGAAGCGGCGCACGGCACCGATCACGGTGAGGGCCAGGGCGGCGAAGAGCAGGATGGGGAGGATGGTACTGAGCATTGCGGGTCTCCCTACGGGACCTCGGGTGGCGGCGGATTACCTCCTCTCCCTGGGGAGAAAGCCGAGATGGGAGCCTGAGTTCACGCCAAGGCGTCAGCTAGGCCCCTCACCCCTGCCCTCTCCCTCAGGGAGAGGGGGCTGTCCGTGCCGACCGGACGTTGCGAACCCTCACGGGGCGTGTCTTAGAAGTCCTTGCACAGGCGCAGGGCGTCGTAGATGGCGGCGTGGGTGTTGCGCTGGGCCACGCAGTCGCCGATCCGGTAGAGCAGGTAACCGTTGCCGGTCTCGTTCAACGCCGGCTGTGGCTCGATGGCGAACAGCGCCTCGATGTCCATCTGGCCCTTGTTGCGCGAGTCTTCCTTGAGGGCGTAGTAGAGCCCTTCGTCCGGGCGCACGCCGTTCTCGATGACGATCTGGTCGACCACGCGCTCTTCGCGGGCGCCGGTGTATTCGTTTTCCAGCACCGCGACCTTCTTGTCGCCCTCGGCGTAGACCTTTTCCAGCATCAGGTCGCCGGTCATGATCACTTCCTTGGGATAGAGGCTGCGGTAGTAGGTCGGGAAGGTGGTCCCGCCGATGGCCACGCCCGGCTTGATGTCGTCGGTGACGATCTCGACCTGGGCGCCCTTGTCGGCCAAGTAGTCGGCCACCGACATGCCGGTGAATTCGCAGATGGTGTCGTACACCAGCACGTTCTTGCCCGGCTCGACCTTGCCCGAGAGGATGTCCCAGCTGCTGACGACCAGGCCGTCGGCGGCGTGCCAATGATCGACCTGCTCCAGGAAGGGATGGCCGCCGTTGGCGAGGATCACGATGTCCGGACGCAGGTCGAGGATGGTCGCCGGATCGGCGGCGGTGCCCAGGCGCAGGTCGATGCCCAGGCGCGCCAGTTCCAGCTGGTACCAGCGGGTGATGCCGGCGATCTGGTCGCGCTGCGGGGCACGGGAGGCCAGGGTGATCTGGCCGCCGAGCTGCTCCTGCTTCTCGAACAGGGTGACGTCATGACCCCGCTCGGCCGAGACGCGCGCGGCCTCCATGCCGGCCGGGCCGCCGCCGACGATGACCACCTTGCGCTTGGGCCCGGTGGACTTCTCGATGATGTGCGGCAGGCCCATGTATTCGCGGCTGGTGGCGGCGTTCTGGATGCACAGCACGTCCAGGCCGTTGTACTGGCGGTCGATGCAGTAGTTGGCGCCGACGCACTGACGGATCTGGTCGATCTGCCCCATCTTGATCTTGGTGATCAGGTGCGGATCGGCGATGTGGGCGCGGGTCATGCCGACCATGTCGACGTAGCCGCCCTCGAGGATGCGGGTGGCCTGGTTCGGGTCCTTGATGTTCTGGGCGTGCAGCACCGGTACGTTGACCACTTCCTTGATGCCCGCGGCCAGGTGCAGGAAGGGCTCCGGCGGAAAGGTCATGTTGGGGATGACGTTGGCCAGGGTGTTGTGGGTGTCGCAGCCCGAGCCGACCACGCCGATGAAGTCGAGCATGCCGGTGTCGCTGTAGTACTTGGCGATCTGCTTCATGTCGTCGTGGGACAGACCGTCCGGGTGGAATTCGTCGCCGGTGATGCGCATGCCGACGCAGAAGTCGTCACCGACCTCGGCGCGTACGGCCTTGAGCACTTCCAGGCCAAATCTCATGCGGTTCTCGAAGCTGCCGCCCCACTCGTCGGTGCGCTTGTTGACGCGCGGCGACCAGAACTGATCGATCATGTGCTGGTGCACAGCGGACAGCTCGACGCCGTCCAGGCCGCCGGCCTTGGCCCGGCGGGCCGCCTGGGCGAAGTTGCCGATCACCCGCCAGATCTCTTCCGGCTCGATGGTCTTGCAGGTGGCGCGGTGCACGGGCTCGCGGATACCCGACGGCGACATCAGGGTCGGCCAGTGGCCGCCGTCCCAACGCGAACGGCGCCCCATGTGGGTGATCTGGATCATGATCTTGGCGCCGTGCTTGTGCATGGCGTCGGCCAGATTCTGGAAGTGCGGAATGATGCGGTCGGTGGAGAGGTTGACCGAACTCCACCAGTGCTGCGGGCTGTCGATGGCGACCACCGAGGACCCCCCGCAGATGGCCAGGCCGATGCCGCCCTTGGCCTTCTCTTCGTAATACTTGACGTAACGCTCGGTGGTCATGCCGCCGTCGGTGGCATAGACCTCGGCGTGGGCCGTGGAGAGTACGCGGTTGCGGATGGTGAGCTTGCCGATCTGGATCGGCTGGAACATTGCTTCGAAGGCCATGACCTTCTCCTCGATCGGCTGGTGCGCGGTCTTGAGCCGCGCTCTTGCTCTAGGGTGTCGCTGGGGTGGCGGCGAGCGGGTCGGCGGCCACCCGGGGGCGTGGCGTTACTTCGGCCGGGTGACGAACAGGCCGTCGTCGTGGCCTTCTTCGGAGCCGCTGTATTCCTGGACGGTGACGGTGCGGATGGCACTGCCCTTGGCGGCCAGGATCTGGTCGATGGCGCCGGAGAACCAGCCGGTGAACATGTAGTCGACCTTGCGATTGACCTTGCCGTAGACGTAGACGAAGGCGGAGTGCTTGAGCTTGACCTCGGCATAGCCGGTGTCCAGGTCGAGCTTCTGGGTCTCGAACAGGCCCCAGCCACGCTGCGACAGGCGCTTCATGTAGTGCTCGAACACAGCGGCACCGTGGATGCCATGGCACTCGGCTTCCTTCTCGCACCAGTGCCAGGCGGACTTGTAGCCGGCCTTGTAGAGGATCTCGGCGTATTTGTCGGCGCCCAGGACTTCTTCGATGCCCATGTGGTTATTGACGAAGAAGTGCCGGGGTACGTACAGCATCGGCAGGGCGTCGGTGGTCCAGACGCCGGTTTCGTCGTCGACCTGGATGGGCATTTCGGGGGCGTGGCTGGCCATGCGGGTACTCCAGAACAGAGGGTCGTAGGTCGGATCGAGCGCTAGCGAAGCCCGACGATCACAAAGGGGTGGAAAGGGTTCGTCGGGATCACTCGCCCCAGACTTCGCCGAGGATGCGCATCCAGTTCTCGCCCATGACCTTACGCACGGTGCGCTCGGGCATGCCGCGCTTGAGCAGGGTCTCGGTCAGGTTGGGGAATTCGCCCACGGTGCGGATGCCCAGCGGGTTGACGATCTTGCCGAAGTTGGTCAGGCGACGGGCGTAGCCCTTGTCGTGGGTCAGCCACTCGAAGAAGTCATGGCCGTGGCCCTGGGTGAAGTCGGTACCGATGCCGATGGAGTCTTCGCCCACCAGGTTCATCACGTACTCGATGGCCTCGGCGTAGTCATCGATGGTCGAATCGATGCCCTTGGCCAAGAAGGGGGCGAACATGGTCACGCCGACGAAGCCGCCGCGGTCGGCGATGAACTTGAGCTCCTCGTCCGACTTGTTGCGCGGATGCTCCTTCAGGCCGGACGGCAGGCAGTGGGAGTAGCAGACCGGCTTCTTGGATTCGAGTATGACTTCCTCGCTGGTCTTGGAGCCGACGTGGGAGAGGTCGCACATGATGCCGACGCGGTTCATCTCGGCGACGATCTCGCGACCGAAGCCGGACAGGCCGCCGTCACGCTCGTAGCAGCCGGTGCCCACCAGGTTCTGGGTGTTGTAGCACATCTGCACGATGCCCACGCCGAGCTGCTTGAAGATCTCGACGTAGCCGATCTGGTCTTCGAAGGCGTGGGCGTTCTGGAAGCCGAACAGGATGCCGGTCTTGCCCTGGGCCTTGGCCTGGCGGATCTCGGCGGTGGTGCGCACCTGGACCACTAGGTCGCTGCACTCGCGGATCAGCTTCTGGCTCGCGGCGATGTTGTTGACCGTGGCCTGGAAGCCCTCCCATACCGAGACGGTGCAGTTGGCGGCGGTCAGGCCACCCTTGCGCATGTCTTCGAAGAGTTCGCGGTTCCACTTGGCGATGATCAGCCCGTCGATGACGATGCTGTCGGCGTGGAGTTCGGTGGCATTCATGACGGGCTCCGGCGTTGGTCTCGCGCCGGAACGGGTGCCGGCGATTCGAGGCCAGCATAGCCCCGGGGTCCTGGCCGACCGGATGCAAAAACGACAGGGGTATCACCAGAAGCGTCAGTGACCGGGTCGGCCTACCCCGGCGGCAGGCCGGCAGCCGCCGCCGCAAGCTCCGGCGCCGACGACCGGTGCGGCCGATCTTCCCGCGGACTCAGGCCGAAGCGCTGGCGGTAGCAGCGGGAGAAATAGGACGCGGACTCGAAGCCGCAGGCCAGGGCGACGTCCAGCACGCTGGCCTCCCCCTGCTGCAGCAGCTGGCGGGCCCGGTCCAGGCGCAACTGCAGATAGAAGGTGGAGGGGGTCGTCTGCAGGTGGAGGCGGAACAGCCGCTCCAGTTGGCGGCGGGTCACCTGGATGCCGGCGGCCAGTTCCAGGGTGCCCAGGGGCGTCTCGGTGTGGCGCTCCATGCGCTCCACCACGCGGATCAGCTTGCGGTTGGCGATACCGTAGCGCTGCGCCACCTGCAGCCGCTGGTGCTCGCGCGGCGGGCGAATGCGCCCGAGCACGAATTGCTCGGAGACCTGCACCGCCAGTTCGCTGCCGTGGCTGCGGCCGATCAGTTCCAGCAGCAGGTCGAGGCTGGCCGTGCCGCCGGCGCAGGTGATGCGGCCGCGGTCGATCTCGAACAGCTCGCCGGTCACCTCGAGCTGCGGCCAGGCTTCGCGAAAGGCCGCCACTGCCTCCCAGTGCAGGGTAACGCGATAGCCGTCCAGCAGCCCGGCGCGAGCCAGTACCAGGGCGCCGGTGTCGATGCCGCCCAGAGGATGGCCATGACGGGCGACCTGGCGCAGCCAGCTGGCAAGGCCATCGTCGTAATGGGCCAGGGGCTCGAAACCGGCCACCACGAACAGGGTGGTGCCCGCTTCCAGGGCGTCGAGGCCGCCATCGACATTGACCGACATGCCGTTGCTGGCGGTCACCGCCGCGCCCTCGCGGCCAAGGATGCGCCAGCCGTAGCTGCCCGGGCGAAAGCGGTTGGCCACCCGCAGGGGCTCCAGAGTGGCGATGAAGCCCAGGGCGGAAAAGCCGGGCAGCAGGAGAAAGGCAAAGGACTGCGGCATGGGTGGGGCGTCCTCGGTAACGATTGGCTGTTGCAAGCAAGAAGGTCGCCAGGGTGCAAATTCCGGTCGTCGGACTGCACATGGTGGCTAGGCGAGGCGCCTAGGGTAGAAGGCAATCGGCAGTCATCCCCGCCCGCCGCCCCAGGGAGTTCGTCATGCCCAACAAGACCCTAAGCGCCACCCTCCTCACCTGCGGCCTACTGGTCGCCACCCTTGGCAGCGCCCGCGCCGCCGATCCCGACAGTTGCCAGACCGTACGGATGGGCATCGTCGGCTGGACCGACGTGGTCGCCACCAGTGCCCTGGCCGAGGTCATGCTCGAAGGCCTCGGCTACGGGGTGAAGCCGACCACCGCCTCCCAGCAGATCATCATGGCGGCCATGGGCGACAAGAATCTGGATGTGTTCCTCGGCTACTGGCAGCCAACCATGCAGCCGGTGGTGCAGCCCTTCGTCGACAAGGGCCAGGTCAAGGTACTGACCCCACCGCTGCTGGCCGATGCCCAATCCACCTTCGCAGTGCCCGAGTACGTCTATGAAGGGGGGCTGAAGACCTTTGCCGACATCGCCCGCTTCAAGGACAAGCTCGGCGGCAAGATCTACGGCATCGAGCCGGGCAGCGGCGCCAACCGCGGCACCGCCGAGATGATCAAAACCGACCGTTTCGGCCTCAAGGACTTCCAGCTGGTGGAGTCCAGCGAGGCGGGCATGCTCACCGCCGTGCGCCGCGCCGAGAAGCGCAAGGAATGGATCGTCTTCTTTGGCTGGAAGCCGCATCCGATGAACCTGCAGATCAAGATGCGCTACCTGACCGGCAGCGAAGACGTCTTCGGCCCCAACGAAGGCCAGGCCACGGTCTCGGTGGTGACCACCGCCGACTATCCGCAGCGCTGCGCCAACGTCCAGCGCCTGCTTAGCAATCTGCACATGGACAGTGCCGAGGTCAGTGCCGTGATGGCGCCCATCCTGGAGCGCACCGCGCCCAAGGACGCCGCCCGCGCCTGGCTCAAGGACAACCCGCAACGCCTCGACGCCTTTCTCCAGGGCGTGACCACCCGTACCGGCCAGCCCGCCGCTCTCAAGCTCTGATCGCCCAAGGACAGACCCCATGAACACCGATGTCATCGTCACCTGCGCCCTGACCGGCGCCGGTGATACCGTAGGCCGCAATCCCCATGTCCCCGTTACCCCGGCGCAGATCGCCGCCGCCGCCCTGGAAGCGGCCCGCGCCGGCGCCACCGTGGTGCACGCCCATGTGCGCGATCCCGCCACCGGCAAGCCGAGTCGCGACGTGGCCCTCTATCGTGAGGTGGTCGAGCGCATCCGCGAGGCGGACACCGAGATCGTCATCAACCTCACCGCCGGCATGGGCGGCGACCTGGAGATCGGCCCGGGCGAGACGCCCACCGACTTCGGCCCCGGCTCGGACCTGGTCGGTCCCCTCACCCGCCTGCTGCATGTCGAGGAATTGCGTCCGGACATCTGCACCCTGGATTGCGGCACCCTCAACTTCGGCGATGGCGACTTCATCTATGTCTCCACCCCCGCGCAACTGCGCGCCGGGGCCAGGCGCATCACCGAACTGGGGGTGAAGGCCGAGCTGGAGATCTTCGACACTGGCCACCTCTGGTTCGCCAAGCAGTTGCTCAAGGAGGGCCTGCTGAAGGATCCGCTGTTCCAGCTGTGCCTGGGCATTCCCTGGGGCGCCCCGGCCGACACCACCACCATGAAGGCCATGGTCGACAACCTGCCGGCGGGTGCCTGCTGGGCCGGCTTCGGCATCGGCCGGATGCAGATGCCCATGGCCGCCCAGGCCATGCTGCTGGGTGGCAACGTCCGGGTCGGTCTGGAAGACAATCTCTGGCTGGACCGGGGCGTCCACGCCACCAATGGCAGCCTGGTGGAGCGGGTCATCCAGATCATCGAACGGCTGGGTGGACGCGCCCTGAGCCCGGCAGAAGGGCGGGACCGGATGCAGCTGGGAGATGCCCGATGAGCGCCGTCTTCGCCGCCCTCGGCACCGGCGTGATCGGTGCCGGCTGGATCGCCCGGGCCCTGGCCCGGGGTCTGGACGTCCGTGCCTGGGACCCGGCACCCGGCGCCGAGGCCGCCCTGCGCGAGCGCCTGGCCAATGCCTGGCCGGCGCTGGAGGCCCAGGGCCTGGCAGCCGGTTCCAGCCTGGACCGCCTGAGCTTCCATACCGACCTGGAAGCTGCGGTGGCCACTGCCGACGTCATCCAGGAAAGCGCGCCCGAGCGTCTGGACCTCAAGCGCGACCTGCATGCCCGGGTCAGCCGGGCGGCGCGGCCTGACGCCCTGATCTGCTCCAGCACCTCGGGTCTGCTGCCCAGTGACTTCTATGCCGACGCCCAGCACCCCGAGCGCTGCCTGGTGGGCCATCCCTTCAATCCGGTCTATCTCTTGCCGCTGGTGGAGGTGGTGGGTGGCCGCCAGACCTCGACGGCCAGCCTGGAGCGCGCCGAAGCCTTCTATCGCGAGCTGGGCATGCGGCCGCTGCGGGTGCGAAGGGAGGTGCCTGGCTTCATTGCCGACCGCCTGCTCGAAGCCCTGTGGCGCGAGGCCCTGCACCTGGTCAACGACGGCGTCGCCACCACCGGCGAGATCGACGACGCCATCCGCTATGGCGCCGGCCTGCGCTGGTCGTTCATGGGCACCTTCCTCACCTACACCCTGGCCGGCGGCCCGGCGGGCATGCGCCACTTCATGCAGCAATTCGGCCCGGCACTGAAGCTGCCCTGGACCTACCTGGAAGCCCCGGAACTGACCGACGGCCTGATCGACGCCGTGGTCGAGGGCACCCAGGCCCAGCAGGGCGACCTGGAACTGGCCGCCCTGGAGCGCTATCGCGACGACTGCCTGCTGGCGGTGCAGGCGGCCATCGCCGACTGCAAGACACGCCACGGGATTCGGGACTAGGAGAAGGGTCATGCTGATCCACAGCACCACCGTCGCCCCCGAGTGGGTCGACTACAACGGTCATCTGCGCGACGCCTACTACCTGCTGATCTTCAGCCACGCCACCGACGCCCTGATGGACTCCATGGGCCTGGACGCCGCCGGCCGCGAGGCCAGTGGGCACTCGCTGTTCACCCTGGAGTGCCATCTCAACTTCCTGCACGAGGTGAAGGCGGACGCCCAGCTGGAGGTGCGGGTGAGATTCCTGGCGCTGGATGCCAAGCGCCTGCACCTGCACTTCGGCCTCCATCACCAGGGCCAGACCAAACTGCTGGCCGCCTCCGAACAACTGCTCCTGCACGTCCACCTAGACGGCCCCCGCTCCGCGCCCTTCGCGCCGCGGGTACACGACTGGCTGGCGACCCGGCTGGCGGCGCAGCGGGACGAACCCTGGCCGGAGCATGTCGGACGGGTCATCGGCCTGCCGCCCGCGAGAAAATGACCAACGACCCCAAGGATCCAGCGGAGTCACCCTGACATGAGCGCCATCGCCGACTTCAGTACCTATAAAGTCATCAGCCCGATAGGCAGTGCCCGAGGCGACGATACCCATGTCACCGTTCACTGGCTGGATGGCCGAACCAGTCCTTACCATCTGCTCTGGCTCAGGGACAACTGCCCCTGCTCGCGCTGTGTCTATTCCGTTACCCGCGAGCAGGTCGTCGAGATCCTGGATATTCCCGAAGACATTCAGGCCGCCCGGGTGACCCTCACGGACGACGGCAATCTGGACATCCTCTGGCAAGACGGGCATGCCAGTACCTACGACGCGGGTTGGTTGCGCGCCCACGCCTATGACGAGGAATCCCTCGCTGAACGGGAACGGCTGAAGCCGAAGAAAAGGCTCTGGGACAGCAGCCTGGCTGTACCAGCCTTCCATTACACCGACATAATGGCCGACGACACCGCGCTGCTGGCCTGGCTGCTGATGGTGAGAGATACCGGCCTGTCCCTGATCCACGGCGTGCCTACCGAAAGCGGCGCGCTCGTCCCCGTGGCAAAACGCATTTCCTTCATCCGGGAAAGCAATTTCGGCACGCTCTTCGATGTCCAGTCCAAGGTCGGTGCGGACAGCAACGCCTACACCGCCTTCAACCTCCCGCTGCATACCGATCTGCCGACCCGCGAGTTGCAACCCGGTCTGCAATTCCTGCACTGCCTGGTCAACGACGCACGCGGCGGCAGCAGCACCTTCGTCGATGGTTTCAAACTGGCGGAAGTGCTCAGGGAAGAAGACCCGCAGTCCTTCGAGATCCTCACCAGCCTGCCCATCGAATTCCGCAATCGGGGCAGGTCTTCTGACTATCGCTACCAGGCGCCCATCATTGCCCTGGACGAAAACCAGGAGGTGACGGAAATCCGCATGGCGAATTTCCTGCGTGGCCCCTTCAGTACCCCGCCCGCAGCCATGCCGTTGCTCTACCGCGCCTACCGTCGCTTCATCGCCCTGACGCGCGACGATCGCTTCCGCTATCGACACCGACTCGAAGCGGGTCAGCTGTGGTGTTTCGACAACAGACGCGCCCTGCATGCCAGGGATGAATTCGACCCTGCCAGCGGCGCGCGCCACTTCCAGGGCTGCTATGTCGACAGAGACGAATTGCATTCCAGGATTCGCGTGCTGCAACGATGAGCCAGCCACCGCTGTCAGCGGACATGGCCGCCTTCGTCGCGGCCAGCCAGGCCTTCGCCACGGCCGATCCGGATATCCAGGCCCAACGCCAGGCCTATACGCGGCTCTGCGCCGCCCTGGCACCGGCGGACTATCAGGGCCTGGCGGTCAGCGATCACCGCGCCGGCGACGTGCCGTTGCGGTTGGTGGCGCCGCGGGAGTCCACCGCTGACCGCCCCGCCCTGCTCTATCTACATGGCGGAGGCTGGATGCTCGGCGATCTGAATTCCCACGGTTTTCTTGCGGCGCGGCTGGCGCGGCGACTGGGGCTGGCGGTGCTACTGGTGGACTATCGCCTGGCGCCGGAGCATCCCTATCCCGCCGCTCTGAACGATGCCCGCCAGGCCTGGGACTGGTTGCAGCGGGAAGCCCCGACCCTGGGGCTGGACCCGACCCGGCTGGCGGTGGCCGGTGACAGTGCCGGCGGCAATCTCGCCGCCGGCCTGTGCCTGGCGCTGCGGCAGCAGGGCCGTGCCCAGCCCCGGGCCCAGGCGCTGATCTATCCGGCACTGACCGCGCGGGTGCTGCCCAGCGAACGCCGGCAGGTCGCGGCGCCGCTGCTGAGCGCCGCCGACTGGCGGGCATGTCTGGATGTCTATCTGCCCCGCCCGGCGCTGCGCCGGGAACCTCTCGCCCTGCCCCTGGAGGCTGCCGATTGCAGTGGCCTGGCGCCGGCCTTTGTCGCCGTGGCCCGGCGCGATCCCCTGGCCGATCATGGCCGCGCCTATGCCGCTGCCCTGCGTGCCGGCGGAACGCCCGGTCGCCTGTGGCAAGGCGCCGGTCTGCTGCACGGCGCCCTGCGCGCCCGGGGTCGGCGGGCCGAGGCCTTGCGCGAAGCCTTGGAAGTCTTTCTCGTGGGCGAACTGGGCGCCCTGCTCCCTGCTGACCTAGCAAAAGACAAAAAAAAACCTCAACCGCTGGAGACGGAAGAGGTTCAAACGCCCTGATGGGCCTCAGTGTGTAACCGGGGTTGCTCAGCTCTGGTGGCGAACAACCGGAAAATGTCGTTGATAGGCGCCATTCTAACGGCGAACGTCGCTGTTGACCCTGCGGCAGATTGTCCGGGCATGACGTCGTAATAAATCTACATTGCCTGGCTGGCGGGCGCGGCGCTTTCCAAAAACGACATCCGGCTATGCGGCGACGCCAGCCCGGCTTGCCGTCTGCGACGCCGATGGGAGAATCCAGGCATTCCACCGGAGAGGGCAGCACCATGATGATCGCCGACTTGATCGACCAGGACGACTTCCGCGACCGCCTGCGTGCGCTGGGTTTCAACGTGACGCCCGCGGCCACCGCGGACGAGGCCTGCCGCCAGGCGGTGACGGGCCTCAACCAGGAGCGCGCCCAGGCCCTGCGGCAGTTGATTCAGGAATTGCTGTCCGGCAGCGCGGCGCTGCTGCCGGCGGTGCGCCAGGCCATCGACCAGCAATTGCTGCCAGCCCTGGCCCAGCCGCGCGGCTAGCAGGCGCTAGGGCCGCAGCAGACTCAGCCGACCCAGCAGCGGCAACCGGCCCAGACTCCGCAACGGCGGCGTCAGCAGGCGCTCACCCTGGCGGGCGAAGACGGCCGCCAGCGGCGTATGCAGGCCCAGGCTGATGACGGCTAGGGCCAGCGCCAGGCCGCCGATATAGTCATCCGAGCCCCAGTGGGCGCCGGCCACCAGGCGTGGCAGCATGAACAGCACGGCCAGCGCGGCCACCACCAGCCGGCGTCCGCCACTGGTGAAATGAGCCATGAACAGGGCCCAGAGCAACAGCACCGAGGCATGGTCGCCGGGAAAGCTGGCGCCGGATCTGTCCTTCAATTCCCAGCCGTGCTCCAGCCCGGGAAAGCGATCGCTGAGCAGATAGGCGCCCGAGAGCACATCGGACGGACTGGAATGCTGCAGGCCCCAGGTTTCGATGCCCTTGGTCAACAGCGTTCGCACGATCAGCAGGATCACCAGCAGGCCAATGAAGGCCGCCAACGCCGGCCTTACCTGCCAGGCCGGATAGGCCCAGCCGCCACGGACCAGGAGCGCCAGCAGGATCAGGCCAACGAGGGCATCCACCGGTCTCAGGCTGAAGAAGGTCCAGAGGTAGAGCCAGGCGGTGGACTGCGCTAGGGGCGCGTTGAGGGCGTGGAACAACCCGGCATCGAAGGCCAGCAGCTGGCTGCGCACACCCGGAATCAGCCAGAGCAGCAACAGGCCCAGAGCCAGTCCCTGGCAAAGCGCCAGGCGGCGCCACTGCCAGGTGGAAGCGAAGAGTGGAGCGTTCATCGAGGTCTCTTTTCACGAAAATTTCACGAATAGACCCGCTCGACCTCGATAACGTCACACTTTGTTACAGCCAGATGACGCAACACTCCTTTGCATTCACCGCGTCAACCAAAGAAAGCCAGGGCCTCCTCTACCACCAGATCCGGTAGCTCTTCCGCCAGGTAATGCCCGCCCGGCAAGGCGCGGCCGCTGACCTGGGTGGCCACCTGACGCCATTCGGCGAGGGGATCGAAGCAGCGCCCCACGGTGCCATCCGCGCCCCAGAGTATGCGCAACGGCAATTCCAGCCGGCGCCCGGCATCCAGATCGGCCTGGTCATGCGCCAGGTCGATCCCGGCGCTGGCGCGATAGTCCTCGCAGATGCCACGGGCGGTGCCGGGCAGGCTCAGGCAGCGCAGGTATTCGGCCAGCACCTCAGGCGGAAAGGGCGCCAGGCCGGCGCTGCGGGTACCCATCACGCCCTTGAGATAGCCTTCCGGATCGGCTTCGATCAACCGCTCCGGCAGCGGCGCCGGGCGGATCAGAAAGAACCAGTGCCAGTAGGCGCGGGCGAAGGCCTCGTCGGTCTGCCGATACATGGCCAGGGTCGGCGCGATGTCCAGTAGCAGCAGGCGTTCCACCGCCGCGGGATGATCCAGCGCCAGGCGATGGGCGACCCGGGCGCCGCGGTCGTGGGCCAGCACGGCGAAGTGCTCATGGCCCAGCCGGCGCATCAGCTCGACGTTGTCCCGCGCCAGGGTGCGCTTGCTGTACGCCTCGGCACCCGCCTCCGGCTTGGCGCTGTCGCCATAGCCGCGCAGATCGGCGGCCACCAGGGTGAAGCGCTCGGCCAGCCGCGGCGCTACCTTGTGCCACATGACAAGTGTCTGGGGATGGCCGTGGAGCAGCAGCAGCGCCGGGCCCTGGCCGCCGACGCGGCAATTGAGCTCGACGCCGTCGATATCCAGCCGCCGCTGTTCGAAACCCGCGAAGAAGCCGTCCATCTCAGGCCAGGGCCGCGGCGATGGCTTGCCCCAGGCTTTCGGTGGTGCCCTGGCCGCCGAGGTCGCGGGTCAGGGGCGCCTGCTCGGGCCCCTGGCGCAGCACCGCCTCGATGGCCGCCACCACGGCAGCGCCGGCCTCGGCATGGCCGAGGTGCTCCAGCATCATGGCGCCGCACCAGATCTGGCCGATGGGATTGGCGATGCCCCGCCCGGCGATGTCCGGCGCCGAGCCGTGCACCGGCTCGAACAGGCTAGGAAAGGTGCGCTCCGGGTTGATGTTGGCCGAGGGCGCGATGCCGATGGTGCCGGTGCAGGCCGGACCCAGGTCGGAGAGGATGTCGCCGAACAGGTTGCTGGCCACCACCACGTCGAACCAGTCCGGGTGCAGGACGAAGTTGGCGGTGAGGATGTCGATATGGAACTTGTCCACCGCCACCTCCGGATAGGCCTTGCCCATCTCCTCCACGCGCCTGTCCCACCAGGGCATGGTGATGGCGATGCCGTTGGATTTGGTGGCCGAGGTCAGCTTCTTGCGCGGCCGCTGCTGGGCCAGGTCGAAGGCGAACTTGAGGATGCGGTCGGTGCCGTGACGGGTCATCACCGTTTCCTGGATCACCACCTCGCGTTCGGTGCCCTCGAACATGATGCCGCCGACGCTGGAATACTCACCTTCGGTGTTCTCGCGCACCACATAGAAGTCGATGTCGCCCGGCTGACGATTGGCCAGGGGCGCCTTGACCCCGGGCATCAGCCGGCAGGGCCGCAGGTTGACGTACTGGTCGAAGCGGCGGCGGAATTGCAGCAGCGAGCCCCAGAGGGAGATGTGGTCGGGTACCACGTCCGGCCAGCCGACGGCGCCGAAATAGAGGGCGTCGTAGTCCTTGAGCGTCTCAAACCAGTCGTCCGGCAGCATCTTGCCATGGGCCTGGTAGTACTCGGCGCTGGCGAAGTCGAAGTGGTCCCACTGCAGCGAGAGTCCGAAGCGGCGGGCGGCGGCGTCCAGCACGCGGATGCCTTCGGGCATGACTTCCTTGCCGATGCCGTCTCCGGCGATGACCGCGATCTTGTAGGGCTTGGACGCTTGCATGGACGTTCTCCGGCAGTCTGGATGAGATGGACCCAGTGTAGTCCTGCGCCAGGGGCGTACAATCCCGCCGCAGGGAAAGCCATTCTTAACCTGGAATCAAGAATCTTGTCCGCCGATGACCTCGCCTTCTTTGTCCGCCTGGCTGGCCACCCCAGCCTGACCGCCGCCGCCCGGGAACTGGGCCTGTCGCTGGCGGCCGTCAGCAAGAGACTCACCGCCCTGGAGCGCCGGCTGGGCGTGCAGCTGATCCGCCGCACCACGCGACGGCTGGACCTGACCCCGGAAGGCCTGCGCTATCTGGAAGGCGCGCGCCCGCTGCTGACTCAGCTGGAGGATCTCGAGGCCGCGGTCGGCCGACCCGATGCGCCCCTGAGTGGCGCGCTCAATCTCAACGCCACCTTTGGCTTCGGCCGCCGCCACCTGGCGCCACTGCTGTCGGATTTCGCTCGCCGTCATCCCGAGCTGGAGCTCAATCTGCACCTCTCCAGCCATCCGGTGAATCTGCTGGACGGTCCCTTCGACCTGGATATCCGCGTCGGCGAGCCGCCGGACGCCCGGGTCATCGCCCATCGCCTGCTCGACAACCGCCGCCTGCTCTGCGCCGCCCCCAGCTACCTAGCTCGGGCCGGCGTGCCGGAAAGCGTGGCCGACCTGGCGCACCACAACTGCCTGGTGCTGCGCCAGGACGCCGGCGACTACGCCGTCTGGCGCTTCACCAAAGGCGGCCAGCATTTCGCCCAGAAGGTCCGCGGCAGCCTGAGCAGCAACGACGGCGAGGTGGTGGTACGCCTGGCGCTGGAGGGCCACGGACTGATCCTGAGATCGGAATGGGACGTGGCCGAGCTGATCGCCAGCGGCGCTCTGGTGCCGTTGCTGACCGATCACGAGGCATCGGCGGCGGCCATCTATGCGGTGCACCGCCAGCAGCGCCACGTGCCGCGCCGATTGTCGGAGCTGATCCGCTACCTGGCACGGGAGCTGCCCGCGCGGCTGGGACGTTAGTGTGGTGTTTCAGAAATTAACTGCACAATGTTGGCGGCGCTTTTTCGGCTTGAGCGGCGTTGCCACTCCTCGCCATAGCCCTGCTATGACTCGTCGCGGCGCCTAGCCCAAGTCGGAACGCCGAACCGCAAAAAATCACTCGCCAACTCTTGCGCGAACTTCTGAAACGCCACACTAGGCTGCACGAATCTTCCAGACCGACATCAGGTCAGTAACTAGACTGAAAGGCCCGAAAGCCCCCTTCTCTCGCCATGGCCGACGATCACTGGATCCAGCTGCAGCAGGACGCCGAGACCGGCATCGAGACCCTGCGCGCCCATTTCGAGGGCCATGCCTATGACCCGCACTGGCACGACGCCTATCTGGTGGGCTACACCGAGCAGGGTCTGCAGCAATTCCACTGTCGCGGCCAGCGCCACCTGAGCACCCCCGGCCAGGTCTTCCTCCTGGAGCCCGGCGAATTGCACGACGGCCAGGCGCCGGAGGCCGAAGGCTTCACCTATTCCATGCTCTATCTCGATCCCCAGTGGCTGGCGCGCGAGCTGCAGGGCTTGCATGGCGACGGCCGGCCCCTGGGCGAACCCGGCTTCGCCCGGACCCTGGTGGAGCAGGCCGAGCTGCATCGCGCCGTGGCCTGGGCCCATGAGGTCCTGAGTCGTCCGGAATTGCGTATCGTCCGCCAGAGCGCGCTGGATGCCCTGCTGCTGCGCCTCCTGCCGCAACTGCAATGGCGCGCGCCCCAGACCGGCGATCCGCGGCTGCCCCAGGTGGCCCTGCGCGCCCGCGACTTCCTGCATGCCCATCACCACGAAGACATCGGCCTTGAGGAGCTGGCCCGGGCCGCCGGGGTGGACAGATTCCGCCTGACTCGCGCCTTCAAGGCCGCCTTCGGCCTGGCGCCCCATGCCTATCTGGTGCAGCTGCGCCTGTCGCGGGCACGCCGCCTGCTGGCCGACGGCCTGTCGCCGGCGGAGACCGCGGCCGCCTTGGGCTTCGCCGATCAGAGTCACCTGGGGCGCTGGTTCCGCCGCGCCTATGGCCTGACCCCGGCGGCCTATCGCGCGCGCTGCTCGAATCTTCCAGACCGCTAGCAGCAAGGCTTGCGACCCTGGTGGCTCAGTCCTCTCGGGAGTCTCCCATGTCCCTGCTGCCCTTTCTGCTGTTCGCCCTGGTCGCCTCCATCACCCCGGGGCCGACCAATGTGCTCATCCTCGGCCACAGCGCGCGCCATGGCGCCCGGGCCAGCCTGCCGCTGGTGCTGGGCGGCAGCCTGGGCGCGGTGGCCCTGGTGCTGGTGGTGGGTTTCGGACTCGGCCAAACCCTGGCGCAACACCCCGACTGGCAGCGCGCCCTGGCCTGGGCCGGGGTGCTCTGGCTGAGCTGGCTGGCCTGGCAACTGGCCCGCGCAGGGGCGCCCGCGGTTGCGGACGATAGTGCCCGCCTGGGTTTCGGCGGCACCGCCGGATTGCAGGTGCTCAACCCCAAGAGCTGGAGCATGGCGCTGGCGGTGGTGACCGTCTATGCCGAACCCGGTGCCGATCTCTGGCACCAGGTGCTGGTGCTGGCCCTGGTGTTCCTGCTGGTGTCCGTACCCTGCCTGGGCCTCTGGGCCCTGCTCGGCCGGGTCGCGGCGCAGGGCCTGAAATCGCGCCGCGCCTGGCGCGGCTTCAACCTGGGGATGGCGGCGCTGCTGCTCGCCTCGGCCTGGGCGACGGTGGTCTAAACGGGCATCCCGCCCTGATCGCGGAAGCTGTCCTCCAGGTGCTCCAGCCAGGCACGTACCGCCGGCAACTGGCCGCGCCTGTGGGCATAGGCGGCCTGCAGATGGCCGCCGGGCAACGACCAGTCCGGCAGCAGGCGCTGCAGGCGGCCCTCGGCCAGTTCGGATTCGCAATAGAGCAATGGCAGCATCGTGTAGCCGAGACCCGCCAGGGCAGCGGTCTTGCGTACGCTGAAGTCGTCGATGCCCAGTCGGGCTTCCAGCACCAGCTCACGGCGCTGGCCATGGGGGCCGACCATGCGCAGGTGTACCCGGCGATCCAGCTCCAGGGCGCCGAGCAGGGGGACGCCCAGCAGAGCCTCCGGCGCATCCAGCTGGCGACCGACGAGAAAGGCGGGTGCGGCCACCAGCACTCCGGAGGCCTGGCGCAAGCGGCGCACTATCAGCCCCGGTTCCACGTCGTCGACGTCCCTTACCCGCAGGGCCACATCGAGGCCCTCATTGACCACGTCCACCCGCCGATTGACCAGCACCATCTCCAGCTGCACCTGGGGATAGCGCTGCAGGAAGCGGGTGACGACGTCGGGCAGGTAATCCTGGGCCAGGGCCACCGGGCAGGACACCCGCAGCGGTCCACGGGGTTCGCTGGACAGGCTGGCCGCCGTTTCGGCAGCGCTCTCCGCCTCGCGCAGCAGCGCCTGGCAGTGCACCAGGTAGCGCTCGCCGAGGGTGGTCAGGGTCAGGGTGCGGGTGGTGCGCTGCAACAGCCGCGCGCCCAGGCGGGTCTCCAGCTCGGCGATGCGCCGGGACAGCCGCGACTTGGGAATGCCCAGCAGCCTTCCGGCGGCGGCGAAGCCACCGGCTTCCACCACCTTGGCGAAGTAGGCGAGATCATTGAGGTCTTGCATGGACGATTGTCCTATCCATGGGACGAAGCATCGCATTCTAGGCGACTAATCAGCCGATCGTCTTATCGGTAGCCTGGGCTCATCGCGTCGAACCCTACAGGACTACCGCACATGAAACTCTTGCACATCGATTCCAGCATCCTCGGTGATCACTCCGCCTCCCGTGCCCTGACCGCCAAGGTGGTCGCCGCCCTCAAGGCCGCTACCCCCGGACTGGAGGTCAGCTACCATGACCTCGCCCACGACGCCCTGGGGCACTTCTCCGCCGCCAGCCTGGCCGCCGGTGCCACCCCGGCCGAGCAGCGCAGCGCCGAACAGCGCGACGAAGCCGAGCGCAATGCCCGCGCCCTGCAGGAATTCCTCGCCGCCGATGTCCTGGTGCTGGGCGCCCCCATGTACAACTTCACCATCCCGACCCAGCTCAAGGCCTGGATCGACCGCATCACCGTGGCCGGCACCACCTTCCGCTACAGCGAAGCCGGTCCGGTGGGTCTCTGTGAAGGCAAGAAGGCGATCATCGTCGCTACCGCGGGCGGCATCCATGCCGGCAAGCCCACCGGCATCGCCCACGAAGACTATCTGAAGCTGCTGCTGGGCTTCCTCGGCATCACCGATGTCCAGATCGTCCGCGCCGAAGGCCTGGCCTATGGCGACGAAGCCAAGAACGCGGCCCTGGCCAACGCCGAACGCCAGATCGCCGACCAGTACGCCTGAGTCCGGACGCCCTCACCCCCGTCCCCTGTCCCCGAGGGAGAGGGGAGCTAGCGACTCCTCGCGCGTGGGCAGGGACAGTCTGAAAAGTCGAGGTCGGAGTGAAGGGGCCCTCACCCCCGGCCCTTCTCCCTGAGGGAGAGGGGAGCTAAAGCCCAGAGATCAAGCTTCGTGACGGCCTGAGCGCCGGAACTCATTCCCCGCGCCATCCCGCTCTTCCCCCTCTCCCTCCGGGAGAGGGCCGGGGTGAGGGCAAGCCCCCGCCTCAGCTGAACCCCACCACCGGGTGCGGCACATAGGGCGCTTCGAGGGCACCGATCTCTTCTTCGCTCAGACGCAGTTCCAGCGCCGCCACCGCATCCTCCAGATGCTGCGGCTTGGACGCCCCGACGATGGGTGCGTCGATCCCGGGCTTCTGCAGCAGCCAGGCCAGGGCCACCTGGGCACGAGGGACGCCACGGGCTTCGGCGATGCGCGCCACGGCGGCGACGATCTGCCGATCGGATTCCTCACTGGCGGTATAGAGCGTCTTGCCGAAGGCGTCGCTTTCGGTGCGCGCGGTGCTGGCGTCCCAGTCGCGGGTCAGGCGGCCGCGGGCCAGCGGACTCCAGGGGATCACGCCGATGCCGGCGTCGCGGCACAGCGGCAGCATCTCCCGCTCCTCTTCGCGATTGAGCAGATTAAGGTGGTTCTGCATGGTGGCGAATTTTGTCCAGCCATGGCGTTCCGCCGTGTGCAGCGCCTTGGCGAATTGCCAGGCATACATGCTGCTCGCACCGATGTGTAGCGCCTTGCCCGCCTTGACCACGTCATGCAGGGCTTCGAGGGTCTCCTCGATGGGGGTGTGGTAGTCCCAGCGGTGGATCTGGTAGAGGTCGACATAGTCGGTGCCCAGCCGCTGCAGGCTGGCGTCGATGGCGGCGAAGATGGCCTTGCGCGACAGGCCGCCGACGTTGGGCTTGTCACGTAGCGGGAAGTACACCTTGGTCGCCAGCACGATCTCCTCGCGCACGGCGTTGGCCTTGAGAAAGCGGCCGACGATCTCTTCGCTGGTGCCGTCGGAGTAGCTGTTGGCGGTGTCGAAGAAGTTGATCCCGAGATCCAGCGCCTTCTTCAGCAGCGGCTGACTCTGGTCTTCCGGCAGGGTCCAGGGGTGATTGCCGCGCTCGGGGACGCCATAGGTCATGCAGCCGAGGCAGAGGGGCGAGATCTTCAGACCGGTGCGGCCTAGATTGCGATAGTTCATGGGGGCCTCCAGGGATGGTCGAAAAGGGTTGACCACGCGGGTCCCGGATCGACTGCAACGAACTTACTGGCTGCCGTCTGGTTCTAGATGAATTCTCATCCACAACCGGAGACGATCCATGAAGAAATATGCTTCCGCGGTCTGGCAAGGCGGTCTGAAGGATGGCAAGGGCCATATCTCCACCGAGAGCGGCGCGCTCAAGGACAATGCCTACGGCTTCAACACCCGTTTCGAAGATACCCCGGGTACCAATCCCGAGGAACTGATTGGCGCGGCCCATGCCGGTTGCTTCTCCATGGCCTTTTCCATGCTGCTTGGCCAGAACGGTCTGACCCCCGAGCGCATCGAGACCAAGGCCGACGTGACCCTGGACAAGGTCGGCGACGGCTTCGAGATCACCACCATCGATCTGACCATGAAGGCCAAGATCCCCGGTGCCACCCAGGAGCAGTTCACCACCATCGCCAACCAGGCGAAGGAAGGCTGCCCGGTGTCCAAGGTGCTCAAGGGCGCCAAGATCAACCTGAACGCCACGCTCGAAGGCTAAGGGTCTGAGATGCCTGCCGGTGCCGCCTGGCATCGGCAACACCGCGTCATAAAGGCCGTTCGCAGTGACAGGCCGAATCGCTAGACTGCTCCGACCTCGCTTTCGGAGAGCACGATGAACGACTCCCTCTTCATGACCCTCTTTTCCATCCTCGCCGTGTTGCTGCTGGGCGGCGGCATCTACGGCTGCGTGATCCTCAATCGCCAGCGCAAGGACATCGAGAAGAACGACAGCGAAGGCTAGGCCGGGCACCGACCTGCCAGATAGCGCACGCCCTCGGCACCGAAGCGCTCCGAGTGCGGCTCGTGGGCGGCTAGGTGGAAGACCTCGCCAACGCCATAGTGGCGCTCGCCTATGGCCGTGCGGATGTGCAAGTCGCCCTGGACGACCAGCGCCTTGGCTTCGAAAGGATGAGCATGTGAGTCCAGGCGGCCCAGGGCCTCGCGCTCGACCAGTACCGGCGGCTGGAAGCCCTCGCGGGCGAGTTGCTCGATGAAGGCAGTCTGGTCCAAGGCAGCTCCTGACACTGAAGGGAGATGATCCGCGTCCAGGCTAAAGCGCCCACCTGCTTTTGACCCGTTCAAAATCGCTATGACGGGCCCTGGTACGGACTATGACCGGCCAGGACCGCTGGCGCGGCAGCCCCGGCTGGCCCGAGGTTCCACGTGGAGCATCAGCGTTCCAGCTTGCGCTCGACCTCGGCGGTCTTGCGCCTGATCTCCTCGGCTTCCTGCTCCTTGGTCTTAATATCGGTGGGCGTGATGACCTTGTCGATGCCATCGGTCGGCGTCGATTCCGGCTGTTCCATGTCCTTTTTCACCACGTCCACCGGCCGCCCGGCTTCGTCGAGCGCGGGTTCGTTGGGTGGGGTCTTGCCCAAATGGGCATCGGAACGCTGGTCGCTCATGAAGGGCTCTCCTCGGTAGGGTCCTTCTTTCGAGCGCGACGACCGCTGCGGAGTTCGCCCGCCGCTCAATTGCGGATCCGCACCCGTTCCAGATAGGCCAGCAACTGCGCTTGCTCGCTGGCGTCCAGCGGCGCGAAGACCGCTTCCAGGGCCTGGGTGCGCGGCACCTGGGCCTGGTCCAGCGCATGGCGACCCTGCTCGGTGAGATGGACCAGCAGCGCCCGGCGATCCTGGGGATGGGGCTCGCGCCGGACCAGACCGTCGCGTTCCAGGGCATCGAAGGCATCGGTCAGGGTGCGCGGCGCATGGCGCAGCTGTTCGGCGACCTCGCCCGGACGACAGGGGCCCAGGCGTTCCAGCACCTTGAGCACCTTGTAGCGAGCAAAGGAAAGTCCGGAGGCCTTGAGGGTCTCATCCAGTTGTTGGCGCATCTGCCGTTTCAGATCCATCAGGGCTTCGGCAATGGCGGCGGCGGTTGACATGGAAGCTGCTTACCTCGAATATAGTGAGGAACCTCAATGAATGGTACCTCCGCAATGGCGACATCTTTTCACAGCCGCGAGGGCGATGCCAGTGCCCCTCACCTTTTCCAGCGCGTGCGCTTCGATCTCAAGCGCCGCTGGGCAACCGTCGTCCGCCGCGAAGAACTCGGTGGCGACCTGCTGCGCCTGACTTTTGGCGGCAGCGACCTGGCCGATTTCCAGAGCGCGGCCTTCGACGAGCACGTGAAGCTCTTCGTCCCCGCCGACACCACGCCGATTCGCGCCGCCAGCCCCGAACAGCTGGTGGGCCGTCACTACACGCCGCGCCACTACGATGCCGCCCGTGGCGAACTGGCCATCGACTTCTACCTGCATGAAGCCGGGGTGCTGACCACCTGGGCGCGCCAGGCGCAGCCGGGTGCCGAGCTGATCATCGGTGGACCCAAGGGCGCCCTGGTGCCGCCCGAGGATTTCGACTGGTACCTGCTGGCCGGCGACGAGACCGCCCTGCCCGCCATCGCCCGCCGTCTGGAACAGCTGGCAGCCGGCGTCCGGGTAGTAGTCATTGCCGAAGTGGCCCGTCCGTGCCTGGAGATCGCCCTGCCGACGGCCGCCGCCGCCGAGATCCGCTGGGTCTATCGCGAGACCGCGGCCGAGGCCTTGGTGCAGGCCCTGGAGCAGCTGGAGCTGCCGCCCGGTGAAGGCTATGCCTGGATCGCCGGTGAGGCCACCCAAGCCCGCGCCGCGCGCCAGGCGCTGCTGGCCAAGGGACTGCCGCGGGACTGGGTCAAGGCGGCCGGCTACTGGAAGCTCGGCGAGAGCGACCAGCACGTGAAGGTCGAGGATTGAGCACCGCCACCGCTGTCACCGACGGCCTGCCCCTGCCCCGCCGCTATCGTGCCGTGGCCGCCCTGCTGCTGGCCATCAGCATGACGGTGCTGGACAGCGGTATCGCCAACCTGGCGCTGCCCAGCATCGCCGAGGCCCTGGACGTCTCGGCGGCGGCGGCGGTTTGGATCGTCAGCGCCTATCAGCTGAGTCTGGTGGCCCTGCTGTTTCCGCTGGCCGCGGTGGCCGAGCGTCACGGTCTGCGGCCGGTCTTCGCCGCCGGGGTCGGGATCTTCGGCCTGGCCTCCCTGGGCTGCGCCCTGGCGCCGGATCTCGCCAGCCTGGTGGCTGCGCGGGCGCTACAGGGGGTGGGCGCTGCAGCCATCATGTGCGTCAGCGCCGGTATCGTCCGCCTCTCCTATCCGCGCGACCGCCTCGGGCGTGGCATCGCCATCAATGCCCTCTGCGTGGCCCTGGGGTCGGCCGCCGCACCCAGCCTGGGCGCCGCCATCCTGGCCCTGGGTGGCTGGCCCTGGCTGTTCGCCGTCAATGTGCCCGTGGCGGTGCTGATCGCGCTGCTGGTGCACAACCTGCCCGACAGCCCCCGTGCGCAGCGCCGCCTCGATCCCCTCAGCGTGCTGCTCAACGCCCTGCTGTTCTGCGCCGGCATCGGCGGTCTGGAGCGCCTCGGCGCCGCGCCGTTGCAGGGCGTGGGTCTGCTGCTGCTGGCCGCCGCCAGCCTGGTGCTGCTGGTGCGCCGCGAGCGCGGTCTGCCGGCGCCGCTGTTGCCGGTCGATCTGCTGGGGCTGCCGGCCATGCGCCATTCGGTGCTGGCCTCGGTCTGCTCCTTTGCCGCGCAGATGCTCTGCTTTCTCGCCCTGCCCTTCTATCTGCAGCACCAGCTCGGACTGGTGCCCTTGCAGGTGGCTCTGCTGATGCTGGCCTGGCCGCTCACCGTGGCCGTCTCGGCGCAGGTGGCAGGGCGCCTGGCCGACCGCCATCCGCCGCAGCGGCTGTGCATGCTCGGCGGTCTGGGCATCGCCCTGGGTCTGGCGGCCGCCGCGGTGATGCCGCTGGAGCGCTCGACCGCCCTGCTGATCCCCTGCCTGATCCTCGGCGGCATCGGCTTCGGCTTCTTTCAGGTGCCCAACAACAGGATCATGCTTACCGCCGCCCCGGCCGGTCGCAATGGCGCCACCGGCGGTGTCCAGGCCACGGCGCGGCAGACCGGCATGGCCCTGGGCGCCGCGGCCCTGGCGCTGCTGCTGCATCTGGATGGCAGCCTGGCCCCGCGGCTGGGACTGGCCCTGGCGGCTGCTCTGGGTCTGGTCGCCGCCTGGTCCAACTGGCGGGCTCCGCGCTAGGACTGAGAGCCTGTCTCCGGCCCGAGCAGCGCCCTGAGCGCCTGCTCGCGCTCGGCCGCCGGGCGCTCGCTCAGCAGCCGGACCCGATGAAAGAAGGCCGGCCAGTTGCCCGGGTGCTGTCGATAGAGGGCGGCAAAGGCCGGCACCCACTGTTCATACAGGCCATAGGGCACCAGCCGCGCATTGTTGAGCGGCTGCTGCATCCAGCCATCGAAGCGGCGGTCGTCCCGCCAGTCCGGGGTGGCGCGCAGCCGCTGGTAATCGCTGCGCAACTGCGCGAAGCGCCGGGCCTTGGCCGCGCGCTTGGCCTCGGCCGTCAATGGCTGGGCATAGAGCCGGGCCAGGTCGGCGCGGGTGGTCAGCAGCAGGGCGCGGAATTGCTGGTAGCGGGCTTCGCGCCCCGCATCCGGCGGGGGTAGACCGCGACTGGCGCGCCATTGCCGCAGGCCTTCGCCCTCGACGAAGGTGGCATAGGACTCGTTGAAGGCGGTATCGCCGGGCAGATAGAAGCGCTGGTGCGCCAGTTCGTGGAAGATCGTCGCCGCCACCTGGTCGTCGTCCCAGCGCAGCATGCTGCTGAGCAGCGGATCGCTGAACCAGCCCAGCGTCGAATAGGCCGGTACGCCGCCGACATAGGTGTCCTGGCCCTCGGCCTGCAGACGCTGCGCCTCGGCTCGCGCCCGGGCTTCCTGGTAGTAGCCGCGATAGGCCACGCAACCGGCGATGGGAAAGCAGTGGGTGGTGGGCCGGGTGGAGAATTCGGCGGTGGCGAAGACGTTCCACAGCACGAAGGGCCGCCTGAGCTCGACGAAGCTGCGATAGCTGGCGTTGTCGGGCAGGGCCAGCTCGGCACTGGCGAAGCGCCTGGCCGCCGCCGCGGCAGCCAGGCGTTCGCGCAGGGCGGCGGGTCGTGCGGGATCTGCGACGACCGTCGCAATGGGCTCGCGATCACGGATCAGCGCCCATTGGCCCTGTACCATCTGACCGTAGTACCCGACCGAGGTACAACCGCTCAGTCCGATCACGAGGGACAGCAGCGCCAGCCAGCGGCTCGTGCGTTGCGCAGGCAGGGTGCCTGGCTGGGTGGCGCGCCCTTCCCTGCCCGGAGTTGTAGCCGTCATGCGTAGACTGTGCCTGCTGTTGCCTGTGCTGTTCCTAGGTGGCTGTTCCCTGTGGCCGTTGCCCAAGCCGGATCCGGCGCAGGCCTGGATCGATCTGGACAGCGACGGCAAGGCCAAGCTGGAAGCCCTGCGCGCCGACCGCAAGGATCTCGAAGACAGGCGCTACTTCCAGGTCTGGCCGGGGAGCCACGATCTGCAGGTACGCTACCAGTTCGAGGTGCAGCCCACCAACATCGGCGCCCAGGTGGCCGATCCGCTGGCGCGCACCTGCCTGGTGACCCTCAACTACAAGGCCTTCGCCGCGGGCGAGCGCTATCGCCTGGAAGCCGGCCAGACCGGCTGGCGGCCCTGGGCGCGCCTCTATGACGAGCGCAACCAGGAAGTGGCGCGCAGCACTGCCAGTCGTTGCGGCGACGTGTAGACTCGGCTGATCTCCCTGTCGCGAGTCGCCGTCCATGCGTCTGCGCCTGCTGGTCCCCCTGCTGCTCCTGCTCGGCGGCTGCACCACGCCGCTGCCCCCCAAGGATCCCCACCAGGCGTGGGTCGATCTGGTGCTGCGCGAACCCGCGGTGGGCGCCTCGCTGCTGGCCGAGGCCCAGGACGGCAAGCGTCTCGACGACGGCCGCTACTTCCAGCTCACTCCCGGCAGCCACAGCCTCAAGGTGAGCTATCGCTACGAACTCTATGGCGGCGGTGGCTTCGGTTCGCGCTTCGGCTGGCGCGAACCGCTGCAGATCCAGTGCTATCTGGAACTGGACTACCCAGACTTCCAGGCCGGCCGGCGCTATCGCCTGGAGGCCGAGAACACCTTTGGCCAGGGCCAGATCACTCTCTACGACGGCCCGCGCGAACTGGTGAGCTCCGAGCGCGGCATCTGCTCGCCCTTCTGACCGCGGCTGGCAGAGCGGCCGGCACGGTCAGGCGAAGGGCTACTAGGCAGGCACGCTGAGCCAGTCGTCCTGGCTGCGGTCTTGGGTGCGGACCGTCAGCGGGCGACCCTTCTGCTCGCGCAGCTGGCGACTCATGCGCAGGAAATCCTCGCGTTCCATCCAGCGCGGCGCGGGCTGGGCAAGGGACAGAGCTTGGCGAATCCGGGCGAACGGCGACATGGCATTACCCTCTTGGCTAAATACTGTATGCGCAAACAGTACTAAGCCAAGCGGAACTGTACAAGCATCCAGCGGATGAACGGTCTGTCTCCCGGTCCGGGGGTTCAGTCGTTGCGCTGGTAGAGGATCTTGTAGGTCCCGTTGGCGCAGCTGCCCACCACCATGTTGGGATCGCGCACCTCGGCATTGGGGACCGCTTCGAGGGTATAGGCGGTCACCCCGGCCGACTGGATCTTGACCTCGATGTCGGCCTTGAGCTGATCGCAGGACAGGGGTTCGGCCAGCACGGCGGTGCTCAGCAGAGCGGTGCAGCAGAGGAGCGATAGACGCAGCATGGCAGTTTTCCTTGGCGTGATGACCTCTCAGGCTTGGACGCTCCAGCTGTGGCGATGTTCTCAGCGCCGCCCTTTGGTCAGCGAAGCGGTGGAACCTGGAACCCGAACGGTATTTCCGATGGTCATTCCGTTCAGCGAAGTGCTCCCATGTTCCAGTGGTTAAAAGACAATTCCCAGGTCCTCACGCTCTTTGCCCAGTGCTGCACCCTGGGCGTCTGGGTGCTCTATGCGCAGCTCCTGCTCAACAACTACAAGCGCCAGCGCCAGCCGCGGCTGATCATCAACCGCGGCGCCGGCAAGGGCGTGGGCGCCCTCTGCCTGCTGTCCAACATGAGCGCCGAGCCGGTGTTCATCAACCAGCTCACGGTGATCCTCAAGACCAATCGCGAGACGCTCTACACGGATGTCACCGACATCCGCGAGAGTGGCCAGGATGACGTCGATCCCGATCTGGTGCTGGGCCAGGCCACTCACCAGGGCCCGCTCAACACCGGCGACTTCACCCACATCGGCACCTTCCAGGGCCTGATCCGCCGCGCCGCCGAGTACAACGGCCTGACGCTGGAAGACCACCGCCCGCCCGAGGGCTGGGTGTTCGAGGGCCTAGAGATCCGCGCGGTGGCCTTCTACGGCTCGGATCACGACCCCATCGGGGTACGTCGGCGCTTCCGCCTCGGCCAGCACGACGGCCACTACTGCGCGCTGATCGCCGAGGACTGGCAGACCCAGCAGCTGACCACGCGCCGCCAGCGGCGCATGGTGCAGGACGAGTGGATGGTCGAGCTGGAGCCCAAAGCTCAGCCAAAGAACCAGTAGCAGATCAGAATCGAGGCCGTGACCCCGGTGAATTCCGCCAGCAGGGCGCACCCCACCGCATGGCGGGCGCGCTGGATGCCCACCGCACCGAAATACACCGCCAGCACATAGAAGGTGGTCTCGGTACTGCCCTGGATGGTCGCCGCCACCAGTGCCGGAAAGCTGTCCACGCCGTGGGTCTGCATGGTCTCGATCAGCAGGGCGCGGGCGGCGCTGCCGGAGAAGGGCTTGACCAGGGCGGTGGGCAGCGCCTCGACGAAGCGGGTGTCCCAGCCAAGGAACGTCACCGCATGGCGGATGCCTTCGAGAACGGCTTCCAGGGCGCCGGAAGCGCGCAGCACCCCCACCGCGCAGAGCATAGCGACCAGATAGGGCAGCAGCGACTTGGCGACGTCGAAGCCTTCCTTGGCGCCTTCGACGAAGGCTTCGTAGACCGGCACCTTGCGCAGGGCGCCAAGGATCATGAACGCCAGGATGATGCCGAACAGGGTCAGGTTGCCGAGCAGCGACGACAACCCGGCCAGCGCCGTGGCGGTCAGGGTGAAGAGAAAGGCGACGAAGGCGCCGAAGGCCAGGGCGCCGCCGCCGATCCAGGCCAGCACCACCGGATCCCACAACTTCAGCCGCTGCATGAAGGCCACCGAGAACAGCCCCACCAGGTTGGCGCAGGTGTGGGCCAGCAGGATCGGCAGAAACACCAGGGTCGGATCGGTGGCGCCCTGCTGGGCGCGGTACATGAATACCGTCACCGGTAGCAGGGTCAGCGAAGAGGCGTTGAGCACCAGGAAGAGGATCTGCGCATTGCTCGCCGTGGTGCTGCTGGGATTGAGCTCCTGCAGGGCGCGCATGGCCTTGAGGCCGATGGGCGTGGCGGCGTTGTCCAGGCCCAGACCGTTGGCGGCGAAGTTGAGGGTGATCAGCCCCAATGCCGGATGACCGCGCGGCACCTCGGGCATCAGCCGGGCGAACAGCGGCCCGAGCAGCCGCGCCAGGGCGTCCACCAGCCCGGCCTTTTCGGCGATGCGCAGGATGCCGAGCCAGAGGGTCAGGGTACCGAACAGGAGCACCATGACCTCCACCGACAGCTTGGCCATGGCGAACAGACTCTCCACCATGGCGGCGAAGACCCCGGCGTTGCCGGCGACCAGCCATTGGCCGAAGGCGCTGATCCCGGCAACGATGAAGAAGCCCAGCCACAACCCGTTGAGCATCGCGGTTCTCCCGGCAAAACGGCGATAATAACCGCAGCGTCCGCTCCCTGCAGGGACGCCGTTCAGTCTGTGGTCATCGCCGCCGGGTTATCCTCTGACCTTTCACGCAATCCGCTGGAGTCCGCCCATGCGTCTGTCCGTTCTCGCCCTGCCGCTGATGCTCGCCGCCAGCCCGGTGTTCGCCTTCAACCTCAATGACGCCGTCAACGCCTACAACAGCGCCAATGGCAACAACAACGCCAAGGCCACCGCCGCCGCGGCGGCCACACCCCAGGCCCAGGGCCTGCTGCAGGCGCTGACCAGCCAGCTCAACGTCACCCCGCAACAGGCGGTGGGCGGCACCGGCGCCCTGCTCGGCCTGGCCAAGAATCAGCTGGTGGGCAACGACTATCGCCAGCTGGCCAAGGCCGTGCCGGGACTGGATCAGTTGGCCGGCGCCAATGCCACCGGCGGCCTGGCGCAACTGGGCGGCCTGGGCAGTCTGCTCGGCGGTGGTGGTCAGGACGCCAAGCAGAGTCCGCTGGGCAGCCTGCTGGGCAATGTCGACAGCCGTCAGGACGTCGACAAGACCTTCAACGCCCTGGGCATGCACAGCGGCATGACCAGCCAGTTCGCCCAGGTGATCCTTGGCTATCTCGGCAAGCAAGGTACCCAGCCCTCCCTGCTGAGCACCCTGGGCAATGTCTGGGGCCTCTGACGGCGCCCCGCGCTGGCGGACCCAGGCGGCGGCCGGCGCGGAGCCGGACTATGCCGAGGCGCCGTACAGCTGGCTCTATGCCGACCGCGGCTCTCTCACCGAACGCCTGACCGCCCTCAGTGGCGGGCGCTTCGCCGTCGAGGTGATCGCCGAAGGCTGGCAAGCGCTGCGGCCGGACGAGTGCCAGGCGCTGGAGGTGCCGCCGGCCAGCCCTGGCTGGGTGCGCGAGGTCTGGCTGCGCGGTGCTGGCGAAGCCTGGGTCTTCGCCCGCAGCGTGGCGGCGCGCGAGGCCCTGGACGCGGCGGATTTCGACCTGGCGGCGCTGGGCGAGCGCCCCCTCGGCCACTGGCTGTTCCAGGCCCCGGCCTTCGTGCGCGGGCCGCTGGAAGCCTGTCGCTATCCGCTGGCCTGGCTGCCCGCAGGGGCGGCCACCACGCCCTGCTGGGCCCGGCGCTCGGTGTTCCGGCGCGGTCCCCTGGCGATCCTGGTGGGCGAGGTCTTCCTGCCGGCTTTCTGGGGGCACGCGCGGCGCGAAGGCGAGCCAAATCATCACGACGGCAGCGGCGAAATCCCAGGCCCCCTATAATCGCCGGGCCCTTCGCCATGCAGCCGTCCGATGAAAAAGAACGCCTCCCGCCCCCGTGATCGCCGTCCCGCCGCGCCCCGCGGCCCCGAGCCCAGCGCCCGGGTGATCGCCACGCGCCCCCGTCGCGAGCGCATCCGCGACTTCGTCCAGCTGACCCGGCTGGACCGCCCCATCGGCATCTATCTGCTGCTCTGGCCCACCCTCTGGGCGCTGTGGATCGCCGCCGAGGGCGTGCCGAGTCTGAAGAATCTACTGATCTTCGTGCTCGGCGTGGTGCTGATGAGATCGGCCGGCTGCGTGATCAACGACTTCGCCGACCGCAATTTCGACGGCCACGTCGCCCGCACTAGGAACCGCCCCCTGGCCACCGGGCGCATCTCGCCCAAGGAAGCCCTGCTGTTCTTTGCCGTGCTGGTGCTGCTCAGCTTCGGCCTGGTGCTCTGCACCAATGCCACCACCGTCTGGCTGTCCTTTGGCGCCCTTGGCGTGGCGGCGCTCTATCCCTTCATGAAGAGATACACCTACTACCCCCAGGCGGTGCTCGGCGCGGCCTTCTCCTGGGGCATGCCCATGGCCTTCACCGCCGAGACCGGCCAGCTGCCGGCGGCGGCCTGGCTGCTGTTCGTGGCCAACGTGATCTGGACGGTGGGCTACGACACCTACTACGCCATGGCCGACCGCGAAGACGATCTCAAGATCGGGGTGAAATCCACTGCCATCCTGTTCGGCGACGCCGACCGGGTGATCATCGCCACCCTGCAGGGCCTGACCCTGTTCTGCCTGGCGCTGGCCGGCGGCCGCTTCGGCCTGGGCCTGCCGTTCTACCTGGGGCTGGTGGTGGCGGCTGGCTGCTTCGCCTGGGAATTCCACGTCACCCGTGGCCGTGATCCCCTGGTGTGCTTCAAGGCCTTCCTTCACAACCACTGGGCGGGTCTGGCGATCCTCGTCGGCATCATCGCCGATTACGGACTGCGCTGAGCCGGAGCGCCCGTAGCGGCATCGGCCACCACTTCCGGCAGCGCCTCGGATTGCGCCGCCGGCACCGCCCGGGCCTTCTTGGCCCTGGAGGCCTTGCGACTCTGCTGCCAGGCCACCGCCAGGCCGCTGGCGCAGATGATGAGGATGCCGATCAGCGCACCACTGTCCGGCACATGGCCGAAGAAGAAATAGCCGATGATGCCGGCGGTGACGATCTGGCCGTAGCTGAAGGGCGCCAGCAGCGCCGGCGGCGCATAGCGGAAGGCCTGGGTCAGCAGCAGGTGGCCGGACATGCCGAAGAGGCCGAGCAGGGCCAGCATGAAGCCGTGGCCCAGGGTGGGGATCTCCCAGAAGAAGGGCACCACGCTGCTCAGCACCAGGGTGTTGATGATGCCGGTGAGGAAGTTGCTGGTAGTGGGGCTGTCGATGCCGCTGAGCAGGCGCGTCAGCAGCTGGTAGAGACCGAAGCACACCGCCGAGCAGACCGGCAGCAGCACCGCCGGGGTGAACAGCTGGCCACCCGGCCGCACGATGATCAGCACCCCGATGAAACCGGCCAGCACCGCCGCCCACTGGCTGCGGGTCACGGTTTCCTTGAGCAGCGGCACCGACAGCGCCGTCACCATCAGCGGCGCGAGAAAGTTGACCGCCGTGGCCTCGGCCATCGGCAGGTAGCGCAGCCCGGTGGTGAAGAACAGGCTGCAGCCGATCAGGCACAGCGCCCTGAGCACCTGCAGGCCGGGTCTCTTGGTGCGGATCACCGCCAGCCCCGAACGCGGGATGAAGATGCCCATCATCAGCAGCGTGTGGGAGAGATAGCGGGCCCAGACCACCATGACCACCGGATAGAAACCGGACAGGTACTTGGAGAGGGCATCGTGGGAGGCGAACAGCCAGACCGCGAGGCAGATCAGGGCGATGCCCTTGAGCGGCTGGTCGGCGAATCTCAGAGTGGGTCCTGCTGGGGCGCTCATTGGACTCCCGTGGCGCTGACGGCGGTCCCTGACCGCCTGCATGATCCGGCCGTCCTGCACGGCGGTCCGTCGGCGTGGGCACCGACTCGGGACATGGACCTCGACGATAGCGGAGCGTGCCGTCGAGCAGCCATCCTGTCGCCCTCAGGACCGCGATACCGGGCGATATTTCAATAGCTTACTAACTATGACCCGGCGCGCGGCCCGGCCTTCTCCGAGCTTAGTCCAAGCGCCCCGCTGATCTCAATGCGCTTGTCCGACGACTTCGCTGACGGCGCGCACGAAGGCCTCGTCCGCTTCCAGTGCCCCGGGGATCTGTTCGCGCAGATAGGCCACCCAGGTGCGGATCTTGGCATCCAGGTACTGCCGCGAGGCATAGAGCGCATAGGCATTGAGCCGCTGCAGGCGATAGGCCGGCAGCACCCGCACCAGGCTGCCATCGCGCAGGCCGTCCACCGCCGAATAGAGCGGCAGCACACCGATGCCCAGCCCCTGACGCAGGGCCTCGGTCATGGCGTCGCCGACGTTGACCTGAAAGGGGGTCTCGCCGATGCGATAGGTTTCCGGGCCGTTGGGGCCCTCGAAGTGCCAGCGGTCGAAGGACACCACCGGACTGATGAATCTCAGGCAGGCGTGGTGGGCCAGCTCGGCCGGCGTCTGCGGCTGACCATGCTCCTGCAGGTAGGCGGGCGAGGCGCAGAGGATGCTGTAGGTGTGGCCGATCTGCTGGGAGACGAAGCCGGAATCGGGCAACTCCGCCGCCACCACGATGGCCAGGTCGAAACCCTCTTCGAGCAGATCGGGGATGCGGTTGGCCATGGTCAGGTCGAAGCGCACCTCGGGGTACAGGGCGCGATAGCCGGCGATGGCGCGGATCACATAGTGCTGACCGATGCCGGTCATGCTGTGCACCCGCAGCCGTCCCTCGGGCCGCGCCTGGGCGTGCCCGGCCTCGGCTTCGGCCTCTTCAACATAGGCGAGGATCTGCTCGCAGCGCGCCAGGTAGCGCTGGCCGGCCTCGGTCAGGGCGATGCGTCTCGTCGTCCTATGCAGCAGGCGGGTGCGCAGATGGGTTTCCAGATGGGCCACCGCCCGGGAGACGTGGGCCGTGGTGGTCTGCAGCGTCTGGGCCGCACCGGTGAAGCTGCCGCTCTCCACCACGGCGACGAAAACGCGCATGTTGTGCAGGGTGTCCATGCCGCCTCGACAGTCGGGAAAAGCGTCATTCTCCATATTATTTCAGTATGTGAAACAAAGATTCGCCGGTTCGCGCGCTAATCGGCCACCCGGGAATTTTATAGAATCGTTAGCAGCCTAATGGTAACGTCCGCTGACCGCCTGGTTCGCGGGCGTCCGCTACAGGCGTCTCCTACAGGCGTCCTCTTCAATTCCAGCTCATCTCGCCAGCCGCGCTGCGCCGTCTCACGCCAGACGCAGGTATGGCCTTGTTGCCAACGGACCCCCCACGTGTTGCCTTTCTCTAGCAGAGCCTGGCCTGCGCTCACGGTGGTCGCCCTCGCGACCCTGCTGGCCGGCTGTATCGGTACCGGTCACAACGCGCCCCAGGCGCAGCGTCTCGACGATCAGTCGCTGGCCACCGATGCCGCCATCCAGGCCGCCGCCGGCCAGGCCGCCTGGCCCGAGCGCCAGTGGTGGCGCGCCTATGGCGATCCCCAGCTGGATGCCTGGATCAGCGCCGCCCTAGCCGACAATCCGCGCCTGGCCACGGCTGCCGCGCGGGTGCGCCGCGCCGAGTCCCTGGCCGGCCTGGCCGAATCCCGCGAGGCCCTGCAGGTCGAGGCCAAGGGCGCCTTCAAGCGCTACAGCTGGCCCACCGACGGCTTCTATGGCCCGGGCGAGCTGGCCGATCGCACCACTTGGAACAACAATGCCGAATTGGGCCTGAGCTATGCCCTGGACTTCTGGGGCCGCGAGCGCGACGCCAGTGCCCAGGCGCTGGACCAGGCGCACCAGGCCGCCGCCGAGGTGCGCGCCGCCGAACTGGAGCTGACCGGCAACATCGTCCGCAGCTACATCGGCTTCGCCCTGCACCACGACCAGCGCGACATCCTCGCCGCCACCCTGGAGCAGCAACGGCAACTGGCCGACCTGGCCCAGCGCCAGCTGGACGGCGGCCTCGGCACCCAGTTCGAGGTCAGCCAGGCGCGTGCCCTGCTGCCCGAGACCGAACGCCAGCTGGAAGCCCTGGACGAGACCTTGGCACTGGATCGCAACCAGCTCGCCGCCCTGGCCGGCAAGGGCCCGGGTGCCGGCGCCCGCCTGCAACGGCCGCGGCTGACCCTGGGCGCGGCGCCGCGCCTGCCCAGTAGTCTGCCCCTGGAACTGGTCGGCAAGCGCCCGGACGTGGTGGCGCGCCGCTGGCAGATCGCCGCCGCGGCCAAGGGCGTGGACGTCGCCCGTGCCAGCTTCTATCCCAACATCGACCTGGTGGCCAACGTCGGCCAGTTCCTGACCCTGGGCCGCCTCAGCGAGATGCTGACCCACGCCAAGACCGGCTCCTTCATCGGTCCCGCCTTCTCCCTGCCGATCTACGACGGCGGCGCTCTGCGCAGTCGTCTCGGCGCGGAATCGGCGGCCTACGACATGGCCGTCAGCGCCTACAACCAGACCCTGGTGGACGCCCTCAAGGACATCTCCGATGCGCTGATCAAGGCCGACTCGGCGGCCAAGCAGGCCACCCTCGCCGACCAGGCCAGTCAGGAAGCCCAGCGCACCTACGACATCGCCCGCGAGGCCTTTCGCCGCGGCCTGACCGACTACCTGCACGTGCTCGACGCCCAGACCCGGTTGTTCGCCCAGCAGCGGGTCACCGCCCAGGTGCATGCCCTGCACCTGGCCGCCCAGGCCGCTGCCCTGGTCGCCCTCGGCGGCGGCGCGGACCTCGAACGCGGCCCGGGCGACCGCGACTTGGTGCCGGCGCGCGTGGCCGTCGAGCGAGCGCCCCGGTGAGTACGGGCACCGCCGCCGGCGCGCCGCTGCGCCAGGCCCTCGGCGCCTGGGCACGCAGCGATGGCAGCCTCTGGCTCTATCAGGCCAAGATGCTGCTCGCTGCCAGCCTCACCCTCTGGCTGGCCATGCGCCTGCAACTGCCGCACCCCAGCTCGGCGGTGATCACCGTGTTCATCGTCATGCAGCCGCAGAGCGGCCAGGTGCTGGCCAAGAGCTTCTACCGGGTCATGGGCACCCTGCTGGGGCTGGCAGTGATGCTGGTGCTGATCGCCCTGTTCGCCCAGGAACGGGTGCCCTTCCTGATCTTTCTGGCGCTGTGGATCGGCCTCTGTGTGGCCGGTTCGGCGCGCTACCGGGACTTTCGCAGCTACGCCTGCATGCTGGCCGGCTATACCGCCGCGCTGATCGGCATTCCTGCCGCGCTGAATGCCGACACCGCCTTCATGTCGGCGGTGATGCGGGTGCTGGCCATCACCCTGGGCGTGCTCTGCAGCGGCGCGGTGAGCGCGGCGGTCTTTCCGCAGACCAGCGCCACGGCCATGCGCGCGACCCTCTATCGGCGCATGGGCGGCTTCGCCGGGCTGGCCGCCGACGTCCTGCGCGGTCGCCTCGACCGGGCCACCCTGGAAGCCGCGGGCGTACGTCTGGCCGCCGAGGCGGTGGGGCTGGAAAGCCTGCGCAGCGCCTCGGCCTTCGAAGACCCGCACATGCGCATGCGCAGCGGCCGCCTGGCCCGGCTGAATGCCGAATTCATGGGCCTGACCACCCGCCTGCATGCCCTCAGCCGCCTGCTGATGCGCCTGCGCGAGCGCGACGCCCAGCTGCCACTGGCAGCCCTCGAACGCCTATGGGCCCCGCTGCTGGAACTGTTCGAGGAATGGCGCGGCCAGGCGCTCACCGACCGTGCTGCCCTGACGGCCGCGGCGCGCCTGGAACAGCTGCACCAGGGTCTGCGACCACGTATCCGCGCCCTGCGTGCCGAGCTGCCACCCTTGAGCGAAACCGACCGGCGCGACTTCGAGACCGCCGTGGAACTGCTCTTTCGCTTCACCGGCGAATGGCATGGCTACTTGCAGACCCATGCCTCCCTGGCTGCGCCCCGGCATAGCCGCGAGCAGTGGAAGCCGCGCTTCGTGGCCAAGGCCAATGCCCTGGGCGCGGCGGTCACGGGTATCCGCAGCGCCTTTCTGGTGCTGGTACTGGGCGCCTTCTGGATCGCCAGTGCCTATCCCAGCGGCGGCATGCTGGCGCTCAACGCCGCGGCCGTCTCGGCCCTGGCCTCGGCCTCGCCGGATCCCAAGCGCACGGCGCTGCAGATGGCCGTCGGCGCCAGCGGCGGCGTGGTGCTGGGCTTTTTCCTGACCTTCTTCGTCTTTCCCTGGATCACCGGTCTGCCGCTGCTGCTACTGACCCTGGCGCCGGTGTTCATGCTCGGCACCTGGATCTCCCTGCGCCCCGGTTGGATGGGCTATGGCCTGGGCTGCCTGGTGTTCTTCTGCTTCACCTCGATTCCCGACAATCCGCCGGTCTACGACGCCTATGCCTTCATCAACAATGGCATCGCCGTGGTCCTGTCGATGGTGATCACCGCGGCGGTCTCGGCGGTGCTGTTGCCGCCCAACAGCCCCTGGCTGTGGCGCCGGCTGGAACGGGACCTGCGCCAGCAGCTGGTACGGGCGGTGAGCGCGCCGCTGCCGCACCTGGCGCCGGCCTTCGAGGGCCAGACCCGCGACCTGCTCAACCAGGCCTATGGCGTCAGCGCCGGACGCGGCGAGGCTCAGCGGCGCCTGATCGGCTGGGCCTTCGCGGTGTTGGAGATCGGCCATGCGGTGATCGAGCTGCGCCAGCTGCAGGCGCGGCTGCCGAGCGCGCCACGCTATGCCGAGGGCAGCGCCTGGCGCCAGGCCATCCGCGTGGTCGGACGCGCCCTGGTGCGTCTCTTCCTCAAGCCCGGCGCGGAAAATCTGCGCCGGGCGCTGGCGGCGGTGGATGCGGCCCTGGCCGCCGTGACGGTCGTGACCGAACCGCCGGAACTGCCCTATGACGAGTCGCCGCTGCGCCAGGTGCAGAGCGATCTGTACTTCATCCGCAGCGCCCTGCTTGATCCCCAGGGGCCGCTGGCCCGCTATCTCGAGATCCCCCATGCCACGTGAAATCGCCTTCCACGGCCTCTACCTGCCCACCGTGACGGTGCTGTTCCTGGTCGCCGCCCTGCTCGCCTGGGCGCTGGACCGGGTGCTCGCCGCGGTCGGTCTCTATCACGTCGTCTGGCATCCGGCGCTGCTGCGCCTGGCCCTGTTCATCTGCCTCTACTGCGCCCTGGCGCTGTGCGTCTATCGCTAGGACTCCTGCCATGATCCTCAAGAAACTCTTCGGCGTGCTCTTTACCCTGCTGGTGGTCTGCCTGGCGCTGATCCTTGGTCGGCTGCTCTGGGTGCACTACATGAACGATCCCTGGACCCGCGACGGCCGGGTGCGCGCCGAGGTCATCACCATCGCGCCCGACGTGGCGGGCCTGGTGACCGAGATCGCCGTACGCGACAACCAGTGGGTCAAAAAGGGCGACCTGCTGCTGCAGATCGATCCGGAGCACTACGAGATCGCCGTGCATCAGGCGGAGGCCACGGTCGCCGCGCGCAAGGCCACCCTGGCCATGCGTCAGCAGAACGCCCGCCGCCGCGCCGACATCGACAGCCTGGTGGTCTCCCGCGAAAACCGCGAAGACGCCAGCAGCGCGGCCCTGGCGGCCGAAGCCGATCTGCGCCAGGCCCAAGCCCAGCTGGAATCGGCGCGCCTCAATCTCAAGCGCACGCGGGTGCTGGCGCCGGTGGATGGCTACGTCACCAACCTCTCGGTATTCAAGGGCGACTATGCCGCCGCGGGCGCGCCCAAGCTGGCCGTCATCGACGCCCATTCGTTCTGGGTCTATGGCTATTTCGAAGAGACCAAGGTGCCCCATGTGCGGGTCGGTGCGGCAGCGGAGATGCGCCTGATGAGCGGCCAGACGCTGCAGGGTCACGTGGAAAGCATCGCCCGCGGCATCTATGACCGGGACAATCCCCAGAGTCGTGAACTCACTGCCGATGTGAATCCCACTTTCAACTGGGTGCGCCTAGCCCAGAGGGTGCCGGTGCGCATCGCCCTGGACCCGGTGCCCGAGGGCCTGCTGCTGGCGGCCGGCACTACCTGCACGGTGGTTCTGGAAGACGCCCGCGGCGAGCGCTCCTGGTGGGAGGCTTTCTGGCAGGGTTGAATCCTGCCGAACGCTCGACTTTTCCTCTCCCAAACGACAACACCCCTGACGTCGGCGGGTTTCGATAGAGACGAAACCGGTCGAATTCAGGGGTGTGGTCGTAACCAGCCCAGTCCGCCGCGAGTGCGAAAGTACTCCCTGTACTCTTGGAACCCTCCCCTACTGCAGAGCGTCCCGACCATGTGGCCCTTGCGTCTCGGGTTAGGAGACGACTTCGAGGTTGTCCATTGAATCGGCTTAAAGCTGCAATCCGATGACAGAGCCTCAGCAGCCGGTCGTTACGACCGGCTGCTCGTCTTGCTCATGGCTCGACCGTCAGGGACGACGGCGACCCATGAAGAACGACACCACGAACAGCACCAGGAACAGCACGAACAGGATCTTGGCGATACTGGTGGCGGTACCGGCGATGCCACCGAAACCCAGGACGCCTGCGATGATCGCGATGATCAGGAAAGTGATAGCCCAGCTCAGCATGGTGTTTCTCCTATGTATTGCAAGTGCACTCAGCGGACGACAGCACCTGTCCAGCGAGCAGTGGTTTTATTAGCGAAATCCTGGGTATCCAGACTCGCCATCCGTGGTTCCACATCGGTCAGATCGAGATCCAGACCATTGAGGTTGTGCGTCTGATTGAGCGCACGACCCATCATCAAAGCACTGAGCAACATCCCAGTCACGACCGCCGCTGCAGCGAACAACAAGATCATCAGCAGCATCCACATCATGGTCATGACCTCAGAATACCCAGCGGGTCTGCTTCACCAGACGGTCACCGTTGGACTGTGCCGGGATGGCTTTGAGTTCCCCACGGCCTTGACTTGCCAGCGGCTTGGCTGCAGGCACCATGGCCTGGGCAGCAATGCGAGTGGACGCGATGAGTGCCTGCTCGCGGCTGACGTCCTGGCCCTGGGGGGCAGCGACGGCAGCGCTGGCGAAGCAAGCGAAGAGCGCAGTACCTACCAAGTGCTTGCGAAGGGTCTGGCTGATCATCGGGTATCTCCTGCAATCCGTTGGCCCTGAGGCCGGCTTGCCAAGGAGACTGCAGACTGCGTGCCAGCTTTTCGAAAACTATTTTTACTTTATAAAACAATAGCTTATACGTTTAGCCAGAAACCTCTCCACTTGCACCTTGCAAGGTGCAACGCCTGAGCCATTGCGTTTTGCATGATGGCCAGGGGGCGATCTGGGGGCACTAGGCCAGTCCGAAGGCAAGCGCAACGATAAAAGGCGGCCAAAAATCCCTCCGGTGCTCGCCGGAAATCGGCTTCTTGCCACTTTCTCGCCTGCGGGTTGCGATCTGCACGATGGTCGTTACATCACGCCTGGATGGCCCGATGGTCCTGCGGATTGCAACTTGCACGATGTATGATGGACTAACTGCCAGCCCTGTCCTTTAGCGCTTTTCGGCCCCTGTGGCCTGGAGTTCTCCCGTCATGGAACAAACCAGCGGTCGTATCCTGCTCGTGGATGACGAAGCCGCCATCCTGCGGACCTTTCGTTTCTGCCTGGAAGACGCCGGCTATAGCGTGGCCACGGCCAACAGCGCGGCCCAGGCCGAAGCCCTGCTCCTGCGTCAGGTCTACGACCTTTGCTTTCTCGACCTACGACTGGGCGCAGACAATGGTCTGGACGTGCTGCAGCAAATGCGTATCCAAGCGCCCTGGATGCGGGTGGTAATCGTCACCGCTCACTCGGCCATCGACACTGCGGTGGATGCCATGCAGGCCGGTGCCGCCGACTACCTGGTGAAGCCCTGCAGTCCCGACCAGCTGCGCATGGCGGCGGCCAAGCAGCTGGAATTCCGCCAGCTCTCGGCGCGCCTGGAGGCCCTCGAGGGCGAAGTGCGCAAGTCCAGCGCCGGTCTCGATTCGCGCAGCCCGGCGATGATGAGCATCCTGGAGACCGCCCGGCAGGTCGCCACCACCGATGCCAACGTGCTGATCCTCGGCGAGTCCGGTTCCGGCAAGGGTGAACTGGCCCGCGCCATCCACGCCTGGAGTCGGCGCGCCAAGAAGACCTTCGTCACCATCAACTGCCCGTCGCTGTCCGCCGATCTGATGGAAAGCGAGATGTTCGGCCATACCCGCGGCGCCTTCACCGGGGCCAGCGAGAGCACCCTCGGCCGGGTCAGCCAGGCCGATGGCGGCACTCTCTTCCTCGACGAGATCGGCGACTTCCCCCTGGCCCTGCAGCCCAAGCTGCTGCGCTTCATCCAGGACAAGGAATACGAGCGCGTCGGCGATCCAGTGACCCGTCGAGCCGACGTGCGCATCCTCGCCGCCACCAACCGCAACCTAGAACAGATGGTGGCTGAAAACGAATTCCGCGAAGACCTGCTCTATCGCCTCAACGTCATCGTGCTCAACCTGCCGCCGCTGCGCGAGCGCAAGGAAGACATCGTCGATCTCGCCGAGCGTTTTCTTGCCCGCTTCGTCAAGGACTACAACAGACCCGCCCATGGCTTCAGCGAGGCTGCCCTGGACGCCCTGCGCAACTATGGCTGGCCAGGCAACGTCCGTGAGCTGCGCAACGTCATCGAACGGGCGAGCATCATCTGCGGCCAGGACCTGGTGGACGTCAATCACCTGGGCCTGGGTGACAGCCCGGCCAGCAGCGGCGCCGCCAGCGCGCCGCGGGTCGGCGAGGCCCTGAGTCTGGAAGCCCTGGAGCGCGCCCACATCGCCGCGGTGATGGCCACCAGCGAGACCCTCGACCAGGCCGCCAAGACCCTCGGCATCGACGCGTCCACGCTCTATCGAAAACGCAAGCAGTACGGGCTATGAAACTGCCGATCAAGTTGCACACCCGCCTCTTTCTCAGCATCTCCGCCCTGATCGCCGTGGCCCTCATCGGGCTGCTGGTCGGCCTGGTCAGCGTCCTGCACCTGGCCCGCGAGCAGAGCGTCCAGACCCGCAGCAATCTGGACTTCATCAACCTGACGCTGAACATGCGCCAGGAGCTGAGCAACAGCCTGTTCCAGATGCTCGATGGCGCCCCGGATCCCCAGGTCCTGGTCGCCGCCCAGCAGCGCTTCGAACAGAACCTGCACCTGGTCCAGGGCGAGATGCACAAGCCCGAGCAGCTGGCGGTGCTGGAAGACGTCAAGCGCCGCTACGAGCGCTTCGCCGACTATCTGCGCGCGCCGCCCGGCGGCTACAACCAGTTGCGCGCCGATCCGGATTTCCAGCAGACCCTCGACGCCCTGCGCAATCGCATCTACGACCTGCAAAAAAGCTATGTGGTGACCCTGGAGCGCATGCAGAACGAGGCCCATGACCGGGCGGTGATCATCGCCCTGCTGCTGGCGCTGATCGGTGTGGCCATCCTGGTCACCGGGGTGGTGACCGCCAACGGCATCGCCCGACGCTTCACCGGCCCCATCGACGGTCTGGCCAAGGCTGCCGAGCGCATCAGCCAGGGCAACTTCGACGTCCAGCTGCCCACTTCGCAGATCGCCGAATTCACCCTGCTCAGCCGCCGCTTCGGCAACATGGCCCAGGCTCTGCACCGCCTCAGCCAGACCAATGTCGAGGCCCTGGTGGCCGGCCAGCGGCGCCTGCAGGCAGTGCTCGACAGCATCGACTACGGCCTGGTGATCCTCGATCCCCAGGGCAACATCGAACACGCCAATCCAGTGGCCTGCCGCCAGCTGGGCTGGAACGAGAATCACCTGGGCGAATCCCTGATCGCCGCCCTGGAACGACCCGAAATCGAGACCAGCGTGCAACGGGTGCTGGCCGGCGGCGCCCTGGATGCGGCGCCCGAAGACCTGGAGATCCGGGTCGACGACGAGGTCCGGCTGCTGGCCTGGAGTCTGACCCCGGTCAACCACGCCGATGGCCGCAGCGTGGGTGCGCTGATGGTGCTGCGCGATGTCACCGAGCAGCGCGCCTTCGATCGGGTGCGCAACGAATTCGTGCTGCGCGCCTCCCACGAATTGCGCACGCCGGTCACCGGCATGCACATGGCCTTCGGTCTGCTGCGCGAACGTCTCAAGGTGGCACCGGAATCCCGCGAGGCCTTTCTGCTGCAGACGGTGGACGAGGAAACCCATCGCCTGGTGCAGCTGATCAACGACCTGCTGGACTATTCGCGCCACCAGAGCGGCCTGCAGCGTCCAGAAAAGCTGCCGAGCGAGATCGGCGACCTGCTCGAAGAAGCCCGCGCCCGCCATGCCGACGAGGCCCGCGAGCGCGATGTCGAGCTGGCCGTCGAGTTGCTGCACACGCCGCTGCCACGGGTCAGCCTGGACCCCAAGCAACTGGGCCGGGTGTTCGACAACCTGCTGAGCAATGCCCTGCGCCATACCCCGGCCGGTGGCCGTATCGTCATCCAGGCGCTGCGCCAGAACGATCAGCTGCTGATGGCGGTGCAGGACAATGGCGAGGGTATCGCCTACGCCCAGCAGGGTCGAGTATTCGAGCCCTTCGTGCAGATCGGCAGCCAGAAGGGCGGCGCCGGCCTGGGCCTGGCCCTGTGCAAGGAAATCATCCGCCAGCACGGCGGCCGCATCGGCGTGGTCTCCCGCCCCGGCCAGGGCACCCAGATCTTCATGACCCTGCCGACCTGAGCCAGGCGACCCGGGCCGTCGTAGGATGGGTTGAGCGCAGCGAAGCCCAACGGTGCCTCAGCGTTTGCCAACGCTGGGCTTCGGCGATGGAGCCGCCTCAACCCAACCTAGGGTCTTTACAGCAGTGTCCGCGCCAGGGCCTGGCGCCAGCCGGCGTAGAGTTCCTGCACGGTATTGGCGCGGGGTTCGTAGCGCCGACGCGGCCGTTCGAGATCGCTCAGGGCCGCGGCGTCCTGCCACCAGCCCAGGGCGTGGCCGGCCAGGTGGGCGGCGCCCAGGGCCGAGACCTCCGGTGACAGACTGCAGATCACCGGGCGCTGCAGGAGATCAGCCTGGAATTGCAGCAGCCATTCGTTGCGCGTGGCGCCGCCATCCACCCAGAGTTCATCCAAAGGCGTCGGACTGTCCTGCTGCATGGCATCGAAGACATCACGGATCTGGTAGGCGATGGCCTCCAGGGCCGCGCGCATCAGGTGCGCCCGACCGCAGTTCTCGGCCAGGCCGCAGAACAGCCCACGGGCCTCGGCCCGCCAGTGCGGCGCACCCAGGCCGCCCAGCGCCGGGACGAAGTAGACACCGCCATTGTCCGGCAGCGCCGCGGCTTCGGCGGCCAGGGCCTCCAGTTCTCCCGCGCCACCCAGCAGCCGCGCCGTCCAGCCCACGGCGGCGCCGGTGTGGACGATATTGCCTTCCAGGGCAAAGGTCGGGATCGCGCCCAGGCGCCAGGCCAGGGTAGTGGCCAGGCCATGGGCGGAGACCACGGGTTCGGCGATGGGCGTCATCAAAGAGGAGCCGGTGCCCAGGGTGGCCTTGACCTTGCCCGGGACGAAACCGCCCTGGCCGAACAGCGCCGCATGGGAATCGCCGATCATCGCCAGGATCGGCAGACCGGCCGGCAGCGGACCCTGGGCGCGGGTCTCGCCGAAGCAGCCAGCACTGGGGCGGATCTCCGGCAAGGCCGCCTGGGGAATGCCGAACAGCTTCAGCAGCTGCGGATCCCAGTCACCGCCGCGCAAGTCGAGCAACTGGGTACGGGCCGCGTTGGCCGCGTCGATGAGAAAGCTCGCGCCGCCGCTGAGTTGCCAGAGCAGCCAGCTGTCCACGGTGCCCAGGCAGATCTCGCCGGCGGCGGCGCGAGCCGTGCCGTCGGGGATCTGGTCGAGCAGCCAGCGCCATTTGCCGGCGGAAAACATCGGATCCAGCGCCAGGCCGCTGCGCTGCAGGATCAGCTCGCCGTGGCCGGCAGCGTGCAAGGCTTCGCACTGCGGCTGGGATCTCTTGCACTGCCAGCTCACCAGCGGACCGAGCAACTGGCCGCTGCCGCGCTCCCAGGCCAGGGCGGATTCGCGCTGGTTGCTGATGGCGATGGCCGCCAGGGGGGCGTCCGTCTGGGCCAGGCAGTCGCCGATGGCACCCTGCAGGGCCTGCCAGATGGCCAGGGGGTCCTGCTCGGCGTAGCCCGCCTGCGGATGCTGGACGGTCAGCGGCCGGGAACTGCGGGCCACGACCCGGCCGGCGCGATCCACCAGGATCGCCTTGGCATTGGTGGTGCCCTCGTCGAGGGCGAGGATCAGCGGTTCGGCGGCCATGGCAGCTCCTGTTGTTGTTCTTGTGGCAGACGCCTTGGCCTCAGCGCAGGCGCTGTACCGCGGCGACGATGCCGGCGGCATCGATGCCGTGCTTGGCGCGGGTCGGCCCACGGCCGCCGGCGGCAGCATACTCGCCATCGGCGATGCCCAGGCGGATCAGCCGCACGCCCAGCGCGGCCTCGGCCATGACCTCGGCGACCAGGCTGCCCACCCCACCGTTGGCATTGTGCTCTTCCACCGTAACCACCCCACCGCGAGCGGCGCAGAGAGCTTCCAGCAGGGCCTCGCGCCGGAGCGGACGGATCGACGAAAGATTGATCACCTGGGCGCTGACGCCCTGCTCGGCCAGCTGCCGCGCGGCCTCGACGGCCTCGTGGACCACCGAACCCAGGGCCACCAGGCTGACGTCGTGCCCTGGCAGCAGCACGTCCACCTGACCGGGCACGAAGCGATAGTCGGGCCCGTGCAGATCGGGCAGCGCCTTGCCGTCCAGACGGATATAGACCGGACCGTCATGGGCCAGGGCGTGCTCGACGATCTGCCGGCATTCGGCGCCATCGGCCGGGGCATAGATCTCCACGTTGCCGAAGCCGCGCATCACGGCGATGTCGTCGAGGCTGTGGTGGGTGCTGGCCAGGGGACCGTAGCTGGCCCCGGCGTTGAGGCCGAACATCTTGACGTTGGACCTGTTGTAGCAGACGTCCACCTTGACCTGTTCGTTGGCGCGGGAGATCAGGAAGGGCGCGGCGTTGCAGGTCACCGCCACCTTGCCGGCGAGGCCCAGGCCGGCGGCCACCCCGACCAGGGTCTGCTCGGCGATGCCGACGTTGACCAGGCGCTCCGGGAAGCGTTTGACGAAGGGGCCGATCTTGGCCGTGGAGGTGGAATCGCTCACCACCGGCACCAGGTCGACGCCGGCGTCCACCGCGGCGATGAAGGCCTCGACCATGACGCTGGCGAGATGGGCTTCGCCCGGGGTCTGGGTATCAGTGGCCATGGTCGAGCTCCTCCAGTGCAGCGGCGATCTCGTCGCCCTTGGGCACCCGGTGGTGCCATTCGGGTTTGCCTTCGATGAAGGAAACCCCCTTGCCTTTGACGGTATTGGCGATCAGCACCTGGGGCTGGCCGCGGTGTTCGCGCAGGACTTCCAGAGTCTCCACCAGCTGGGCCACGTCGTTGCCATCGCACTCGACCACATGGAAGCCGAAGGCGCGCCACTTCTCGGCCAGGGGCTCCAGCGGCAGGATCTCAGCTGTGGGGCCGGCCAGTTGCAGGCGGTTGTGATCGACGATCACCGTGAGGTTGTCCAGCCGGTACTTGGCGGCGGTCAGCGCCGACTCCCAGTTGGAGCCCTCGCCCAGTTCGCCATCGCCGGTCAGCACATAGACGCGGCGCGGACTCCTGTCGCGCTGGGCAGCCAGGGCGATCCCGGTGGCAACCGGCAGGCCGTGGCCCAGGGCGCCAGTATTAAGTTCGATGCCAGGGGTCTTCTGCCGCACCGGATGGCCCGGCAGGTGGGAGTCGAAATGCTGGTAGGTATCGAGCCATTCCGGCGGAAAGTAGCCGGCCTCGGCCAGGCAGCAATAGAGGCCGCCGACGCCGTGGCCCTTGCTCTGGATGTAGATGTCGCGCTGGGGATCGGCGAGGCGCTCCGGGGCGACGTCGAGCAGGCGGAAGTAAAGGGTGGCGAGGATGTCGGTCTCCGACAGATCCGCCCCGGTATGGCCGCCGGCAGGCGAAGCGGCGTTGAGCTGGATGACACGCCGGCGGATCAGCCGGGCCTTTTCGCGAATCTGCGCGACGTCGTACTGGAACGGATTCATCAGGCGACCCCCTCGGGTATCCGAAGCTGCAGTGGAGCAGACGCCTGCCGAGGTTTCAGTGGGCGTCTTATGAATATTTATTCGTCACTGAAAATATATTTATCATTTAGACCTCAATCCACAGGGCCGTCAATAGCCAGGAGGGACCGTTGGCGGCCGGATGAACGGATAGAATGCGGGGCAGGATGCGGGATTGCCGAGGCCGTCGCGTTCGGCGCGCGGCGATGAAAAGGCGCTTGACTTCCATCCGGAACAGGCGGAGTCTGAATTAAAAATCAGGCACGCATAAATATTCAGGCGAGCCAGACACAAGAACAATAACCTCAGGAGAAGTGCGTGGACGCCAAAGCCCCGACCGCCTCGCCACCCGCCAAGCCCCTCGCCCGCCTGGCCCTGCGCCTGCCGCGCAACGTCGGCGGTCCGCTGATCGGCCTGGCGCTGCTGATCGCCGTGTTCTCCTTTGCCTCGGAGTATTTCTTCTCCGTGCGCAACGCCCTCAACATCCTCGACCAGGTGACCGTGCTCGGCATCCTGGCCATCGGCATGACCCTGGTCATCGTCATCGGCGGCATCGACCTGTCGGTGGGCTCGGTACTGGCCTTCGCCATGATGCTGCTGGGCTGGCTCTATCAGGACATCGGCTGGCCGCTGGGTCTGGCGATTCCCGCCGCCATCCTCGGCGGCCTGGTCTGCGGCCTGGTCTCGGGCCTGCTCATCGCCCGCGCTCGCCTGCCCGCCTTCATCGCCACCCTAACCATGATGTCGGTGGCCCGCGGCCTGGCCAACATCCTCACCGATGGGCGCCAGATCGTCGGCTTTCCCGACTGGTTCACCAGCCTGGCCACGGTGCGGCACTTCGGCTTCCTCTCGGTCACCGTCGGGCTATTTCTGCTGATGCTGCTGGTGGCCTGGGTGTTCCTGCGCTTTCGCGCCGGTGGCCGCAACCTCTATGCCATGGGCGGCAGCGCCGAGGTGGCGCGGTTGTCGGGCATCAAGGTGCGCACTATCACCGTCTGGATCTATGCCCTGAGCGGCGCCCTGGCGGGCCTGGCCGCGGTGGCCATGGCCGCGCGGCTGGATTCGTCCCAGCCCAGCGCCGGCCTGTCCATGGAGCTGGATGCCATCGCCGCGGTGGTGATCGGCGGCGCCAGCCTCAGCGGCGGCGTCGGCAGCGTCGGTGGCACCCTGGTGGGGGTGCTGATCATCGGCGTGCTGCGCAACGGCCTGAATCTGCTGGGGGTCTCGCCCTTCGTGCAGCAGGTGATCATCGGCATCGTCATCGCCCTGGCCGTCACCCTGGACACCCTGCGCCGCCGTAACGGGCAGCGCTAGATCAGATCGGCTTCGTCTCGTCACCGCAGTACAACAATAACAACGGAGTGCCATCCATGCTGACCCCCAAGAAGCTGTTGCTCAGTACCCTGTTCGCCGCCATCACCTGCACCGGCGCCCTCAATGCCCAGGCCAAGGAACTCACGGTGGGCCTGGCCGTGGCCAACCTGCAGGCCGACTTCTTCAACCAGATCAAGCAGGCCGTCGAGGCCGAGGGCAAGGCCAAGGGCATCAAGGTGATCACCGTGGACGCCCAGGGCAACTCGGCGACCCAGGTCAACCAGATCCAGGACCTGATCACCCGCCAGGTCGACGCCCTGATCTATATCCCGGCCGGCGCCACCGCCGCCGGTGTCCCGGTCAAGGCGGCCAAGGCCGCCGGCATCCCGGTGGTGGCGGTGGACCGCAACGCCCCCGACGCCCCGGGTGACACCTTCATCGCCAGCGACAGTGTCGGCGCCGCCCGTACCCTGGCCGAATACGTCGGCAAGGTCACCAACGGCAAGGGCCGCGTCGCCATCCTCCAGGGTCAGATCGGCACCACGCCGGAAAACGATCGCGCCAAGGGCTTCGCCGAAGGCCTGGCCAAGTTTCCCGAGCTGAAGGTGGTCGCCCAGCAGCCCGCCGAGTGGGCCCAGGATAAGGGCTTCGCCGTGGCCCAGGACATGCTCCAGCGCGATCCCAACATCAGCGTCTTCTTCGGCCGTGCCGACGCCATGGCCCTGGGTGCCGCCCAGGCGGTCAAGGTGGCCAACCTCGACCATCCGGTGACCATCGTCGGCTTCGACGGCGATGTGGCTGGCCTCAAGGCCGTGGCCGCCGGCACCCTGTCCGCCACCATGACCCAGCAGACCCGCAAGATGGGGCGCATGGCCCTGGAGTCGGCGGTGGCGCTCAAGGAAGGCAAGCAGGTGCCCAAGGAGCAGCTGCAGGAGGCGATCCTGACCACCAAGGATAACGTCGCCCCCTTCATCGAGAACCACCCGTAACGGTGCGTCTGGCCAGCGGCGGGTAACGGCCGCCGCCGCCAGCCCATGCCCCAGGTGCCTCCCGCGGGAGGCACCGTTTCAGCTCCCCCTTCGGAGGCTCCATGTCCGCCGTCATGCCCCTGGAACAGCCCGCGGCCCTCAGCCTGAGAAACATCGGCAAGAAATACGCCGGCATCGAGGTGCTGAGCGGCGTGGACGTCGACATCCAGCCCGGCGAGGTCCTGGCCCTGCTCGGCGAGAACGGCGCCGGCAAGTCCACCCTGTCGTCGATCATCGCCGGCCTGGTGCCGCCCGAGGCCGGCGGGCGCATGACCTGGCTGGGTCGCGACTACGCTCCGGATTCCCCCGGCGCCGCCCTGGCCGCCGGCATCGGCCTGATCCACCAGGAGATCCGCCTGCTGCCGGAATTGACCATCGCCGAGAACATGTTCGTCGGTCGCCTGCCCATGCGCGGTGGCCGCATCGATCGCTCCTTCATGGAAACCGAAGCCCAGCGCCAGCTGGATCGCCTGGGCCTGAAGGTACCCGCCACGCGTACCGTGGCCGGCCTCAGCGTGGCCGCCCAGCAACTGGTGGAGATCGCCAAGGCGCTGACCCTCAAGGCGCGCCTGCTGATCCTCGACGAACCCACCGCGGCCCTGGGTGGCGAAGAGACCGAGTTGCTGTTCGCCCAGGTCGAGCGGCTCAAGGCCGAGGGTGTCTCCTTCATCTATATCAGCCATCGCCTGGAAGAGATCGCGCGCATCGCCGACCGGGTGCTGGTCTTGCGCGACGGTCGCCAGATCGCCCTGCACGCCACCGCCCAGGTGCCGGTGCGGCAACTGGTGGAAGAGATGGTCGGCCGCAGCGTGGAACGCATCTTCCCGGCCATGGCGGCGCCCGCTGCCCGCGAGGTGCTGCGGGTGAAGGGCCTGAGCTGCCGCGAGATGCCGCTCAAGCACATCGATTTCAGCGTGCGCGCGGGCGAAGTCTTTGGCGTGGCCGGAGTGGTCGGCGCCGGCCGTACCGAGCTGGTCCGCGCCATCGCCGGCGCGGCCGAGCAGGTCACCGGCGAACTGGTGCTGGAAGGCCAGGCCTGCCGCTTCGCCAGTCCCTACGACGCCATCCACGCCGGCATCGTGCTGGTGCCCGAGGATCGCAAGCAGCAGGGCGTGGTGGTCGATCACGCCATCGAGGAAAACCTCATCTACGGCAACACCGACCTGCTCGCCGGCGGCGGCTGGGTCTCACCCGGCGGCCTGCGCGCCTTCGCCCGCAAAGCGGTGGCGCGACTCGGCGTCAAGGGCCAGCCGGAGCAGGCCATCGCCGCCCTCTCCGGCGGCAACCAGCAGAAGGTGATCATCGCCAAGTGGCTGGCGCGCAACCCCAAGGTCTTCATCCTCGACGAGCCCACCCGCGGCATCGACGTCGGCGCCCGCGCCGCCATCTACCAGGTGATCGCCGAACTGGCGGCCACCGGCATGGCGGTGATCGTGGTCAGCTCGGACCTCGACGAGGTCCTCGGCCTGTCGCACCGGGTCATGGTGATGAGCCGTGGCCAGCAGATGGGCATTCTCGAACGTGAACAGGCCACTCCGGTGGCCGTGATGGAACTGGCGACCGCCTGACTAGGAGTTCTTACATGCGTCTCTTCGATCTCGGCGGCCAGACCGCCTTCGTCACCGGTGCCGGCAGCGGCATCGGCCAGGCCATCGCCGTCGGTCTCGCCGAGGCCGGCGCCCAGGTGGCCTGCTTCGACCTGCCGGGCAGCCGCGACCTCGCCGGTACCGTCGAGCGGATCCAGGCCCATGGCCGCCGCGCCCTGGCCCTGGAAGGCTCGGTGACCAGCGCCGCGGATCTGGAAGCCGCGGTGGCCCGTACCGAGGCCGAACTCGGCCCCCTGAGTCTCGCCGTCAACAGCGCCGGCATCGCCAATGCCCAGCCGGCCGAGGAGCTGGAGCTGGAGCGCTGGCAGCGCATGCTCGACATCAACCTCACCGGGGTGATGCTCAGCTGCCAGGCCCAGGCGCGGGTCATGCTGCCGCGCGGCAAGGGCGCCATCGTCAACATCGCCTCCATGTCCGGCAGCATCGTCAACCGCGGCCTCTTGCAGGCCCACTACAACACCTCCAAGGCCGGGGTCATCCACCTGACCAAGAGCCTGGCGATGGAATGGGCCGAGCGCGGCATCCGCGTCAACTGCATCAGCCCCGGCTACACCGCCACGCCGATGAACACCCGTCCCGAGGTGGCCGACCAGGTCAGGATCTTCGAGCAGACGACCCCCCTGGGCCGCATGGCCGAGGTGGAGGAAATGGTCGGTCCGGCGATCTTCCTCTGCAGCCCGGCCGCATCCTTTTGCACCGGGGTGGATCTCATCGTCGATGGCGGCTTCGTCTGCTGGTAACGCTTTTCACGATCTGCTGCGCGTCGGCCAACCTGCGTTGAATACCGCTTCGGACTGCTCATTTACCACTCGTAAACTCCGCGTCCTCAGCTGTATTCGCCTTGTTTGGCTCTAGCTCGCGAGATCGTGGCCTATAGCTCTAGGAGGTTTCACGTGGAACGTCGCTTCGCAGGTCAAACCGTGGTCATCACCGGCGGTTGCCGGGGCATCGGCGAGGGTATCGCCGAGCGCTTTGGGCGTGAGGGCGCCAACTTGGTACTGGTCTCCAACGCCGAGCGGGTGCACGACACCGCCGCGCGGCTGGCCGCCGAGACCGGGGCCGAGGTGCTGCCACTGGTGGTGGACATCACCGACGAGGCGGCAGTGGCCGACCTCTATGCCCAGGCCGAGGCCCGCTTCGGTCGGGTCGACGTCTCGGTGCAGAACGCCGGCATCATCACCATCGATGCCTTCGACCGCATGCCGCGGGAAGACTTCGACCGCATCCTGCAGGTCAACACCACCGGCGTCTGGCTGTGCTGTCGCGAGGCGGCCAGGCGCATGGTCGCCGCCGGGCGTGGCGGCCGCCTGATCAACACCAGCTCCGGCCAGGGGCGCCAGGGCTTCATCTACACGCCCCACTATGCGGCGAGCAAGATGGGCGTCATCGGCATCACCCAGAGCCTGGCCCACGAACTGGCGCGCCACGGCATCACGGTCAACGCCTTCTGCCCCGGCATCATCGAAAGCGAGATGTGGGACTACAACGACCGCGTCTGGGGCGAGATCCTGTCCACCCCGGAAAAGCGCTATGGCCAGGGCGAACTGATGCGGGAATGGGTCGGCAACATCCCCATGAAGCGCGCCGGCACCCCGGCCGATGTGGCCGGCCTGGTGGCCTTTCTCGCCTCGGCGGACGCCGCCTACATCACCGGCCAGGCGATCAATGTGGACGGTGGCCTGATCATGTCCTGATCGACCCCCGGGGACGCCAGGCCGCAAAAGCCTTGGCGTCCAGCGGGAGGCTGAGGGAAAATAGCGGGAAAATGCGCCTTTCTAACAGCCAAGTGCCTGCTTTTTGAGGGTTCGTCACGGCCGCCCCGGCCCGGCGGCCCTGGGTGCAACCTAGCCGCCGGTACCGGAAATCTGGATGAGTAATCTCGAAGAACAACGCCTGCTGACCAAGATCGCCTCCCTCTACTACGAAGAAGGGCTCAAGCAGTCGCAGATCTCCGAACAGCTCGACCTGTCGCAATCCTTCGTCAGCCGTGCCCTGAGCCGAGCGCTCAAGGAAGGCATCGTGCGCATCTCGGTGCAGCGCCCGCGCAACTTCCACCTGGAGCTGGAGCGTCAGCTGCAACAGCGCTACGGCATTCGCCAGGCGATCGTGGTGGAGCCCACCGGTGACGACGAAGAGGCCATCAAGCAGGCCATCGGCTCGGCCGCCGCCCACTATCTGGAAACCAGCGTCACCGAAAAGGACCACATCGGCATCTCCTCCTGGAGCTCCACCATTCGCGCCATGGTCGGCCACATGCACCGCGGCAGCAGTCGCCAGGGCGCGACCGAGGTGGTGCAGCTGCTCGGCGGAGTCGGCAACAAGGGTGCTTTCGAGGCCACCCTGCTGACTCAGCAACTGGCCAATCTGCTCGGTTGTCCAGCCTATCTGCTGCCCTCGCAGAGCATCGAGCAGTCGCCGGAAAGTCGTCAGCGCATCCTGCAGCTGGACGAGGTGCGCGAGGTGACCGAGCGCTTCGCCCGGCTCACCGTGGCCCTGGTCGGCATCGGCGAACTGGAGCCGTCGCAGCTCCTGCGCAACAGCGGCAACTACCACGGCGAGGCCATGCTGGAAGTGCTCGCCGCCCGCGGTGCGGTGGGCGACATCTGCCTGAGGTACTTCGACGCCCAGGGCCGGCCGGTGCTGGACGACAGCGAAGAAACCGTGGTCGCGGTGGACCTGCCGCAATTGCTAGAGATCGACCGCGTGGTGGGCTTGGCCGGAGGCCTGCGCAAGGTCAATGCCATCCGCGGCGCGCTGCAGGGCGGTTATCTGGATGTCCTGGTGGTCGATCTGCGCACTGCCCTGGCGCTGGTCCCCTAATCCACGCAAGCGGCTGCCAGAACCAAGCCGAAAAACCCGATTTCCTGCCAAACGGCATCGTCGATACGGAAATCTTTGGCAACATTCGGCAAGGGCTGATCCGTAAGCTGTAGGACGACTGTTCTCTGGATAGCGTCCCATGACCCCTGCGTCCTCGGCTTCGGCCACTGCCCTGCCCGCCTCCCAGCGGGCCGCCGCCCTCTCGGCGCGTCTCGATCGCCTGCCGGCCACCCGCAGCCTGTGGCGCCTGGTGGCCCTGCTGTCCATCGGCGGTTTCTTCGAACTCTACGACCTGTTCCAGACCGCCTACATCAGTCCCGGGCTCCTGCGCGACGGCGTCTTCCAGACCGGCGCGGCCGGGGTGTTCGGGGTCTCCGACCAGGCCGCCTTCGCCGCGGCCACCTTTCTCGGCCTGTTCGTCGGTGCCAGCCTGCTCAGCCCCATCGCCGACCGCTTCGGCCGCCGGGCGATCTTTACCTGGGCACTGGTCGGCTACACCCTGGCGACCCTGGCCATGGGTCTGCAGACCACCGCCCTGGGGCTGATCGCCCTGCGCTTCCTGGTGGGCATCGGCCTGGGCCTGGAGCTGGTGACCATCGACGCCTATCTGTCGGAGCTGGTGCCCAAGGCCATGCGCACCTCGGCCTTCGCCTTTGCCTTCGCCCTCCAGTTCCTCTCGGTACCGGCGGTGGCGCTGCTGTCCTGGTGGCTGGTGCCCCAGGCGCCGCTGGGCATTTCCGGCTGGCGCTGGGTGGTGCTGTCCAGTGCCGTCTTCGCCCTGTTCATCTGGTGGCTGCGCCAGCGCCTGCCCGAATCGCCGCGCTGGCTGGCGCAGCAGGGCCGGCTGGACGAAGCCGAACAGGGCGTGGAGCGCCTGGAAGCCGCCTGCCAGGCCGACAGCGGCCAGCCGCTGCCGCCGCCCGCGGCGATCGTCGAAGAACGCGCCGTGAGCGCGCGCTTCGCGGCGCTGTGGCAACCGCCCTATCGGCGCCGGGTGATCATGCTGATCGTCTTCAACCTGTTCCAGGCCATCGGCTTCTTCGGCTTCGGCAATTGGCTGCCGGCATTGCTCTCCGGCCAGGGCGTAAGCCTGACCCACAGCCTGGGCTATGCCTTCGTCATCACCCTCGCCTATCCGGTGGGGCCGTTGCTGTTCGTGCGCATCGCCAATCGCTTCGAGAACAAGTGGCAGATCGTCGGCTCCGCCCTGGGGACGGTGGGCTTCGGCAGTCTGTTCGCCCTGCAGCAGGGCGCCCTCGGCCTGATCCTTTGTGGCGTCGGCATCACCTTCTGCAACGCCTGGCTGACCTTTGCCTTCCACTCCTACCAGGCGGAGCTGTTTCCCACCGCCATCCGCGCCCGGGCGGTAGGCTTCTGCTATTCCTTCAGCCGGCTGTCGACGGTGTTCAGCAGCCTGCTGATCGGCACCCTGCTGGAGCGCCTGGGCACACCGGGCGTGCTGGCCTTCATCGTCGCCAGCATGCTGATCGTGGTGCTGACCATCGGCCTGTTTGGCCCGCGCACCCGCAACCGGGCGCTGGAAGACATCGCCCGCTGAGGCAGGCCCGCGGTCAGAGGCGGAATTGCCGGACCGCGCCGTTCAGGTCGCCGGCCAGGCGCGCCAGGTCGGTGCTGGCGGCGGCGGTCTGCTCGGCCCCGGCGGCGTTCTGGGTGGAGAGGTCGCGGATGCTGGTGAGGTTGCGATCCACTTCACGCGCCACCTGGGCCTGCTCCTCGGTGGCCGCGGAAATGCTCAGGTTGCGCTCGTTGATCTGCACGATGTGGCGAGCGATCTCGGCCAAGGCCTCGCCGGCGGCGGCGGCCACCGTCAGGCAGGCACCGGCCTGCTGATTGCTAGTGGCCATGGCGTCCACCGCCTTGCCGGCGCCGCCCTGGATGGCGCCGATCATGTCCTCGATCTCGCCGGTGGACTGCTGGGTACGGGCCGCCAGGGCACGCACCTCGTCGGCCACCACGGCAAAGCCACGCCCGGCCTCACCGGCGCGCGCCGCTTCGATGGCGGCGTTGAGCGCCAGCAGATTGGTCTGTTCGGCGATGCCGCGGATCACGTCGAGCACCCCGCTGATGCGCTGTACCTGGCCCGCCAGGCCGTCGATCTCGCCGCTGCTGGAGGCCACCGCGCTGTGCAGGGCATGAATGGTGGCGAGGGTTTCCTCGACCCGGCGCTGGCCGAGATCGGCCGAGGTGCGCGAGTCCTGGGCGGCGGCGCTGGCGGCGGCGGCGTTGCGCGCCACCTCCTCCACCGCGGCGGTCATCTGGTTGACGGCGGTAGCCGCCTGGGCCAGTTCGTCGTTCTGCCGCTGGATGCCGCGCAGCCCGGTCTCGGTGACCGTCGACAACTCTTCGGAGGTGGACGCCAGGGTGGTGGACGACAGGGTCAGCCGCTCCAGGGTAGCGCGCAGGTTGTCCTGCATCCGCGCCATGGCTGCCAGCAACCGGCCGGGTTCGTCGCGCCCGTCGGGCTCGATCGTCCGGCTGAGATCGTTGGCAGCGATGCGCTCGGCCACCGCCAGGGCTTTTTCCAGCGGCCCGGTGAGGCTGCGGGTAAAGCGCCAGGCCAGCAACAGGGTACCGGCCAGGGCCGCCACCATCACCGCCACGGTGATGGCGATGGCATTGTGGTAGCTGGCCATGGAGGCGGCGGCCAGGCGCGTGACCTTGCCATCGACAAGCCCGGCGAGTTCGTTGACGGTGGCGCTCAGGGCATTGCCACTGTGGGCCATCTCGCCGTCCTGCCCGGCCAGCTTGAGCAGCTCGGCATCGTTCTGGTCGTCCAGCGCCTTCAGATAGCGGTTCTGGTTGTTCAGGTAGGTGGCCAACTGGCCGGTCATCCGGGTGTAGACCTCACGCCCCTTGTCGGTGAGCAGCAGGGCGTCGAACTGGCGCACGTGCTGTTCCAGGGTGGCCTTGGCCGCCTCGATGGCCTTGTGCACCGCCTGGGTCTCGGCGTTGGAGGTGGCCAGCATCAGGCCCTGGTTGTGCATGCGCAGACTGAGCAGGTCGGCGCGGATCTCGCCAATGGTCTGGACGCTGGGGATGACGTTGCCGACGATCTGCTCCTCGCTCTCCTTGATGACGCGATTCTGGCCCAAGGAAAACAGCCCGAGGCCGATCACCAGCAGGGCGAAGAAACCAAAGGCGACCAGGGCCCGCGGGGCGATGTTGAGGGAGCGTAGTTTCACCGGAAAACCTCGAAAACATGATTAGCCCCCTCATGATCGGCCAAGCGGCGCCAGGCTTTAGGGTTCGCCGGCGCCGGATGGACGAATTACCGCCTAAACCTCCTCCGACTCGTTTAACCGCGTCTGCGCCAGGCGTTTCGCCCCGGCCACGTCGGCCTTGCCGGCCCCCAGTTTCGGCAGGCTGTCCACCGCCAGCCAGGCCGAGGGCAGCAGCAGCCCACCCACCCCCTGGGCCAGCAGGGTCTTCTCCACCGCCGCCGCGTCCAGGGTGCCGGTATGCAGCACCACGATGCGCTCGCCCTTTCTGGCATCCGGCAGATTGACCGCCTGCAGCTCGATCTCCGGATCGGCCACCGCCCTGGCCAGAGCCTGCTCCACAGCGCCCAGGCTGACCATCTCGCCACCGATCTTGGCGAAGCGCGAATAGCGATCAACGATGGTGAGAAAGCCGTCCTCGTCCAGCCGGCCCTGGTCGCCGGTCACGTACCAGCGCTCGCCCTCGATCTCACGGATCGCCTTGGCGGTGCGCTCGGGATCGTTCAGGTAGCCCTGCATTAGCTGCGGCCCGCCGATCAGCACCATGCCGGCTTCGCCGGTGGGCAATTCGGCAAAGGTCTGGGGATCGACGATCTTGAAGCCGGTCCCCGGCAGCGGCATGCCCACGGTGCCGAGCTTGCCGCCGCGTTGCACCTGCAGGTAGCTGACGTCTAGGGCATCGGGCAGGTTGACCGAGGCCACCGGGGCGGTCTCGGTGGCGCCGTAGCCCTCGTAGATGTCCTGGTTGAACTTGAGCTTGAAGGCCTCGCGCACCGCCGGATCCAGGCGTTCGGCGCCGGCCACCACGATGCGCAGACTCTCCAGCATCAGCGGATGCACCTTGGTGTTGCGCACGAACAGCCGCAGGAAGGTCGAGGTGCCGCAGAGCACCGTGGCGCGATGGGTCGCCACCGCCTTGGCGATGCCGGCCACGTCGGTGGGATCGGCCTGGCAGACCACCGGCACCCCCTCGATCAGCGGCAGGAACTGGGTCACCGTGAGACCGAAGGCGTGGAACAGCGGCAGCGAGGCCATGAAGACGTCGTCGTCCTGGGTATTGAGCACGTCCGAGGTCTGCTTGAGATTGGCCATCAGGTTGCGATGGCTGAGCATCACCCCCTTGGGCGTGCCCTCGCTGCCACTGGAGAAGAGGATGGCGGCGGTGGCCTCGGGATCGTGGGCGCGACTTACCAGCACCTGCAGCATGGCGGTGGGCAGCAGCCAGACCGCCAGCCAGTTGGCCAGCAACTCGGCCTTGCCGATCCCGGCGCGCAATGCCTCCAGATCCACCACCTCGCGCCCGACGAGCAACTCGTCCACCGGCAGGCCACGCGTGCGCAGGCGGTCGAGAAAGCGCTTCGAGGTGTAGACGGTGCGGATACCGGCCTGGTCCAGTCCGGACGCCAGGGCCTCGGGCGTGGCCGTGTAGTTGAGATTGACCAGGGTCTTGCCGGCCAGCAGCACCGCCATGTTGGCCAGCATGCCGCCGCTGCTGGTGGGCAGCAGCAGACCGAGGTTGGCCTCGGGGCTCTTGCGCATCCGCCGCGCCAGGCAGGCAGCGCCAGTGAGGGCCTGGGCGGCCTTGAGCGGGGCGCCCAGGTCGTCGATCAGCGCCAGGCCATTGGGGCGGCGCTTGACGCTGGCCACCCAGGCATCGGCCAGCGACGGCAGGCCCTGCATGTAGCGCTCCCAGGAGCGGATCGACAGCTCGAAGATCCGCCGCTTGAGCACATCGGCCGGGGTGTCCTTGGGCAACGCCTTGCCAAAGGCCACCACCACTTCGCGGTGCAGCGGACTGTCGCGCAATTCCTTGAGCTTGCTGGAGGAGCGGGAGAACTGGCTGCCCCAGAGACCGCGCAGGTAGAAGGGCACGATCTGCACCTCGGGCCCGACCCGCTCGCAGGCCTTTTCGTAGCCGCGGCGGAATTCGCCGAGTTGCCCGGTGCGGCTGATCGCCCCTTCCGGAAACAGGCAGACCACCTCGCCCGCGCTGAGCAATCCCGCCACCTGCTCCAGCGCCGCCCCGGCACCGTTGCCCTGGGCGATGGGCAGGCAGCCCATGGCCTTGAGGAAGGGCTTCAGGTACCAGCGCTCATAGATCGAGCGCAGCATCACGAAGCGCACCGGGCGCGGACTGGCGATCTGCACCATGGCCCAGTCGACCCAGCTGATGTGATTGCCCAGCAGCAGCACCCCGCCCTGGGCCGGCAGGTTCTGCAGCCCCTGCACCTGGATGCGGTAGTGGCGGGTGACCATCAGGCCGAGCAGAAAGCGCACCAGGCTCTGCGGCAGCTTCCACACCGTGTAGGCGCCGCCGATCAGCGCCACCGCGGCGATCAGCAGCAGCAGCCAGCGACTGTCCAGGCCGAGCAGGGCGATCACCGCGGTGAGCACCAGAAAGCTCAGCATGGCGACGTTCTGCACCCAGTTGTTGGCCGCCAGCACCGTGCCGAGCTGGTCTTCCCGGGCATGGAACTGGATCAGGGCATTGAGCGGAACGATGAACAGCCCGCCCATCAGGCCGATGAAGATGAAGTTGAGCGCATGCACCAGCGCCGAACTGGGCGCCGGCAGCCACCACAGACCGAGGGCGATGCCCAGCGCGCCCACCGGGATCAGGCCGGTCTCGATGCGCCCGCGCGAGGCCCGGCTGGCCAGCGCCGAGCCGATCGCGATGCCAATCCCGGCGCAGGCCAGGATGCCCTGCAGCAGCAGCACGTTGTCGATGCCCAGGTGATCCTTGGCGTAGGCCGGAAAGCTCGCCAGCAGCACCTGGCCCACCGACCAGAACACCGCGAGACCAATGATCGACAGGCGGATCACCGGATTCTCGCCGATCACCGCCAGGTTCTGCCGGGCGCTCTGTAGCCGCACATAGGCATGCCAGTCGAAGGGCGCGCGCGGCCGGGGCTCTTCCAGCAGCGGCAGGCGATAGAGCAGCGCCACCTCGGCCAGGCTGCAGAGCACCAGCAGCCAGCCCAGCGGGGCGATGTCCTGCAGGATGGCGTGGGGCGTAGCCTGGCTCGCGCCCAGGTGCAACTGGAAGAAGGCGGTGAAGACCACGGTGCCGGCGAGGATGGCGATGATGGAATTGGCCTGCACCAGGCCATTGCCCTCGGCCAGCCGCTGCTTGCCGAACAGCGCCTTGATGTAGCCGTACTTGGCCGGCGAATAGAAGGTCGCCTGGATGGCCAGCAGGAGCGTCATGGCGAAGGCCAGCTCGAACAGCCCGGCGTAGTAGGCCAGGGTGATGCCGAGGGTGATGGCCACCGCCGCCCAGCCACCGAGGCGCAGCACCCGCACCTTGGCGAAGCGATCGGCGACATGGCCGGAGGGGCTGAACAGCAGGATGAAGGGCAGCAGCATCATGCCGTTGACCAGCGCGGTCAGCACCACCTGGGTGGAACCGTCATAGACCTTGAACACGGTGTTCTGGATGACGATCTTGTGGCCAAGATCGACGAAGGCGTTGAGAAAGACGGCGATCAGGTAGGGCCAGGCCCCCTTGATCCGGTGCAGCTTGTCCATGCGGAGTCTCTTTCGAGCAGGGGAGCCCGTAGCCTGAGTGAGACGCTCTGACAGCGCAAGCAGCGCCATTGGTCAACAAATATGCGAGTCAGGGCTATACAAGCTCGCGAAAGCGCGTATGGTATAGGCACTGCTACTGCAATAGTTACTCGATACCTGCTTGATGTTGCTTCATTTTCATCTCCTGGCTCGTCTCACTCTCGCATTACAGTCCCGCTAGCGAATGTCTCGCTAACGTGGTTGTTCCCCCTACATCCTGGAGATACTCATGTCCAATCGTGAAAATGGCACCGTCAAGTGGTTCAACGATGAGAAAGGCTACGGCTTCATCACCCCGGAAAGCGGCGCCGACCTGTTCGTGCACTACCGCTCCATCGAAAGCGCCGGCTTCAAGAGCCTGAGCGAAGGCCAGAAGGTCACTTTCGTGGCTGTCAAAGGCCAGAAGGGTATGCAAGCTGACCAGGTTCAAGTCGTCTAACGACTGATCCGGTTGCAGAAAGGCCCCGCTTCGGCGGGGCTTTTTCGTTTCTGGGATTTGGGTTTTGCAGGATGGTCCATCGCTCCGCCACAAAGACGCTGGCTACCCAAACCACCCAAAGCCTCAGGCGCGCCCAACGCCCCTTCCAGCAGGGCGAGCGCAATCGTTGCGTAGGGGGTCGAGCGGCATGGATGCCGCGAGAGTCGCGAGGGCCAGGGAAGGCCCTTCGCGGCGGGCCCCTGGAGCGACGATGGCGGGAGCGGACCCCGGCGCAGCCGGGGCCGGATGGTGGGGCAAGCGTTTTTGCTTACTTTTTTGGTGACTAAAAAAAGTGAGTCGCCCGGCGGGGCGAAACAAAAGTATCCCCAAAGACGATAACGAGCTGAACAACCGCTTTTACCGAAAGCCGGTCTTTACTTACCCCTTGTCATACGCCCGCTCCAACGCCTCATTGAGCGTCCGCACCACCTTCACCCGGGCGAACCTCTTGTCGTTGGCTTCCACCAGTGTCCAAGGCGCGATGGCGGTGCTGGTCTGGACCACCATGTCGTTGACCGCCTGGCTGTAGAGATCCCATTTGTCCCGGTTGCGCCAGTCGTCCTCGGTGATCTTGAAACGCTTGAAGGGCGTTTCCTCGCGAGCGCGAAAGCGCTCCAGTTGGGTGTCCTGGTCGATGGCCAGCCAGAACTTGGCCAGCACGATGCCGGCGTCGTGGAGCTGTTCCTCGAAGTCGTTGATCTCGCCATAGGCCCGCTGCCAGTCGGCGGCGGGCGTCAGTTCCTCGACCCGCTCCACCAGCACCCGGCCGTACCAGGAGCGATCGAAGATGGTGAAGTTGGCCTGCCGCGGAATGTGCCGCCAGAAGCGCCAGAGATAGGGCTGGGCCAGTTCCTCGTCGCTGGGTGCGGCAACCGGGACGATGCGGTACTGACGCGGATCCAGGGCGCCGGTGACGCGGCGGATGGCGCTGCCCTTGCCGGCGGCGTCGTTGCCCTCGAAGGCCGCCACCAGGGCATGGCGGCGATACTTCTTGTCGCGCAGCAGGCGCGCCAGCCGAGCCTGTTCGGCGAGCAGCTGGTCCTCGTAGTCGGCCTTGTCCAGGCGCTGGGTCAGATCCATGGCTTCCAGCACGCCGCGGCCATCCACCGGCGGCGGTACCACGGCGGCGGCCCGGCGCTGCTTGCGCGGCTTGTTGGCCAGGGCGCGCTGCAGCGCCTTGAGCAGCACGGTGCCGACGGTCAGGCTGCGAAAGCGCTCGTCGAAGCCGGGCACCACGTGCCAGGGCGCGTAGTCGTGGTGGGTTCGCCGCACCACCCGTTCGCCCTCCTTGACGAAGCGGTCGTAGACCTTGGCCTGGCGCCAGTCCAGCGGACTGAGCTTCCAGCCCAGGCGGGGATCGTTCTTGAGGTGCTTCAGGCGCTGCTTGAGCTGCGGCTTGGAGAGGTGGAACCAGAACTTGAGGATCAGCGCGCCTTCGTCGGCGAGCATGCGCTCGAAGCGTTCCGCCTGGCCGATGGCGGCATCCAGTTCGACGCGACTGAGGTCCTTGTTGACCCGGCCGTGCAGCATCTGGCTGTACCAGTTGCCAAAGAAGACGCCGGTCCGGCCCTTGCCCGGCAGGCGCTGCCAGTAGCGCCAGGCCGGGGGATGCTGGCGTTCCTCGGCGGTGGGCTGGAGAAAGGTCTCGACGCGGATCAGGCGCGGATCCATCCACTCGTTGAGCAGCTTGACCGTCTCGCCCTTGCCCGCCCCCTCGATGCCATTGATCAGCACGATCACCGGGAAACGGCCCTGCGCCTTGAGTTCGTACTGGGCAGCCAGCAGCGCCTCGCGCAGCTTGGGCAGCTTGGCGTCGTAGGTGGCTTCATCGAGCAAGTGTTCGCTTTCGGCGGCTTCGAACATCCGGATCTCCTTGCGCAGGTGGTCGGGCAACTATAGCCCTTCTGACCCAGCCTGCGGCAGGCGGTGCCCAGCGTCGGGCGGCATGAAGGAAATATGACGTTTAGATGAAATTTGGCATCTCCCGCTGTCGTGGAGGTCTTTCATACCGTTACGCTCCCGCGCAAGCGGGTGCTGCGGTCCACCTATTGAGGAGAGTTCGATGGCCTTTCGTTTCGATGCACGGCAACCGGCTGACGAGGAAGTCCGCCGCGTGGTGACGGATCGTCTGGTGCAGGCTGAAGCGTCCCTGGCGAGCGGTACCCCCAAGGGCGTCCACGAGACGCGCAAACGGCTCAAGGAATTGCGCGCCCTCCTGCGGCTGCTGCACGGCGCCCTGGGCAAGCGCGCCTTCGCCAGTCGCAATCGGCGCCTGCGCGACCTGGGCCGAGAGCTGTCGTCGCTGCGTGACAGCGCTGCCCTGGTGGAAAGCTGGGACAAGCTGGGCGAATCCGACCGCAAGAGGTTCGCCTCGCCGGCCATGAAGCGTGTACGTCAGCGTCTGCAGGAGCGCGCCGACCAGCAGATCGCCGCGGCCAGCGGCCATCCCGAGTTGCTCGAGGAACTGACCGCCATGCGTGAGGAAGTGGCGGGCTGGAAACTGTCCGGCAAGGGCTTTGCCCTCTTCGCCCGCGGCCTGGAAGACAACTACAAGGCCGGGCGCCAGGCGCTCAAGACCGCTCGCGACAAGCCCACCGACGACACCCTGCACGACTGGCGCAAGCGCGTGAAGGATCACTGGTATCACACCCAGCTGCTCGCCGCGGCCTGGCCGGCGGAATTCAAGACGCGGCAGAAGAGCCTCAAGCGCCTGTCGGAATACCTGGGCGATGATCACGACCTGGCGGTGATGCAGCAGTTGCTGGTGGACGAGCCGACCCTGTTCGGCGCCAGCAATACCCGCCTGGCCATCGGCGAAAGCCTGGCCCAGCAGCGTGAGCGGCTGCAGGCGAAGGCCTTTTCCCTGGGCCTGCGCCTCTATCTGGACAAGCCCACCGCCCTTGCCGAGCGCTGGCGGGATCTCTGGCGGCTGGCCAGTCGCCCCTATGCGCCGCGCAAGACCAAGGGCAAGAGCGCCAAGGCTCCTGCCGGACTGCTGCCGCACCTGGTCGAGGAATCGTCAATCTGACGCCTGGACCAGACGGGATTTGTCGCGCGTGGTGGTGGTCCAAGCACGGGCATACCACCACGACGAGGTCTCGCGATGAAATCCAAGCTGCTCGCTTCCCTGTTTGCCTGTTCCGTCCTGGCCAGCACCGCCGCCCTGGCCGATCAGCCCGGCGCCGACTGGATGCCCATGAACGACGTCAAATCCAAGCTCATGGAACAGGGCTACACCTCGATCACCAAGATCGAAGCCGATGACGGTCAGTGGGAAGGCGAGGGCATGAAGAAGGATGGTATGAAGTACGACTTCCATGCCGACGCCAAGACCGGCAAGATCACCAAGGAAAAGATGGACATGTGATCTCCCGGGGATCCGACCACGCGCTCGGATCCCCACCGGCACCTGCCGCCTCTTCCTGCCCGCTCTCTACCCGGTCGGCCCGTCCTGAGCCACCTTCTCGTCACCTAGGAACCCCCATGTACAGTACCGCTTTGGTCGAGCTGCTGCGCACCCACGAGCGGTCGCTGCTCGATGCCTGGATCGGCGCCCAGCGCGCAGCCGGCATGCGCATCGACCTGCTCGATGAAACCACCATCCTGGCCAACTCCGCCGAACTGCTGCGGCGGATCACCGTGGCCGCCGCCCAAGGCCTGGGCAATCTGCGCGAGCCGCACTGGCAGCCGGTGCGCGCGCTGCTGGAGCGCTTTTCCTTCGACCAGAGTCGCGCGGGTCTAACGCCCGCGCAGACGGCGACCTTCGTCTTCTCGCTCAAGGAACCGCTGTTCAACCTGATCCAGAACGAGTGCGACGATCCTCTCGCCGAGATCTGGGCCGCCACCCGGCTGATCGACGACCTCGGTCTGTACAGCATGGAAAGCTTCATGAGCGGCCGCGAGACGGTGATCCGCGAGCAGCAGGAAAGCATGCTGGAACTGTCCACCCCGGTGGTGGAACTATGGGACGGTATCCTGGCCATCCCGCTGATCGGCGCGCTGGACAGCAATCGTACCCAGGTGGTGATGGAGTCGCTGCTGGAAAAGATCGTCCAGACCGAGTCGGACATCGCCATCATCGACATCACTGGCGTACCCACGGTGGACACCATGGTCGCCCAGCATCTGCTCAAGACGGTGACCGCCGCCCGCCTGATGGGCGCCCAGTGCATCATCAGCGGCATCCGCCCGCAGATCGCCGCCACCATCGTTCACCTGGGCGTGGACCTGGGTGACGTCATCACCAAGGCTTCCCTGGCCGATGCCTTCCGCCTGGCCCTGCGCCAGCAGGGCGTGCGCCTGGCCGCCCCGGCAAAGGTCTGAGGAACGCGTCATGATCGAGCGGATTCCGATCCTCAAGCTGGGCCCTTTCCTGCTGCTGAGCATCCAGGTCGACATGCACGACCAGCTGGCGCTGGACCTGCAGGAAGACCTTACCGAGCAGATCGTGCGGCACAAGGCCAAGGGCGTACTCATCGACATCTCGGCGCTGGAAATCGTCGATTCCTTCATTGGCCGGATGCTGTCCCACATCGCCCAGGTCTCGCGCATCCTCGATGCCAAGGTGATCGTGGTCGGCATGCAGCCGGCGGTGGCCATCACCCTGGTGGAACTGGGGCTGTCGCTGGAGGGCATCGCCACGGCGCTGAACATGGAAAAGGGCATGCGCCGGCTGGAAGCCATGGTCGCCGCGGACGAATCGCTGGAGGAGTCAGAGGGTGGCGAAGACACAGACGCTTCCACTCCGCCAGGAGACTGACATCGTGCTGATCCGTCAGCAGGTGCGCAAGGTCGCCGAAGCCATCCGCCTGGGCCTTATCTCCCAGACCAAGATCGTCACCGCGGCCAGCGAGATCGCGCGCAACGGCCTAGTCTACGGGCTGGGCGGCGAGTGCCTGATCGAAGAGACGCTGCGCGCTGGCAAGCCGGCGATCCGCCTGGTGATCCGCGACCAGGGCCCGGGCATCGCCGATCTCGACCGCGCCATGGTCGACGGCTACACCTCGGGCAAGGGCCTGGGCCTGGGGCTGTCCGGTTCGCGGCGGCTGGTGGACGACTTCCACATCGACAGCCAGCCCGGCCAGGGCACTACCGTCGAACTCTGGAAGTGGCGATGAACGACCAGCCGTGCAGCCTGGTGCTGCTGGTAAGCACCAGCGTCCATGTCGATGCCGCCCGGCGCGCCCTGGTCCGGCTGGCCGGCACCGTCACCGCCGACGAAACCCTGCTCGGGCGTCTGACCATCGTTGCCCAGGAGCTGGGCTATAACCTGGTCCGCCATGCCGGACACGGCGAACTCCTGGCCACCCTGAGCGGCGAAGGGGTGCTCGATGTCCTGGCGGTGGATCGCGGCCCGGGCATGCACGACGTCGCCCGCTGCCTGAGCGATCACTACAGCACGGCCGCGACGCTGGGCGCCGGCCTGGGGGCGATCCGTCGGCAGTCCGATGTGTTCGACATCCATTCGCGACCGGGTCAGGGCACCGTGGTGCTGGCGCGCTTCCATCTGGCCGGCGCGCCCGGCAGCCGGTTGCAGCATGGCGCCCTGTGCACGCCGCACCCCGAGGAACAGCTCTGCGGCGACACCTGGGCGGTCAGCGGGCGTCGCCTGCTGGTGTGCGACGGCCTGGGCCATGGCCAGCAGGCCGCCACCGCCAGCCGCCGGGCGCGGGACCTGTTCCTGCGCCATGGCGCACACCTGCCCCTGCAGCGGCTGATGGAGAATCTGCACCAGGCGCTGATGGAAACCCGCGGCGCCGCCCTAGCGCTGGCCGAGCTGGACCCGGATCAGGGCCAGGTGAGCTTTTGCGGCATCGGCAACATCGCCGGGCGCCTGCTGGGCAACACCACACGCAGCCTGGTGTCCAACAATGGCACCCTGGGCTACCGGATCGGCCGGATCCAGACCTATACCTACCCCTGGACGCCCGGCACCCTGCTGGTGCTGAACTCCGATGGACTGACGTCCAAGGTGGGACTGGGCGAGCACTCCGGGCTCGGGGCGCGCCATCCGGCGCTGATCGCCGCCCTCCTGCACCGCGACTTCCGGCGCTCCGCCGACGATGCCACCGTTCTGGTACTCAAGCATGTCTGACGTCTTGCCCCTGCTGACCCTCGCCCTGCACAGCGAGCAGGACATCGTGCACTGCCGCCAGGCAGCCAAGCGCCTGGCCGCGGCGCTGGAGTGGCCGGCGCTGGAGCAGATCCGCCTGGCCACCGCGGTCTCCGAATTGGCGCGCAACATCCACCAGTACGCCGGCAGCGGTCACTTCGACTTCGCCCTGCTGCGTGGCGCAGACCAGCGCCTGCGCGGCCTGGAGGTGCAGGCAGTTGACCAGGGCCCGGGCATCGCCGAGATGGAGGCCATCCGCGCGGGCAGCTATCGCTCCAGCACCGGCATGGGCATCGGCCTGCGCGGCGCCCAGCGGCTGTTCGACGACTTCGACATCCAGACCTCCCCTGCCGGCACCTGCATCACCGCCCGCAAGTACCAGGCGCCGCGGCCCTTTCCCGCGGCGGAGCTGCTCCAGGCTCTGACGGCCGAGCTGCAGGGCAGTCCGCCACCGGATCCCTATCAACAGATCCGCCTGCAGAGCGAAGAGCTGCTGCTGACCAACACCGAGCTGCAATTGCGCCAGGCGGAACTAGAGGTCACCAACAAGGAACTGGAAAACACCAATCAGGGCGTGGTGGCGCTCTATTCCGAGCTGGAAAAGGCCACCCAGGAACTCAAGGAGGCCAGCGAGGCGAAGACCCGTTTCTTCTCCAACATGACCCATGAATTCCGCACCCCGATCAACATCATCGAGAATGTCGCCAAGCTGCTCGCCAGCGGCGTGGACGGGGCGCTCAATGCCGAACAGCAGCGCCAGGTGCGCTTCATCAGTGACGCGGCGCTGGAACTGGCCAACCTGGTCAGCGAGCTGCTGGCGCTGGCCGAGGTGCAGTCCGGCCGCCTGACCATCGTGCCCCAGCCCTTTGCGCTAGCGCCCTTCATCGATCGCCTCGAACAGTTCGCCGCGGCCCTGGCGCCGCGCTATCCCCAGGTCAGCTTCAGCGTCGCCCCGCCGCCGGCCGGGGTGCTGCTGGATACCGACGAGAGTCGGCTGTTCCAGGTGCTGCGTAACCTGATCTCCAACGCCTTCAAGTACACCCCGCAGGGCCAGGTGCGCATCCAGGTGTTCCAGCCCGACGACGCCAGCCTGGAATTCCTGGTGGAAGACAGCGGCATTGGCATCGCGGCGGCGGATCAGCAGAAGATCTTCGAGGAATTCGAGCGCATCCGCTCGCCGCACCTGACCCATATCGAAGGCACCGGCCTGGGCCTGCCCCTGGCGCAGCGCCTGGCCGTGCTGCTGCGCGGCGAGCTCTCTCTCGACAGCGAAGTCGGCCGCGGCAGTCGTTTCACCCTGCGCCTGCCGCGCCACTACGCCAGCCACCGGGCCGCCGAGCCGGAACCCGACCTCAGCGGCCTCACCGTGCTGGTGATCGAGGACAACGAAGGCGATCGCTATCTGGTCCGGCGCACCCTCGAACGCCTCAATCCAGTCCTGCTGGAGGCGGACAGCGCCCGCAGCAGCCTCGACCGGCTCAATGCGGTGCGCCCGGACATCATCATCCTCGACCTCGACCTGCCCGACATCAACGGCGAGGACCTGCTCGCCAGCATGGACTGGAGCATGCACCGGCGGGTGCTGATCAACACCGCCAAGCCCCTCGACGAGGCGGGCCGCCAGCGCCTGCAGGACTACTGCCACGCCATCCTGTTCAAGCACGCACCCGATCACGCCGAGCGGCTGCTGGCCGAGGTCTGCGCCCTGGCGCGGAGTCTGTCCGATGACTAGTGCCCCACACCGTATCGTCATCATCGACGACACCGAGGCCAATCGTTATGTGCTGCGCAAGATCCTCGGCAGCCAGAGCCACTATGAGGTGCTGGAAGCGGCCAGCGGCGCCAGCGGCCTGGCGCTGATCGACGAATCCGTCGAACTGGTGATCATCGACGTCAATCTGCCGGACACCACCGGCTTCGAGCTGATCCAGGCCATCGAGCGCAAGTGCGGCTGGGGCCGGCTGCCGGCCATCATCAACATCTCGGCCACCTTCGTCTCCGGCAGGGACAAGGCCCAGGGCTTCAACACCGGCGCCCAGGCCTACCTGACCCACCCGATCAATCCGGAAGAGGTGCTGGCCACCGTCGGCGCCCTGCTCAAGGCCAGCTCCCAGGTCGGCCACATGGAGCAGCAGCGCAACTCGGCCATCGCCCGCAGCGAGAACCTGCAAGCGGAAAAGGTCATGCTCGAACGCTTCATGAGATCGCTCAACCACGACCTACGCTCGCCGCTCACCGCCGCCACCATGGTGGTCAACCTGATGCAGCGCAATCCGGCGCGGCGGACCGACGATCTGTTGCAGACCCTGCACGACAACCTGCAGCGCATGAACCAGATGATCACCGACGTGCTGGACATCAGCCACATGAGCCTGGGCGGCGGCGTCCGCCTCAGCGGCGATCCGCTGGTGCTGGGTCCGCTGCTGAACGATGCTGCGGCCAATCTGCGCCTGCAGTTCGCCAATCACCTCGACCTGCAGCTGGAGACCCCGGCGCAGGAGGTGCTGTGGGACAGATACGCCTTCCTGCGCATCTTCGACAATCTGGTGCTCAACGCCGCCAAGCACGGCGAGGCGGGAACGCCGATTCGAGTCCGCCAGTGGCTGGCCGACGACCAGGTCATGCTGGAGCTGCGCAACCTCGGCCAGTTTCCCGACGAGGTCCTGGCCAACCTGGCCACGCCCTATTTCATCTCCACCCGCAGCGACAAGCGCGGCTGGGGCCTGGGCCTGCCCATCGTCAAGGCGCTCAGCGAAAGCTTCGGCGGCGAAGCGCGCTTCGCCAACGGCGCGGGGGAAGTGGTCATCACGCTGCACCTACCGCTGCGTTTGGCCTAGAGGCTTTTAGGAAAGCGCAGCATCGCGAGGATTCCTGGCGTCTGTAGCGTGGAAAACCGCGCAGCGTTTTCCACTGGTGCAAGAGAAGGGCTTGGGCGATGTGGACAAGGCTGCGCCGTTGTCCACCCTACAGCCTAGCCGAGCGTCCGTAGGTTGGGTTGAGCGCAGCGAAGCCCAACGCTGCCAAGGATGAATCCGTGCGGTTGGGCTTCGGCAATGGAGCCGCCTCAGCCCAGCCTGTGCCTCAGAACTCGATCTGCACATCCCCTTGCGGGATGCTGCAGCAGGACAGGATGTAGCCTTCGGCTTCGTCTTCCTCGGTGATGCCGCCGTTGTGGTCCATGACCACATCGCCGCTCTTCTTGAGCACCTTGCAGGTGCCGCAGATGCCCATGCCGCAGGCCTTGGGAATGTGCAGACCGAGCTTGGCGGCGGCGCCGTGGATGGTCTCGCCGGGGCCAATGCTGACGCTCTTGTCGCTCTCGGTGAAAGAGATCAGGCACTGGGCTTCCAGGGGAATTGGCGGCAGGTCGGCCGCGGCTTCGGCCTGTTCGGCGGCCTCCACCTTGGCTTCCGGCGGCGTCGCGCCAAAGGATTCCTCGTGGTAGTGGGTCATGTCGAAGTCCAGCTCGCGGAGCATGGTCTTGACGGCATTCATGTAGGGCGTGGGGCCGCAGCAGAAGATCTCGCGCTCGCGGAAGTCCGGCGCCATCAGCTCCAGCATGCGGCGGTCGAAGTAGCCGCGATAGCCGGCCCAGGACTCGCCGTGCTCGGTGCGCTCGCACACCAGATTCAGGGCGAAGTTGTCGATCCGCGCCGCCATGTGCTCCAGCTCACCCTGGTAGATGATGTCGCGCGGGGTACGGGCGCTGTGCACGAAGACCATGTCGACGCTGGCGTTGGTGTCGTAGAACCAGCGCGCCATGGACATCACCGGGGTGATGCCGACGCCGCCGGAAAGGTAGAGCACCTTGTCGGCAGGATAGTCGATGGCGTTGAACAGGCCGACCGGCCCGTGCACGGCCAGGTTGTCGCCGACCTTGAGGTTGTCGTGCAGCCAGTTGGACACCTGGCCGCCCGGCACGCGCTTGACGGTGATGGAGAAGCTGTAGGGCACCGAGGGCGAACTGGAGATGGTGTAGGAACGCATCACCTGCCGGCCGTCGATCTCCAGCTCCAGGGTCACGAACTGGCCCGGCTTGAAGAAGTACATCAGCGGGATTTCGGCCGTGAAGCAGAAGGTGCGCACGTCCCAGGTTTCCTGGATGACCTTGACGCAGCGCACGGGGTGGCGGCCATTGGTCCAGGTCTGGGTGGTTACGGGGTTGAGGAAGGTATTCATGACGCACCTCGACTGCCACTGGGGCTATTGGCGGCGATTCTGGGAGGGCCCCACGACCGTCACTTTCCCAATCGCGACATCCACATGTCGATGGCGACCGGCCCAGCAATGGCAAGGGCTGGGGCGTCGTGAACAGCGTCGGCCATGTCGCCCATGAGCAAGGCCCCCTCCCGGCTCCGGCCCCACACTCCGCCCCAAGCCGAACCTGAACAGCGCGCGACGGGCGAAGCACGGGGTCATTCGGCGGCCCTGCCCCGTCGGCCAATAGCCTTGCAATACCGTGACCAACCACTTTTGCCACCCGCCGCGGTGGCCACGAGGATGTACGATGGACGTCAGCACCTTGAGTTTGGGCGACCCTCTCGATCCGGCCCGCAAGGCCACGGCCGAGATGCTGCGCACCCGCGAGCGCACCTACTCCCTGCCCCAGCCGTTCTACAACGACGAGCGCCTGTTTCAGATCGACATGCAGGAGATCTTCGGCAAGGAATGGCTGATCGCCGGCATGACCTGCGAGATTCCCACCAAGGGCAACTTCATCACCCTGCAGTTGGGCGACAACCCCATCCTGGTAGTCCGTGGTGCCGAGGGCAAGGTCCACGCCTTCCACAACGTCTGCCGTCACCGGGGTTCGCGCCTCTGCGTCAGCGACAAGGGCAAGGTCGCCAAGCTAGTCTGCCCTTACCACCAGTGGACCTACGAGCTGGACGGCCGCCTGCTGTTCGCCGGCACCGAGATGGGCGCCGACTTCAACATGGCCGACTTCAACCTCAAGCCGATCCACGTCAAGACCGCCGGCGGCTACATCTTCATCTCCCTGGCCGACGAACCGCCGGCCATCGACGACTTCCTGCGTACGCTCGAGCACTACATGGAGCCGTACGACATGGAGAACACCAAGGTCGCGGTGCGCACCGACCTGGTCGAGCAGGCCAACTGGAAGCTGGTGCTGGAAAATAACCGCGAGTGCTATCACTGCAGCGGCTCCCACCCCGAGTTGCTGAACACCCTGTTGGAATGGGACGACGTCACCGATCCGCGCGCCTCCCAGGCGTTCAAGGATCAAGTCGCCGCCTGCACCAGCCGCTGGGACGCCGACAACATCCCCTACGCCCATGCCAGCTTCGGCCTGCGCAACCGCATCGTGCGCATGCCGCTGCTCGCTGGCACCGTGTCCATGACCATGGACGGCAAGCCGGGCTGCAAGAAGCTCATGGGTCGCATCAAGGACCCGGACCTGGGCTCCATGCGCATCCTGCACCTGCCGCACTCCTGGAACCACTGCATGGGCGATCACATGATCGTCTTCACCGTCTGGCCGCTGGGTCCGACCGAGACCGTGGTGACCACCAAGTGGCTGGTACACAAGGATGCCGTGGAAGGCGTCGACTACGATCCGGTCAATCTGCGCAAGGTCTGGGATGCTACCAACGACCAGGATCGCCGGCTGGCCGAGGAAAATCAGCGCGGCATCAATTCCAAGGCCTATCAGCCGGGTCCCTATTCCAAGACCTACGAGTTCGGCGTGATCAACTTCATCGACTGGTACAGCGAGCGGCTGCTCAACAACCTGGGCGAGGCGCAACCGGCGCCGCACCTGCATCAGGTCGGCTCTACCAGCGCATAGGTCATATTTAAGACGAATGACCATAAAGTCACGGTGACCCTAGCCGTTAAAGGGGGCCTCACTCTTCACCGGGGCTGCCGCCGTGACTTTTCGTTCCTTCTCCCTCGCCATCCGCAGTGTGTTGTGTTTCGGCCTGCTGGCCATCCTCGTGGCCAGTCTGGGCCTGTTCGGGTTGCTGCAACTGTCGCAGATCCGTACCCAGGGCCAAGTGATCGAAACCAACAACGTGCCCAGCATCGTCGAAGCCGACAACCTGGCCCTGCAACTGGCCCGCACCCGGGTCGAGGTGCTGCGCCTGCTGGCTATTCCGGATGCCACCACCGTTGCCAACACGCGCAAGAAGATCGACAGCATCAATGCCGACATCGAAGCCGGGTTTGGCCGCTATGAAAAACTCCTCAGCGCCGATCGCGAGCGCCAGGCCTTCGATGCCCTGCGCCAGATCCATCGCGACTATGTCCGCTACACCGGCCAGCTCGCTGAGCTGATCGGCGCCGGCAAGCTCGACGAGGCCCGCAGCCTGATCCAGACCGGCATGGCCCAGCTCGGCGCGCAGATGAACGAGCGCACCGAAGCCCTGCGCAAGATCAACCAGGAAGACATCAAGGCCGCCTCCCAGCGCTCCGGCGACACCTATGCCCAGGCCACTTCCATTACCTGGATCGTCATTGCCCTGGCCCTGGGTCTGACCGTGCTGCTGGCCTGGCGCCTGACCCTGAGCATGACCCGCCCCATCGCCGAGGCCGTGGCCGCCGCCCGGACCATCGCCAGCGGCGATCTGACCCAGACCCTGGATACCCGCGGTCACGACGAAGCCGCCCAGCTGCTGCAGGCCATGCAGCAGATGCAGACCAATCTGCGCGATACCCTGGGCCACCTGGGCCACTCCGCGACCCAGCTGGCCTCCGCCGCCGAGGAAATGACCGCGGTCATGCAGGAGAGCGCCCACGGCCTGCAGCAGCAGAACAGCGAGATCGAGATGGCCGCCACCGCCGTCACCGAGATGAGCCAGGCGGTGGACGAGGTGGCCGGCAACGCCACCTCCACCTCGTCCGAATCGCGCCAGGCGGCCGATACCGCGCGCCAGGGCCAGCGGCAGCTGGGCGATACCCTGGGCGCCATCGAGGTGCTCACCGAAAACGTGCTGGGTGCCAGTGAGCAGGCCCGTCAGCTGGCCGAGCAGACCCGCAACATCAGCCAGGTGCTGGACGTGATCCGCTCGGTCGCCGAGCAGACCAACCTGCTGGCGCTCAACGCCGCCATCGAAGCCGCGCGTGCCGGGGATGCCGGACGTGGCTTCGCCGTGGTCGCCGACGAGGTCCGCGCCCTGGCCCATCGCACCGGCGAATCCACCCGCGAGATCGAAGGCATGATCGGCAGCATCCAGCAGGGCACCGGCCAGACCGTCGATGCCTTGCTGACCAGCGCCGACCAGGCCCGGCAGACCCGCGAGCAGGCGCAGTCGGCCAACGCCGCCCTGGCCGCCATCGCCCAATCGGTGTCGGGCATCGACGAGCGCAACCTGGTGATCGCCAGCGCCGCCGAAGAGCAGGCCCAGGTGGCCCGCGAGGTGGATCGCAACCTGGTGCGCATCCGCGATCTGTCGGTGCAGACCGCCGCCGGTGCCGAACAGACCCGCGCCGCCAGCCAGCAGCTCTCCGAGCTGGCGGTGGAGCTCAACGGCCAGATCCGCCGCTTCCGCGTGTGACCTGTCCGGCAGAGACACCCCTGCCGGATCCCGTCGCGGTGGCAAAACCGGGAGGCGACCGCTACGCTGGCGCCTTCGCCCACCGCGCCTCTCTCGCATGAGCTATCGCTACGTCATCTTCGACTTCGACGGCACCCTGGCGAACAGCCTGCCCTTTCTGCTGGGCTGTCTCGGCGAGCTGGCGCAGACCCATGGCTTTCGCCAGCCAGCTGCCGACGAGTGGCCCCGGCTGCGCGCCGCCTCCCTGACCGGTCTGCTCGACAGCCTGGACATCCCGCTCTGGCAGGTGCCCCGCATCGCCCGGCACTATCGCCGCCTGCTGGTCCAGCGAGGCAATCAGGTCCTGCCCTTCGCCGATATTCCCGCTACCCTCGATCGCTTGCAGGCCAGTGGCCTGCAGCTGGGCCTGGCGACCTCCAACTCCGCCGCGGCCGTGCACCAGGTGCTGCCCCAGGCCGGACGCCTGTTTGCCGCTGGCGAATTCGACATCCCCCTGCTGGGCAAGGCGCGGCGCCTGACCCGTCTGCTCCGTCACCAGCGGATAGCACCGGCCGAAGCCCTCTATGTCGGTGACGAACTGCGCGATCTCCAGGCCGCGCGTCGCGCCGGACTGGGCTGCGCCGCCGTGGCCTGGGGCTATGGCTGCCCCACGACGCTGCGCGCCCAGCAACCCGATCTCTTCTTCGAACAACCGGCCGAGTTGCTGCGGCTGCTGCCCTCCCCCTGCTGAAGGAATGCCCATGAAGTCTCTGTTGTTGGTTGCTGGTCTCGGTCTGAGCGGTCTCTTGCAGGCCGCCGAACTGCAGGTACGGGTGGAGACGGTCGATGCCTCGGGGGGCCAGTTGCTGCTGGCGGTATTCGACAGCGAAGCGGCCTGGAAGGCGCACAAGACGCCAGTGGCCCAGGCCCATCTCGCCGCGCAGGCGGGTACCCAGGAGCAACGCTTCGAGCTGCCGCCCGGGCGCTATGCCGTGTCGGTCATCCACGACAACAACGGCAACAGCGCGCTGGACACCAATTTCATCGGCATGCCCACCGAACAATACGGCTACAGCAACAATCCGCCACTGCGCATGCGCATGGCCACCTTCGAGGAATGCGCCTTCGTCCTGCCGGCCGCGGGCCTGCGCCAGCAGGTGACGCTGCGCTAGGTCACTGCTGTCGTGCACAGGCTTCCAAACAGAAAATCAACAGACTTATCCACAAGTCTTTTAGCGGTGATCGTTGAGCCCGGCGCTGAGCAGACGTGGATAACTCATTGGGATGGCAGCAAAAATTCCTTGACTCGGGAATAACCGGGAAAACTGGTCATTATTTGATCGATTCTCTGGAAGCCGCGCCAGCTCTGGTCTCTGGCACTAGACGAACAACCTATCCACAGCCCTATGCAGCGCTATTGTGGGTTGTGGAAAACACCTGAAAGAGGATTGATCATTTTTTGTACGATCCTCTGCAGGCCTTACCAGCTATGGCATACAGGCCAGGTCCCACATCTTTTCCACAGGCGCGCGCACAGCAGATGTGGGAAAACCGGATCGCGGAGTGCGCATTCGGCCGCCTGAGTAACCTGAACGAGATTGGCTATTTATTGAGCAATTTTGCCCGGACAACAGCCTGATCGGTTGCTGACAACTTGCCCAGGGCTTATCCACAGCCTTTACCTGTCAGGCAATGACGATAAAACGGTCCGGCGTTCGTGGCCTGACTCAGCGGACCAAGTCGTAGCGGATTCGATCAACAGGGCCAATACCTGCCCAGTCCTTCTGGCACGCGGCTTTGCGCCGGAAGCGAACAGACTGCCCACAAAGTTATGCACAGCTTGCAGGCTGCCCGGGCATAAAAAAAGACCGCCTGAGGCGGTCTTTTTCGAGGCTGGCGAGGGCCTAGCGTGCGGTGCGTACGCTGTCCGACAGCTGCTTGCAGAGGCCGAGCACGCCGTCGATGGCAGCGCCCGAGGACTCGGCCTTGGCGATCTGGTCGACGAACGCCGAGCCCACCACTACACCATCGGCGATCCGGGCGATCACCCGTGCCTGCTCGGGAGTACGGATGCCGAAGCCGACGGCCAGGGGCAGGTCGGTGAAGCGGCGCAGACGCGCCACGGCGGCTTCGACGTGCTCGGTGGTGGCCGAACCGGCACCGGTCACGCCAGCGACGGACACGTAGTAGACGAAGCCGGAGCTGGTGTTGAGCACCCGCGGCAGGCGGGCGTCGTCGGTGGTCGGGGTGGTCAGGCGAATGAAGTCGATGCCGGCGGCCTGGGCTGGCAGCGCCAGCTCGGCGTCGTGCTCGGGCGGGAGGTCGACCACGATCAGGCCATCCACGCCCGCTTCGGCGGCTTCCGCCAGGAAGCGCTCCACGCCATAGCGATGGATGGGGTTGTAGTAGCCCATCAGCACCAGCGGCGTCTCGCCTTCGCCGCGCCGGAAGTCGCGCACCATCTCCAGGGTCTTGGCCAGATTCTGACCCGCCTGCAGGGCGCGCAGGGCAGCGGCCTGGATAGCCGGGCCGTCGGCCATGGGATCAGTGAAGGGCATGCCCAGCTCGATGACGTCAGCACCGGCCGCCGGCAGGCCCTTGAGGATGGCCAGGGCGGTGTCATAGTCCGGATCGCCGGCGGTGGTGTAGGTGACCAGGGCCGCGCGGCCCTCGGCCTTCAGCGCGGCGAAGCGGGTTTCCAGGCGGCTCATAGGGCATCTCCCAGGTGACTCATCACGGTCTGCATGTCCTTGTCGCCGCGGCCCGAGAGGCAGATCACCATCAGGTGGTCCTTGGGCAGGTGCGGCGCGCGCTTGTAGGCCTCGGCCAGGGCGTGAGCCGTTTCCAGCGCCGGAATGATGCCTTCCAGGCGGCAGGTCTGGTGGAAGGCCTTGAGCGCCTCGTCGTCGTTGATCGGCACGTATTCCACGCGCTTCACGTCGTGCAGGTGGGCGTGCTCCGGACCGATGCCGGGATAGTCCAGGCCGGCGGAAATCGAGTGGGCGTCGATGATCTGGCCGTCGTCGTCCTGCAGCAGGAAGGTGCGGTTGCCGTGCAGCACCCCGGGCATCCCGCCGTTAAGGCTGGAGGCGTGCTTGCTGGTGTCGACGCCGTGGCCGCCGGCTTCAACGCCGATGATGGCGACGTCCCGGTCATCGAGGAATTCGTGGAACAGGCCCATGGCGTTGGAGCCACCGCCGACGCAGGCGATCAGGCTGTCGGGCAGGCGTCCTTCCTTCTCCAGGATCTGGGCGCGGGTCTCGCGACCGATCACGGCCTGGAAATCGCGGACCATGGCCGGATAGGGGTGCGGACCGGCCACGGTACCGATCAGGTAGAAGGTGTCGGCGACATTGGTCACCCAGTCGCGCAGCGCCTCGTTCATGGCGTCCTTGAGGGTGCCGGTACCAGAGGTGACCGGAATCACCTCGGCACCCAGCAGCTTCATGCGAAAGACATTGGCCTGCTGGCGGTCGATGTCGGTGCTGCCCATGTAGATGACGCAGGGCAGGCCGAAACGCGCGGCCACGGTGGCAGTGGCCACGCCGTGCATGCCGGCGCCGGTCTCGGCGATGATGCGGGTCTTGCCCATGCGCTTGGCCAGCAGGATCTGGCCAATGCAGTTGTTGATCTTGTGCGCGCCGGTGTGATTCAACTCTTCGCGCTTGAGATAGATCTTGGCGCCACCGAAGTGCTCGGTCAGGCGCTCGGCGAAGTACAGCGGATTGGGCCGACCGACGTAGTCGCGCTGGAAGTAGGCCAGCTGCTCGAGAAACGCCGGGTCTTCCATGGCGGTCTCGTATTCGCGCTGCAGATCGAGGATCAGCGGCATCAGGGTTTCGGCGACATAGCGGCCACCGAACTGGCCGAACATGCCTTGAGCGTCGGGGCCCTGGCGATAAGCGGTCTGGGTCATGGGATTCTCCTGCGAAGATGGATCTACCTTACCCGCTTGAGTGCCGCTGATAAATCGATAAGATCGCGATGATCCGTCAGGAAATCTCACAGATGAGCGATCCCCGCGACCTGCCGCCCCTGAATGCCCTACGCGCCTTCGAAGCCACTGCTCGTCTGGGTGGCATGAGCCGCGCCGGAGACGAGCTGCATGTGACCCATGGCGCCGTGAGCCGCCAGATCCGTGCGCTGGAGGAACAACTGGGGGTGGCGCTGTTTCGCCGCGAAGGCCGTGGCCTGGCGCTGACCGAAGCCGGTCTGCGGCTGCGCGAGGTGAGTGGCGAGGTCTTCGAGCGCTTACGTGAGGTGTGCGCCGAACTCAAGGCCGGCAGTCGCCAGGGGCCCTTCGTGCTGGGCTGCCCGGGCAGTCTGGTGGCGCGCTGGTTCATTCCGCGGCTGGATCGCCTCAATCGCGATCTGCCGGAGTTGCGCCTGCACCTCTCGACCCGCACCGACGACACCCCGCTGGCCGCCGCCGGCCTGGACGCCAGCCTGCTGTTCACCGAGACGGCGCCACCGCAGGAAGTGATGCCTTATCACCTGGCAGCCGAGCGCATCGGCCCGGTGCTGAGCCCCTATTGCCCGGCCTATCTGAGATTGCGGGACGGCGACCTGCAGGCCTTGCTGGCGGAACGGTTGCTGCACACCCTGTCACGGCCCCAGGCCTGGCCACAGTGGTTCGCCACCCAGGGCCAGGAGGCACCGGTGCTGGAGTACGGGCAGGGCTTCGAGCACCTCTATTACCTGCTGGAAGCGGCGCTATCGGGATTGGGCGTGGCGATCGCGCCGGAGCCACTGGTGGCGGCGGATCTCAAGGCGGGCCGGCTGGTGGCGCCCTGGGGTTTTGCGGCGACCGGTGCAGAATTGGCGCTGTGGGCGCCGGGTCGGCTGGCGGATGAACGGGTGGAGCGGTTGGCGGCCTGGCTCAGAACCGAGCTAGCCGAGCGCTAGCGCCCGAGGCACCCCTTGAGGATGCCTCGAACCGCCACGATCAGTGGTCGCCGCGCAGCAGCGCCCAGCCGACCAGGACGGTCACGCCGGCGGCGATGCCGACGGTGGCCCAGGGATGTTCGCGCGCCACGCCGCTGGCGGCGCGACCGTACTGACGGGTCAGGCGACGCACGTCGTCATAGACTTCTTCCAGCGAATCGCCCGAATGGTGCAGGGCTTCGCGAGCGGTGCTCTTGAAGGAGTTCAGACTGCTGCGGGATTCGCGTGCAGCGTTCTTCTTCAGCGACGCCAGCGAGTCGAGCAGGCTGTTGATTTCGTTCTCGATGCTGGCGATGGACGCCTGGTAATCGGTGTTACGGGCCATGACAACCTCCTGGGATGGACGGATTCAGGAAATGTGACTACCGAGCCGTTGGAAAGTGCTGCAAAGCCGTGGGCGAGAGCCTGGGCAGTGAACTTATCGGGGCCTTTCGCGGCCTCAAATGGCAGAGGCACCCTTCCCGGCGAGTCGACCGCGACACCGGTCAACGCGTTGCCGGCTATCCGCTGCAGCGCCCGCTATTGCTGACCCAGGAGAGTTTCATGTCCGATCATCACACCTACAAGAAGCTGGAAATCGTTGGCTCCTCCACCACCAGTGTCGAGGACGCCATCAACAACGCCCTCGCCGAGACCGCCAAGTCGGTCAAGAACCTGGAATGGTTCGAGGTGGGTGAAATCCGCGGTCATATCCAGGACGCCAAGGTGGCCCATTATCAGGTCACCCTGAAGATCGGCTTCCGTATCGAAGCCAGCTGAGCGTAGCTCCAGACCTCCCTCCCCCCGCAAAAGGACAGGCAAGATGCGTAGAGTCGTGATCACCCTCGGTTTGTTGGCCCTGAGCGGCGGTGCCTTTGCCGCCGGCACCTCGTGCGACACGGTCAAGGCCGATATCGATGCCAAGCTGCAGGCCAAGCAGGTGGCGAACTACAGCCTCGAGGTGGTGGACAAGGGCAGCGCCACCGCCTCCGCCAAGGTGGTGGGCAGCTGCGAAGGCGGTAGCAAGGACATCGTCTACCAGCGTCGCTAGGTCTCAGCCTACAAGGCACCGCCCGAGCGTGGCGCCTTGCTTCTATTGAAGAAACGCCCACTGTCCTAAGGCAGCGGGCGTTTCTTTTTTCAGAGGTCCGTGGCGGGTCCGAAGAACTCATGGCGGATCTGCTTTTCCGGCACGCCCAGCTCCAGCAGATCACGGCGCACCTGGGCCATGAACGGCTGCGGGCCGAGAAGATAGACGTCCAGGTCGCGATCCCTGGGCAGCCAACGCTGCAGGCGCGCCCGATCCAGGCGCGAGGCATAGGCCTCTTCCGCCACCGGCTCGCTGTAGCAGAAATACAGCTGCAGTTGCGGATGGTGGGCGGCCTGCTCTTCCAGCCAGTGCCCGAAGGCCTGCACCCCGACATGGCGGGTGCAATGGATCAGCTGGATCGACCGCCCGCTCGGCAGCGCCGCCGACACCATGGGCAGCAGCGGCGTGATGCCGACGCCACCGGCGATTAGCAGCAGCGGCTTGGTCGATTCCTGCAGGACGAATTCGCCGGCCGGCGCGAAGACCTGCAGCACGGTGCCCTCATGAGCGTCGGTATGCAGGTAGCGCGAGACCACCCCACCCGGCTGATGCTTGACGCTAATGCGATAGCCACGGCCTTCGCTGGCGGCGGAGATCGAGTAGTTGCGGCGGTATTCGACCCCGTCCAGCGTCAGGCTCAACCCCAGGTACTGGCCGGGTTGGGCGATGCTGGTCGGCAGGCCGTCCACCGGCTCCAGGTAGAAGGAGCTGATCTCTTCGCTTTCCGGCTCGATCCGCGCGATGCGGAACGCCCGCCCGCCACGCCAGCCACCGGGCGCCTCGGCCTGGGCGGCGTAGCGCTGTTCCTCGGCACCGATCAGCAGATTGGCCAGCTGGCCATAGGCGGCGGCCCAGGCGTCGATCACCGCATCGGTGGCCACCTCGGCTCCCAGCACCTCGCGGATGCTCTGCAGCAGGGCGATGCCCACCAGCGGATAGTGATCTGCCTGCACCTGCAGCGAGACGTGCTTGTTGACGATCTGCTCCACCAGCGGCCCCAGGGTATCCAGGCGATCGATGTAGCGGGCGTACATCAGCACCGCGCGGGCCAGCGCCCGGGCCTGGGCGCCACTGGCCTGGTGGGCGCCGTTGAACAGCGGGCGGATCTCGGGGTTGTCGCCGAGCAATCTGTCGTAGAAATGCCGGGTCAGGGCTTCCCCGCCGGTTTCCAGCAGGGGGACGGTGGCCTTGATGATGGCTTTTTGGTCTGATGACAGCATGGCAGGGATCTCCAAACAGGACTGCCCTGGCCGTATCACGAGTCGTGCCAACCAAAAAACTGCGCCAGATCAGGCTTTTATCCAGGGAGCTTGTCATAATGACCAGGTCCCTATGACTCGCCGAGGTCAAATTGACCCGTACCACCCTGCTCGAAGCCATGGTGCCCCTAGTGGCGGATCTGGCCCGCGACCTGCCCGACCAGCAGCGTTACGCCAGCCTGCTCGATGCCCTGCGCCAGGTCCTGCCCTTCGATGCGGTGGCCCTGTTGCGCCTGGACGGCGACATACTGGTGCCCCTGGCGGTAAGGGGCCTCGCGGCCGACACCCTGGGCCGGCGCTTCAAGGTCGGCGAGCACCCGCGCCTGGCGCTGCTGCTGGCGAGTCGCGCGCCCACCCGCTTCGCCGTCGATTGCGATCTGCCCGATCCCTACGATGGCTTGGTGGAAGGCGTGCAGGGGCATCTGGAGGTCCACGACTGCCTGGGCTGTCCGCTCTATGTGCAGGACCAGCTCTGGGGCCTGCTGACCCTGGATTCGCTGCAGGCGCAGAATGCCCAGCCCGAGGATCTCACCATCCTCGCCGCCTTCGCCGGGCTGGCGGCCGCCACCGTGGCCGCCGCCGAGCGCATCGGCCAGCTCTCCGCGCGCATCGTCAGCGAGCACGAGCTGACCGTGGCCTATCAGCAATCGGTAGGGCACCAGCGGCCCCGTGAACTCATCGGCCAGAGTCCGGCCAGCCTGCGCCTACGGCAGGAGATCGAGACCGTGGCGGCCAGCGACCTGACAGTGCTCATCACCGGCGAGACCGGAGTCGGCAAGGAGCTGGTGGCCGAAGCCGTGCACGCGCGCTCCCTGCGCCAGCAGCGGCCGCTGATCAGCCTCAACTGCGCGGCCCTGCCCGAGGCCCTGGTGGAAAGCGAACTCTTTGGCCATGTGCGCGGGGCCTTTTCCGGCGCGGTGAGCGACCGCCGCGGGCGCTTCGAGCTGGCTGACGGCGGCACCCTGTTTCTCGACGAGGTCGGCGAATTGCCGCTGACGGTGCAGGCCAAGCTGCTGCGGGTGCTGCAGAGCGGCCAGTTGCAGCGGCTGGGCTCGGATCGCGATCTCAAGGTCGACGTGCGCATCATCGCCGCCACCAATCGCGACCTGGCCGAGTGCGTGCGCGCCGGGCGCTTTCGCGCCGACCTCTATCATCGCCTGAGCGTCTATCCGCTGGCCGTGCCGGCCATGCGCGAGCGCGGCCGCGACGTCCTGCTGCTGGCCGGTTTCTACCTGGAGCAGAATCGTGCCCGCCTGGGCCTGCGGGGCCTGCGGCTGACGCCCGCGGCGCAGCGCACCCTGCTGGCCTACGACTGGCCGGGCAACGTGCGCGAACTTTCCCACCTCATCAGCCGGGCGGCGCTCAAGGCCCATGCCGGCAGCGAGGAACGCGGCGGCATCCTGACCCTGGACAGCGATCAGCTCGGCCTGCCACTGGGCACCGCGCCCCTGCCCGAGGAGGATACCGCCCTGCCCACCACCTCCCTGCGCGAGGCCACGGACGCCTTCCAGCGCCAGACCATCACCCTGGCGCTGGAACAGCACAGCCAGAACTGGACCCTGGCCGCCGCCGCCCTCGATCTGGACCGCGCCAACCTCGCCCGCCTGGCGCGGCGGCTCGGTCTCAGGTAGCCCTCAGGCCGTAGCGTTCACAGGGCTTTCTGTACCGCCGGCAGGCCCGGCTGGCCATCGCGGGTGGTGACCCCCTGCAGCCAGGGCTCCAGCACCTGCGGATGGGCCTTGAGCCAGGCCTTGGCGGCGGTGTCGTAGCTGCCGCCCTTGTCCCGCGCGGCGCTCATGACGGCGTTTTCCATGTCCAGGGTGAATTTCATGTTGCTCAGCAGGCGGGCCGGATTGGGGCACTGCTCGGCGTAGCCCTTGCGCGTCAGGGTGTTCACCGTGCCGGCGGTCCCGAAGTACTTGTCGCCGCCGGTCAGGTACTTGATGGGGTAGTCGACGTTCATGGGGTGCGGGGTCCAGCCGAGAAAGACCACCCACTTGTCGCGCTTCACCGCCCGCCCGACCTGGGACAGCATGGCCTGCTCGCTGGACTCCACCAGTTGCCAGCCACCCAGACCAAATTCGTTGTCCTGGATGATCTTCTGCAGCGACTGGTTGGCCGGCGCGCCGGCGCCGATCCCGTAGATCTTCTTGCCGAACTGGTCGGCATGCTTGGCCAGGTCATCGAAGCTCTTTACCCCGCCTTCCCAGACATAGGTGGGCACCGCCAGGGTAAATTCGGTCCCGACCAGATTCTGCGCCAGCTCGGTGACCTGCCCGGTCTTCACGAACTGGTCATAGTGCGCCTGCTGCGCCGGCATCCAGTTGCCGAGGAAGGCATCCACCTGCCCGTTGCGCATGCCGCCGTAGATGATCGGCACCGCCAGGGTCTCGACCTTGCCGGTGTAGCCCAGCGCACCCAGGATCGCGCCAGTCAGGGCATTGGTGGCGGCGATATCACTCCAGCCCGGATCGGCCAGGCGAACCGTTGCGCAGGCCTGGTCCTCGGCCTGGGCCGACAGGCTGACCAGGGCCAGCGTGAAGGTAGCGATGATTCCGTGTTTCATGGCCGTGCTCCTGTTAGCGGTTCAGGGTTGAGGGTAGCGGGCACGACGCTCCAGGTCATCGAGATCGATGTGATTACGCATGTATTGCTGGCTGGCATCGACGAAGGGCTGGTGATCCCAGCTGGTCCGCTCGCCCTGTTCCAGGGCCTTGGCGACGAAGCGTCGCCGCCGCTGGCTGGCCAGCACCTCGGCGTGCAGGCGCGGCAGGTCCCAGCGCTGGCGGACCTCGGCCTGGAAGCTGGCGAGCAACTCGGCATAGTCGGCGCTGGCGGCCAGATTCTCGCGCTCCAGCGGATCGTTCTGCAGATCGAACAGCAGCGGCGGATCCAGTTCGCAGTGGATGTACTTGTAGGCGCCGCGGCGGATCATCAGCAGCGGGCTGACGGTGCCCTCGGCCAGGTATTCGCCGATCACCTCGTCGTGCCCGGCCCGGCCCTCCAGGTGCGGCAGCAGCGAACGGCCATCCAGTGGCAGTTCATCCGGCAGCTGGCCGCCGGCCAGCTCGACGAAGGTCGGCAGCAGGTCCAGGGTCGAGACCGAGGCCTGCACCCGCGCCGGGGCGAAGCGACCGGGCGCATGGATCAGCAGCGGTACCCGCGCGGCCATCTCGAACCAGTGCATCTTGTACCAGAGTCCGCGCTCACCAAGCATGTCGCCATGGTCGCCGGAAAAGATGATCACGGTGTCGTCGGCCAGACCGCATTCCTCCAGGGTCTTGAGCAGGTGGCCGACCTGGGCGTCGACATAGCTGCAGGCACCGTAGTAGGCCTGGCGGGCATCGCGGATCTTGGCCTCGGGCAGCGGCTTGTCCCAGAGGTCGATCACCTTGAGCAGGCGCTGGCTGTGGGGATCCTGCTCGGCCTGGGGGATGGCGCCTTGCGGAAGCGGGATGTCGACCTCGTTGTACAGGTCCCAGAACTCGCGGGGGATGGTGTAGGGATCGTGCGGATGGGTCAGGGACACGGTCAGGCAGAACGGCTGGTCATCGCCGCGACGCACGTGATCGTAGAGGTACTGGCGCGCCTTGAAGACCACCTCTTCGTCGAAATCCAGCTGGTTGGTGCGCACGCAGGGCCCGGCCTGCAGCACCGAGGACATGTTGTGGTACCAGCTCGGGCGCTCGTCCGCCGCGTCCCAGTTCACCGCCCAGCCGTAGTCGGCGGGATAGATGTCGCTGGTCAGGCGCTCTTCGTAGCCGTGCAGCTGATCCGGTCCGCAGAAATGCATCTTGCCCGACAGCGCCGTGCGATAGCCGAGGCGGCGCAGGTGGTGGGCATAGGTGGGAATGTCCGCGGCGAAATCGGCGGCGTTGTCGTAGGCGCCGATCTTCGACGGCAGCTGGCCGCTCACCAGGGTGAAGCGCGAGGGTGCGCACAGCGGACTGTTGCAGTAGGCAGAGTCGAATACCACGGCGCGCTCGGCCAGGCGCTGCAGATGGGGCAGCTTGATCGGCGAGGCGGGGTCGTACAGCGGCAGGATGGGCGCCGCCATCTGGTCGGCCATGAGAAAGAGGATGTTCATCGGCTTGGACAAGAGCGCCTCCGCTAGGATCAGGGTTGCTTATGGGTGGCCCATCATCCAACGCTGAAAAATCTGCGTGAAGGCCATTGGGAATGATGTTTCGGATAAGCTGGGCTTATGACCTATCGCCATGGAAACGCACCCTTGGACGCCACTCCCCCTCCCGACCGCCCGGCCCTGGCGCTGGACAGCCTGCGCACCTTCGAGGTGGTGGCACGCCGCCTGAGCTTTACCGCAGCGGCGGGCGAACTTGGGACCACCCAGCCGGCCATCAGCCAGCAGATCAAGCGCCTGGAAGCCCAGTTGCAGGTGCGGCTGTTCGATCGCGTCCATCGCGGCATCCTGCTCACCGAAGCCGGACGGCTGCTGCAGGAATACGTCGAGGCCGGTCTCGCCACCCTGGACGAGGGGGTGCGGCTGGTTACCGCCCGCCCCGCCCACGAGGTGCTGCAGGTGGCCACCGATTTCGCCTTTGCCGCCTACTGGCTGTTGCCGCGCCTGCCGCGTTTTCATGCCCGCCACCCGGAGCTGGACGTCAGCCTGGTGACCAGCGACAGGGTGCCCCTGCCCGGTCCGGAGATCGACATCACCCTGGGCTTCGGCGACGGCCGCTTCAAGCATGGCGAAGCCTGGCCGCTGTTTCGCGAAGAGGTCTTTCCGGTGTGCAGTCCGCGGCTACTCCAGGGTCGGCAGCCGCCGTTGCCCGCCCTGGAACTGGGGCGCTGGCCGTTGCTGCACCTCAAGGCGGCGCCCAACAGCCGCTGGTACGACTGGAAGACGCTGTTGCCGGCGCTGGACCTGGCGCCCCTGCCCGCCGCGCCGTCCGGCGCGGTGCTGAGCTTCGACAACTATACCCTGGTGATCCAGGCGGCCATTGCCGGCCAGGGCCTGGCGATCGGCTGGCGCCACCTGGTGGACGACCTGCTGCAGCAGGAGCTGCTCTGTCGTCCCTTCGCCGGACTGGCCACCTCGCGCTATGGCTATTACGCCATCCTGCCCGAGCGCAAGCGGCGCCAGCGGCTGGTGCAGCGCTTTCTCGACTGGCTGCTGGAAGAACTGGAGCTGCCGCGCGAATCCCTGGCCGGCGCGCGGCTGGCGACCTGAGCGGCGCGCTAGCGCTCGTAGACTTCCAGCGGCAGATCGTCCGGATCGGCGAAGAAGGTGAATCTCTTGCCGGTCAGTTCGTCGGTGCGGATCGGCTCGGTGACCACGCCATGGCTCTGCAGGTGGGCGACGGTGGCGTCCAGGTCGGCCACGGCAAAGGCCAGGTGGCGCAGCCCCTGGGCCTCCGGGCGCGACGGCCTGGGCGGGGCATCGGGAAAGGAAAACAGCTCCAGTTGGGCATGCGCGCCCACCGCCAGATCCAGCTTCCAGGAGCGCCGGGCCTCACGATAGGTCTCGGCGATCACCGGCAACCCGAGGATCTCGGTGTAGAAGTGCCGGGAGCGTTGGTAGTCGGCGCAGATCAGCGCCACGTGGTGCAGACGATCGAAGTGGGTCATCAGGGTACCGCGACGAATTTGAGGTCAGCCGGGGCGCCAACGTCCAGGCTCTGTAGTTCGTCGCCGAGCTTGCCGCTGTCGGGATCCCGAGCAAAGACCTTGAGCTGGTTGGATTTCTGGTTGGCCACCAGCAGGAAGCGCCCGGACGGATCGATGGCGAATTCCCGTGGCGACAGGCCGTTGACTGGATGGCGTTCGACAAAGGTCAGGGTGCCGTCGGGATTCACCGCGAACACCGCCAGCTGGTTGTCGGTGCCACGGCTGGCGACATAGAGGAAGCGCCCGTCGCCGGACAGGTGCAGCGCTCCGGCATCCCGCTCGCCGGTGAATTCCTGGGGCGTCAGGCTGTAGCTCTGCAACTGCCGCAGCATGCCGTCCTGGTGGGCGAAGGCCATCACCTGCCCGGCCAGTTCCAGGGTCAGGTAGGCATAGCGGCCATCGGCGCTGAACACCAGATGACGCGGCCCGCTGCCTTCCGGGACCGGCACGAAGGGCGTCTCGGCGGCCACCAGCGGCCGCTCCGGCTGCTGCGGCAGATAGCGATAGACGAAGACCTTGTCGGCGCCCAGGTCCGGGGCGAAGACGAAGCGGCCGTCCGGGGTGGTCACCGCCGCGTGCACATGGCTGGACTGCTGGCGTGGGTGCTGTTCGCTGGGCTGGTGGAATTCGATCTGCGCCACCGGACTGAGCACGCCGCCGTCCTGGATCGGCAGCACCGCCAGGGAGCCTTCCGGCAGGCTGGAGTAGTTGGCCACGAACAGGAACTTGCCGTCGGTGCTGAGGCTGGAATGGGTCGGCTCGTCGCCCAGGCTCTTGACCTGACTGATCTGCTGCAGACGGCCATTGCCCGGTTCGAAGCGATAGGAGGTGACCCGGCCGATGCTGTCGCCGCTCGAGCCCCGGCCATTCTCGTTGACGGCGAACAGGGTCCGGCCATCGCGAGACAGGGTCAGAAACGAGGGATTGGACGCCTTGACGATGCGCAGCGGGCCATCGATCTGGCCATTGCGACTGTTGAAGCGGTAGACATACAGCCCCTGGCTGCTGCCCGCGGTGTAGCTGCCGACCAGCAGATTGAACAGACCGGGTTCGGCGCGGGCCGGGGCATGGTGCCCCACGAGCAGGGCGAACAGGGCCAGCGGCAGCAGACGGGGCAGAGCTCTCATGGGAAATCCTTGGCGAGCGATGGGCGTTGAGACCGGTGCGAGGCGGCCCGGTTTCCCTACCGTCTGGAGGCGGAAGGCGGCCGCGCGCGGCGGCTATTCTACTGAAATCCGGGCTGGCACTGTGCCAGAGGGATTTCGCCATTTATCGCCTGCGCCGGCGCACCGGCGGGCCACGCCCGAGCGACCGGCCCCGGGAGCCCATGCCAGAGCCTGCGGTGAACTCGGTGGTGCCCGCGGGCTGCCGGCAAAAGAATTGCCCGGGCTAGTCCAGCACGCCCTGCAGGATGGCGTAGACGAGCCCGGTGCCCACGGCGACCAGCACCATGTCGGTACCCAGGCGCCGCCATTCGTAGCCTGGATAGTCAGGCAACTGGCGGGCGATGCCCGGGGGCAGGGGGCGGCCGTAGCCGGGTGGCAGGGGATGCCCGCGCTCCAGACGCAGACCCGGTGGCAGGTCACCCCCACGGCCGATCTGGCCGCGCAGCGCCTGGATGCGCTCCCGCGCCGGTCCCAGATCCGGCGGCCCGCCCGCGGCCGGTCCGGCACCCGGACGACCCTGGCCATGCGCCTTGGGGCCCGGGCCCTGGCCATGAGGGCCACCCTGTTCCTGCCAGCCCGGCCCGGGCGGTCCCTTGGGCCCACCAGGCCCGTGATCCGGCGGCGCGGCCAGGGCCAGGTTGCCGGTCAGGCAGAAGACTGCAGCAGCGAGGAGGGTACGCATCGGGGCTTTCCTCATGGGGGACGAGGGTGTCGGTTATCCCCTTGGAGTCCGATCGCGGAAAAAGACTCCCGGGTCATTCGCGGACGCGCAGCCTGTGGATAAATCCGGGATAAAATCGGTATAACTCCGTGATAAATCCCTAAGACAAACCAGATATCGAATAAAAAGCCTTTATTATCAATGGATTAAAAAGATGATCGGCTGGCTATCGATTCCACTTTTTGTGGATAAAGCTTGAGACCCCCTGCGTTTATGGCAGTTTTCACCGCTGCTCATGCCCTGTCCGGCTCGATGTTATTCACCCCAGAAACAGCAAGACCGCGCCCGGGGGATCCCGGGCGCGGTCTTGTCGAAGGTCATTCCTGCCTAATCCGGCTTCTTCAGCTTGGGATTGGGAAAGAACTGCACGGCCTGTACGGTGGGATCGGGCTTCTTGGGCTTGAGCGCACTGATGTTGACCCGCGTCGGCAATTCCTTGGGGACCGAATTGCCGCGCTCGTCCAGGGTGTCGCTGTAGCCGCAGGAGACACACTCGCGATGGGGGGTGCCGTCCTGGGTCCACATCTTCAGGGTGTCCTGCGCCTGGCACGCCGGGCAGACCGCCCCGGCGATGAACCTCTTGCGGATCGGCTCGCTCACGCCGCCTCCTCGCTCAGCCCGGAATGGCGGAGCAGGGCGTCGATGCTGGGCTCGCGACCGCGGAAGTCGACGAACAGCACCATGGGGGCCTGGGAGCCGCCGCGGGCCAGGATGGCTTCACGGAAGGCCCGCCCGGTTTCGGGGTTGAAGACGCCTTCTTCCTCGAACTTGGCGAAGGCATCGGCGGACAGCACCTCGGCCCACTTGTAACTGTAGTAACCCGCCGCATAACCGCCGGCGAAGATGTGCGCGAAGCTGTTGGGGAAGCGGTTGTAGGCCGGCGGACGCACCACCGAGATCTCGTCGCGGATGCCTTCCAGCACCTCGCGCACGCTGCGACCGTCGCCGTGGGTCGCGTGCAGCTCGAAGTCGAACAGCGAGAATTCCAGCTGGCGCAGCATCATCAGGCCGGACTGGAAGTTCTTGGCCGCCAGCATCTTGTCCAGCAGCTCCTGGGGCAGCGGCTCGCCGGTCTCGTAGTGGCCGGAGATCAGCGCCAGGCCCTCGGGCTCCCAGCACCAGTTCTCCATGAATTGGCTGGGCAGCTCCACCGCATCCCAGGCCACGCCGTTGATGCCGGAAACGCTGGCGTGCTCGACGCGGGTCAGCAGGTGGTGCAGGCCATGGCCGAATTCGTGGAAGAGGGTGGTCACCTCGTCATGGGTGAGCAGCGCCGGCTTGCCGGGGCTGGCCGGCGTGAAGTTGCAGACCAGGTAGGCCACCGGATCGATCAGCCGACCCTGGGCATCGCGGCGCTTGTCGCGGGCACCGTCCATCCAGGCACCGCCACGCTTGTTGGCGCGGGCATAGAGATCGAAATAGAAGCGGCCGATGGAGGTGCCGTTTTCCTTGATCTCGAACAGGCGCACGTCCGGATGCCACTTCTCGAAGTCACGCAACTCGGCGATCTCGATGCCATAGAGCTTCTGCACCGTGGCGAACAGGCCGGACAGCACCTTGTCCACCGGGAACCAGGCACGGACCTCTTCCTGGGACAGCGAATAGCGCTGCTGGCGCAGCTTTTCGGCGAAATAGCCGGTGTCCCAGCTCTGCAGATCCTGCACGCCCTGTTCGGCGGCGAAGGCGCGCAGTTCTTCCAGGTCGCGCTGGGCGAAGGGCTTGGAGCGCACGGCGAGGTCGCGCAGGAAACCCAGCACCTGGTCGCTGCTCTCGGCCATCTTGGTAGCCAGCGACAGCTCGGCGTAGTTGGCGTAGCCCAGCAGGCGGGCGAGTTCCTGGCGCAGGTCGAGCAATTCCTCCATCACCGGGCCATTGTCGAACTGGCCGGCATTGGGACCCTGTTCGGAGGCGCGGGTGGCGTAGGCGGCATAGACCTCTTCGCGCAGGGCGCGGTCATCGGCGTAGGTCATCACCGCGTAGTAGCTGGGGAATTCCAGGGTCACCAGCCAGCCGTCCAGCTCCTTGGCCTGGGCGGCGGCCTGCAGCTGCGCCTTGGCCGACTCGGGCAGGCCGGCCAGGGCGGCTTCGTCGGTAAGGTGCTTGGTCCAGGCCTGCGTCGCGTCGAGCAGCTGGTTGGAGAACTTGCTGCCCAGCTCGGACTTGCGCGCCTGGATGGCGGCATAGCGCTGCTGCTCGGCCGGCGGCAGGTCGATGCCGGACAGGCGGAAGTCGCGCAGGGCGTGCTCCAGGGTGGTTTTCTGACCGACGTCGAAGCCCTTGGCTTCCTCGCTCTCGGCCAGGCGGCTGTAGGCCTGGAAGAGGTCCTTGTTCTGGCCGATCTCGGTGGAATAGGCCGACAGCTTGGGCAGGCAGGCCTCGTAGGCGGCGCGCAGCTCGGCACTGTTGCACACGGCGTTGAGGTGGCCGATGGGGCTCCAGGCCTGGCCCAGGCGATCGTTCAGCTCGTCCATCGCCAGCACCAGGCCGGCCCAGGTGGGGTGTTCCTTCTGGGTCTCCAGCAGCTTGGCCAGGGCGGCACGGTTCTCGGCCAGGATGGTGTCGATGGCCGGCTCGACGTGCTCGGGCTTGATGGCGGAAAAGGGCGGCAGGTCATGGGACTGAAGCAGCGGATTGCTGGCGCTCACGGCGTTCCCCTCGGGGCGATGGCTTTGACAGGTATATATGGAGCCCATCCTAATAGGTCTCAAGACCCTTCCGACGAGAAAAGGTATCTATCGTGACTATAAGGACCTTCCAGGGTAAGACCCCGCAACTGGGCGAACGCGCCTTCGTCGACGCCACCGCGGTGGTGATCGGCGACGTGACCCTCGGCGCAGACAGCTCGATCTGGCCGCTGACGGTGATCCGCGGCGACATGCACTTCGTCCGCATCGGCGCCCGCACCAGCATCCAGGACGGCAGCGTGCTGCACATCACCCACGCCGGCCCCTTCAATCCGGAGGGCTATCCCTTGCTGATCGGCAACGACGTCACCGTCGGCCACCAGGTGACCCTGCACGGCTGCACGATCGGCGACCGGGTGCTGGTGGGCATGGGCAGCATCGTCATGGACGGTGCGGTGGTGGAGGATGACGTGGTGATCGGTGCCGGCAGCCTGGTCCCGCCGGGCAAGCGGCTGGAAGGGGGGCATCTCTACGTCGGTCGCCCGGTCAAGCAGGTGCGGCCACTGGAGGAAAAGGAACGGGCCTTCTTCACCTACAGCGCCGGCAACTACGTGAAGCTCAAGGACCAGCATCTGGCCGAGGGATATGGGGAGGAGGGGGCGTAGCACGATCGCCTAGGCGGTCGCCTTCGTTGGCTTCGAAGGCAGAGCCACCTCAGCCAGCGCGAGTATCTGAGCGCGGCCATCGCGGCCATGGGCCGCTCCTACAGAAGCGGTATATCCCGTAGGAGCGGCCGCATCGGCGGACCGCCATGGCCGCGATTGAAGTCCCGTTGCAGAGCCGTAGCGTGGAAAACGGCGCAGCCTTTTCCACGGGTGACTTCGGGGCGCGAGGCTGGCCCTCACCCCAACCCTCTCCCAAGGGGAGAGGGGGCTGTCAAAGCAGGCGGCCATCTCCAGATGGTAGGTTGGGTTGAGCGCAGCGAAGCCCAACACCGCCCAGGCCCGAACTCAGCCCAGCTGCCGCCGCAACTCCGCCAGCACCGGCGCACTGTCGGGGCGCACGCCGCGCCAGAGTTCGAAGGCCTCGGCGGCCTGTTCCACCAGCATGCCCAGGCCGTCCAGGGTGTGGAAGGCACCCTTGTCCTGCGCCCAGCGGTTGAAAGGGGTAAGGTCCTTGCCGTACATCATGTCGTAGGTCACCGTCTGCGGGCCGATCACCGCTTCGGACAGCGGTGGGCGACCGCCACCGAGACTGGCGGAGGTGCCGTTGATGATGACGTCGAAGGGCGCTCTCAGGGTGGAGAAGGCCGCCACCTCGATCGTCCCCAGTTCGGCGAATTCCCGCGCCAGTTGCACCGCCTTGAGTTCGGTGCGATTGGCCAGCACCAGTTGCCCGGGATTGCAGGCCAGCAAGGGCTCCAGCACGCCGCGTACGGCGCCGCCGGCGCCCAGCACCAGGACGCGCTGACCGGCCAGTTGCAGACCGGCGTTGACCGTGAGATCCCGGACCAGGCCGGCGCCGTCGGTGTTGTCGCCGAGCAGGCGACCGTCGGCCTGGCGCTTGAGGGTGTTCACCGCGCCGGCGCGGCGCGCGCGCGGGGTAAGTTCATCACACAGCTGGTACGCCTCTTCCTTGAAGGGCACCGTGACATTGGCGCCCAGGCCGCTCTGGAAGAAGCTGCGGGCGCTTTCGCTGAAGCCGTCCAGCGGCGCCAGCAGCGTCCCGTAGTGCAGGCGCTGGCCGGTCTGGTCGGCGAACAGGCTGTGGATCAGCGGCGACTTGCTGTGGGCGATGGGATTGCCGAAGACGGCGTAGCGATCCATGGGTCTATCCTGCAGGCGTCGAGGCGAGCGCGAGCCAGTCGCGGTCGGTGAGAAAGAATTCGGTCAGGCGCGCTTCCGGCGAACCGGGCACGGGTTTCCAGTCATAGCCCCAGCGCACCTCGGGCGGCAGCGACATGAGGATGGACTCGGTACGCCCGCCGGATTGCAGGCCGAACAGGGTACCGCGGTCATAGACCAGGTTGAATTCCACGTAGCGGCCGCGGCGATAGGCCTGGAATTCCCGCTCGGCCTCGCTGTACGGCTGGCGGCGGCGACGCTGGACGATGGGCAGGTAGGCGTCGACGAAGGCATCGCCGATGGCGCGCTGGAAGGCGAAGCAGGTGTCGAAGTCCCAGTCGTTGAGGTCGTCGAAGAACAGGCCGCCGATGCCGCGCGGTTCGCCGCGGTGCTTGAGGTGGAAATAGCGGTCGCACCAGGCCTTGTAGCGCGGATAGACATCGGCGCCGAAGGGCGCGCAGGCGTCATGGCAGACCTGGTGCCAGTGCACGCAGTCGGCCTCGTTGCCGTAGTAGGGGGTCAGGTCGAGACCGCCGCCGAACCACCAGACCGGTGCCTCGCCGGGCTTTTCGGCGAGAAAGAAGCGCACATTGGCATGGGCGGTAGGGATATGGGGATTGCGCGGGTGCATGACCAGGGAGACGCCCATGGCCTCGAAGCTGCGCCCGGCCAGTTCCGGGCGATGGGCGCTGGCCGAGGGCGGCAGGCTGTCGCCATGCACATGGGAGAAATTCACGCCGCCCTTTTCCAGCAGGGCGCCCTCGGCGATCACCCGGGTACGGCCACCACCGCCGGTCGGCCGGGTCCAGGCGTCTTCGACGAAAGCGGCGGCGCCATCCTCGGCTTCCAGTGCGGCGCAGATGCGCTCCTGCAGATCGAGCAGATAGGCCTTGACGGCCTCCAGGGAGGGATTCATCGCAAGGGTTTCCACAACAGGCGGGGAGGGCGGAGAGCATAACACCCGTATCCGACCGGTTGACGCGGCCCGCGGTTGCGGCTTGGATGAAGGCTCACCCCAAGAGAGCCCGGCCAAGGGCTCCAACCAGGAGACACGCAAGCATGGCCCAGCGCATCCAGTTCAGCCGCACCGGTGGTCCCGAAGTACTCGAACTTGTGGATTTCGAACCCGCCGCGCCCGGCCCCGACGAGGTGCAGGTGCGCAACCATGCCATCGGCCTCAACTTCATCGAGACCTACTACCGCAGCGGCCTCTATCCGCCGCCGGCGCTGCCCTCGGGCCTGGGCACCGAGGGCGCCGGGGTGGTGGAAGCGGTCGGCAGTGCGGTCACCCGCTTCAAGGCCGGCGACCGCGTGGCCTATGCCACCGGCCCGCTGGGCGCCTATGCCGAGGTCCATGTGCTGCCCGAGCGGCATCTGGTGCACCTGCCGGAAGCGGTGTCCTTCGAGCAGGGCGCCGCGGTCATGCTCAAGGGGCTGACGGTGCAGTACCTGCTGCGCCAGACCTATCCGCTGCAGGCCGGCGACACCGTGCTGTTCCATGCCGCGGCCGGCGGCGTCGGCTCCCTGGCCTGCCAGTGGGCCAAGGCCCTGGGCGTGCGTCTGATCGGCACCGCCGGCTCGCCGGAAAAGCTGGAAAAGGCCAAGGTGCTGGGCGCCTGGGCGGTGATCGACTACCGCCAGGAAGACGTCCCGGCGCGGGTTCGCGAATTGACCGACGGGGCCAAGGTGCCGGTGGTCTACGACGGCGTCGGCAAGGACACCTGGGAGATGTCGCTGGACTGCCTGGCGCCGCGCGGCCTGATGGTCAGCTTCGGCAACGCCTCCGGTGCGGTCACCGGGGTCAACCTGGGGATCCTCTCGCAGAAGGGTTCGCTCTATGTCACCCGGCCGACCCTGGCCACCTACGCCGCCTCGCCCGAGGCCCTGCAGGACATGGCCGATCAGCTATTCGAGCTGATCACCGATGGCCGTATCCAGGTGGACATCGGTCGGCGCTATCCGCTGGCCGAGGTGCAGGAGGCGCATCGGGCGCTGTCGGGTCGCGAGACCAGCGGCTCGACCATCCTGCTGCCCTGAGGCGAAACGCCCGCGCGCCTGGCCGGGGGAAATCGTGACGGCCATTAAGTTTCCCGCAGCCAGGCGGCACGACGGGGGTAAACGCCGGTCTATCTCGGACAGCCAGGTCGTCACGGCCTGGACGTTCTTTCAAGAATCGGCCGGATCGCTGCCTTCGTCATGCCTATCTCCAGCCCCCTCGCCAGCCTGCTCGACACCGCCACGGACACGGCGCTGATCACCCTGACCGCCGATGGGCGGATCGGGCAGTGGTGCCCGGCCGTCGCCCGGCTGCTGGGCTGGACGGCGCAGGACTGGCTCGGTGAATCCATCGTCGGCCTGCTGCTTCCCGAGCCGCCGGCCGACGGCTGGCTGACCGCCCTCGAACGCTGCCAGACCCAGGGCCTGCGCCACCGCGATGGCCATCTGGTACGCCTCGACCTGCACCTGGTGCCGCTGCGCCGGGCCGATGTCGCCGTGGGCTGGTTGCTGCACGTCTGGCAGGCCCCGGCGAGCCGGGCGCGCTTCGCCGCCCGCCGCAGTGCCGAGCGCGACCTGCCGCAACGCCTGCAGGCGCTCGGCGAATGGTCACGGCGCCTCAGCGGCACCACGGATCTGGCCGCCTTGCGCCTGTGCGCCACCCAGGCCTTGCGGGACCTCGCCGATGATCCCCAGGCGCGGCTGCTGTCCGTGGCCGAGGCCGGCAGTCCGGCGGCGGGTCAGGGGCTCATCCCGTTCGGCCCGGCCGCCCAGCCCCTGGGCTATCTGCAGCTGGGCAGCGCCGTCGAGGCGGACACCCGGCTGTTGCTGGATCAGCTGGCCCTGCTGCTGGGCGCCCTGCTGGTGCGGCAGCAGACCCAGGACCAGGCGCGGCAACTGGAACGACGGCTGTCACTGGAGCAGGGGTTGCTAGCCAGCGTGCTGCAGCAGGCGCCCCTGGGCATCTCCATCACCGAAGCCGGCAGCGAAGAAGCGGTGATGCTCAACGACCGCGTCGACACCCTGCTCGGCAAGCGTCCGGCCGGCGAGACGCTGGACGAACGCTATGGCGCCATCGGCGCCCTGCACGCCAATGGCCAGCCCTATGCGGTGGACGACTATCCCACGGTACGGGTGCTGCGCAGCGGCCAGGCAGTGGCGCCGGAATTGATGCGCTATCGGCGACCCGACGGCAGCATCCGGCTGCTGGAAGTGTCCAGCGCGCCGGTCCGCTCGGCCACTGGCGAGGTGATCGCCTCGGTCACCCTGTTCGATGACGTCCAGCAGCGGGTCGATGCCGAAACCGCCCTGCGCGAACACAGCGCGCGCCTGGCCAGCCTGATCAACCAGGCGGCGGTCGGCATCTGCCAGACCGACGCCCGCGGGCGCATCCTGCTCGCCAATCGCCGCTATTGCGAATTGCTCGATCGCAACGAGGTGGGGGTGCTGGAGCAGACCCTGCAGGCCCAGACCCACCCCGAGGACAGAGCCGTCCTGGAGCGCCATCTCGACACCCTGCGCGAGCGCGGCGACAGCTTCAAGCTGGACCAGCGCTTCCTGCGCCCCGACGGCTCGGTGGTCTGGGTCAGTCTGCATGGCTCGCCGCTGCAATCGGAAATCGGCCAGGAACTGTCGGTGAGCCTGGTGGTGGTGGATCTCACCCAGCGCAAGCAGGCCGAAGCCGCGCTGCACCTGTCCAACCAGCGCTTCCGCAATGCCGTGGAGGCGGTGCAGGGGGTGGTCTGGACCACCAATGCCCAGGGTCATCTGCTCGGCGAACAACTCGCCTGGAGCACCCTGACCGGGCAGAGCTATGCCCAGTATCAGCAGGACGGCTGGGCCGATGCCCTGCACCCCGAGGATGCACCCCGCACCCTGCGCCGCTGGCGCCTGGCGGTGCAGCAGCAGGTGGACTTCCACGACGAACACCGCCTGCGCTGTCGCGACGGCCAGTGGCGCACCTTCAGCGTGCGCGCCCTGCCGGTGCGGGAGAACGGCGTGGTCTGCGAATGGGTGGGCGTGCACACCGACGTCAGCGAGATCCGCATGGCCGAGCACCGCCTGCGCCGGCTGGCCGAATTGCTGGAACAGCGGGTCCACGAGCGCACCGTCGAGCGTGACCGCATGTGGCGGGTGGCCGACGACCTGCTCGGCGTCATCCAGGGACAACGCTGGCTCAGCCGCAATCCCGCCTGGGGCCGCGCCCTGGGCTGGGACGACGAGGAGTTGCGCCACCAGCCGCCGACCTCGCTGGAGCATCCGGACGATCCGCCGGTGTTTCCGCGCCTGGCCGCCCTGCGCCACGGCGAGGTGCTCAGCGATCTGCCCGGGCGCCTGCGTACCCGCGACGGTCACTGGCGCCACATGATGTGGAAGGCCACCGCCGATCACGACGGACGCATCTATGTCTTCGGCCGCGACGTCACCGTCGAGCACGATGCCGCCCTGGCCCTGCAGAATGCCGAAGCGGCCCTGCGCCAGGCGCAGAAGATGGAAGCCATCGGCCATCTCACCGGTGGCATCGCCCACGACTTCAACAACCTGCTCACCGGCATCAGCGGTTCCCTGGAGTTGCTGCGCCGGCGCCTCGACCAGGGTCGCCACGACAACCTGCAGCGCTACCTGGACACCGCCGAGCAATCCGCCACCCGCGCCGCGGCCCTGACCCATCGCCTGCTGGCCTTCGCGCGCCGGCAGACCCTCGATCCGCGACCGGTGGACGTCAACGACCTGATCCTGTCCCTGGAAGAACTCTTCCAGCGCACCCTGGGCGAACGCATCAGCCTGCGCAGCAGCCTCGCGCTGCAATTGCCGCCGGCGCGCACCGACACCAACCAGCTGGAAAACGCCCTGCTGAATCTGGTGATCAATGCCCGCGACGCCATGCCCGAAGGCGGTCAGCTGACCCTGGAAACCGCCCTCGATCACCTCACCGACCTGGCCGCCGAACACGACCTGCCGCCGGGCGACTATGTGCGTCTGACCATCGCCGACACCGGCAGCGGCATGCCCGCCGAGGTGGTGGACCGCGCCTTCGATCCCTTCTTCACCACCAAGCCCATCGGCCAGGGCACCGGTCTGGGCCTGTCGATGCTCTATGGCTTCATCAAGCAGTCCGGTGGCCACGTGACCCTGGAGAGCGAATTGGGCAGCGGTACCCGGGTCAGTCTCTGGCTGCCCTGTGCCCAGCCCGAGCGGCCGGCGGCGAACGACACGCCCCAGGCGGCCATCGCTCAGAGCCGAGGCGAACGCCTGCTGCTGGTGGAAGACGATGTTTCGGTGCGACTGCTGCTGCGCGAGATGCTCACCGAGCTGGGCTATCGGGTGCGCACCGCGGCCAGTGCCTCGGCGGCCCTGACCCTGGTCGACGGCGACCTGCCCTGTGACCTGCTGATCACCGATCTCGGCCTGCCGGATCTCGATGGCGCCGAGCTGGCAGGGCGCCTGCGCGAACGTTGGCCGGAGCTGCCGGTGCTGTTCGTCAGCGGTCATGCCGAGCGCCCGACGCCGAACGGCGAGCCCTCGCTGGCCAAGCCGTTCCAGATCGATGCCCTGGCGCGGTTGCTGCGCCAGCTGCTGGACTGACCTAGGGCCGGAAGACCTTGCCGGTCACCAGATCGCGAATCACGCTGGGATTCTTGCGCCCGCCCAGTTCACCCGTGAGGATGCCGTCGAGGCCATTGGGAAAGTACTGCTGAACCCGTAACCGCGTGCGCGCGGCCGGACGGCCGGCGGGATTGGCCGAGGTGGAGATCAGCGGCCCGGTCAGGGCGCAGAGTTCGCCCACCAGCGGGTGCTCGGAGACCCGCAGCGCCACGGTGGCGTGGGCGCCGGTCACCCAGCCGGGCAGGCGATTGTGGTGCGGCACCAGCCAGGTGTTGGGCCCCGGCCAGGTGCTGGCCAGCTTGGCCAGGGACTCTTCCGGCAGATCATGCAGCAGGAAGTCGAACTGGCGGATGTTGTCGGCCACCAGGATCAGACCCTTTTCCATGGGCCGCCGCTTGAGCATCAGCAGGCGATAGACCGCGGCCTGATCCCAGGGATCGCAGCCCAGGCCCCAGACGGCCTCGGTGGGGTAGGCCAGGACGCCCCCCTCGCGCACGATTCGCGCCGCCTGCCGCACTCGCCAGCTGTTGTGCATCGCCTTGCCTCCGCCAAATCCCTGAAGTCTACCCGAGCGCGCCGGCGATGCCAGTCATCCCCCGCTAGCCGAGGCGACTCCAGCTGCCCTGCTGCGCCACGATTCGGCCTTCCAGCTCCAGCTCGGTCAGCTGGACCAGCACCTCCGGCAACGACAGATCGCAGAGCCGCGCCAGTTCTTCGCTGTTGAGCGGTCCGGCAGCCAGCTGGCGCAGCAGGGGATGCTCTTCGACCGCCACGGTCGTGGCGAGCGGGGCCAGGCTGCGCCAGCCCTGCAGGGCTTCGAGGATGTGTTCCACGCCCTCCACCAGCTGCGCGCCCTCGCGGATCAGCTGGTGACAGCCGCGGGCCCCGGGATGATGGATGGAGCCGGGCAGGGCGAACACCTCGCGGCCCTGCTCGGCGGCCAGTCGCGCGGTGATCAGCGAACCGCTGGAAGGACTGGCCTCCACCACCAGGGTGCCCAGACTGAGACCGCTGATGATCCGGTTGCGCCGCGGAAAGTTGGCGGCCTGGGGCGTGCAGTCCAGCGGCAATTCCGAGACCAGCGCGCCGCCCTCGGCCAGCAGGCGCCGAGCGAGCCCCAGGTGCCGGCGCGGATAGAGCTGCTGCAGGCCGGTACCCAGCACGGCGACCGTGCCGCCGCCGGCGTCCAGGGCACCTTGGTGCGCCGCGCCATCGATGCCCAGCGCCAGGCCGCTGGTGATGCAGAAGCCGGCCGCGGCCAGGCTGTGGGCGAAGCGTCGGGCATTGTCCAGTCCCTGGGCGCTGGCCTGGCGACTGCCGACCAGGGCCAGCTGCGGCCGCTCGAGCAACTCGATCTGGCCTTCGACGAACAGCAAGGGGGGTGGATCGGCGATCTCGGCAAGCAGCGCCGGATAGCGCTCGTCGCCCAGGCAGAGCAGGTGGCGTTCGGGGCCGTCCAGCCAGGCCAGGGCCTGGTCGACCCGTTCGCGGGTGGCGGGACTGCGGCGGGCCTCCGCGGCCACCGCCGGCAGGCGCAGGGCGCGCCAGGCGGAGGCCGGGGCACTGAGGGCGGCGCTGGCACTGCCAAAGGCGTCCAGCAACAGGCGCTGGCGCACGGCGCCAAGCTCTGGGAGTGCATGCAGGCGCAGCCGAGCGTCCAGCTCGGCAGGGGAGAAGCTGGCCATGGTGTCATCCTTGAGGGTGGCCGGTCGCCGTCCTGGCGACCCGGGAGGGGGTTAGGGGTTGCGCACCTTGTCCATGATCGCCAGCTGGCGGGTGGCGGTCAGGATCAGGCCGTAGCTGATCTTGTCGTAGGTGCGAAAGACCATCAGCAGGCCGGCGCGCTCGTCGGGGATCTTCACCAGCTCGCCGGTGATGCGATCGCGCACCGTCTCGCCGGTCTTGTTGACCGCCAGCACGTTGCCCTCGGCCAGGCCGTCACGAGCGCCCTTGTTGAGGGTCACCACATCGAACTGGCCGACCTGGGTGACGCCACGCGGCACATCGAGGATCAGGCCGTTGATGTCGCGGGCCGGGGCGCTGGGCATGAAGGTGGAGTTCACCAGCCGCTCTTCGGTGGGGAACAGCCGGTCGCCCAGGCGCACCTCCTGGGTGGTGCGCGTCAGGCGCAGGGTGGCGATGTCGCCCTCCTGGGCGACCAGATCGGCGCTGCCGATGAAGTCGCCGTTGATGCCGAGGAAGGCGCCGGTCTTGGGATCGACATAGGTCTTGCCCTGGCGGTAGATGCCATAGGCCGAGACCCCCGGCTGCAGCTTGCCGCGCACATAGATGCGATCGCCGGCGCCGCTCACCACGCGCTCGGCGTTGCCGGCCACCACATAGGGCGCCGCCTGGAACTGTTCGGCCGAATCGATGGCGCGATTCTGCAGCAGGAAGCTGTTAACCGCTTCCAGCGGAATGGCCGGGATGGCTTCGGCGATGGGCGTGCTGCGCACCGTGGGCGACAGCTTGACCGTGCCGCGCGAGGCGCCGCGGTTGAGCTGCAGGCGCGGCTGACCGTCGACATAGCTCAGCACCAGGGTGTCACCGGGATAGATGAGATGAGGATTCTTGATCTGCGGATTGGCCTGCCAGATCTCCGGCCATTCCCAGGGTTTGCTGAGGAATCTGGCGGAGATGTCCCAGAGGGTATCGCCGCGAACCACGGTGTAGCTTTCCGGGTGATCCTGACGCAGGGTGACCGCTGCGTACGCCGACTGCAGGGCGCCCCCTGCAACCAGCAGCAGGGCGAACAAAGATTTCCTCATGCGTCGAATCCCTTTACACTCTTGGCCTTGAAGAACCGTCTTCACGCAAACGTCGGGGAATCGCCCCAGTCGTGCCCTGATCGCCACCTTTGTCGGCACCGGGCAGCGCAGGCGCTCATCCCCGTCGACCGACGTCATCCACCACTCGGGACCAGCCCGAGCCGGGTGGAAACAACGCTGCGGCATCTTAGCAGCGCCCCTTGACTGTATTCCACAAGTGCCCTCAACGCCATGGCGATCCTAGACATCCTCGAATTCCCCGATCCCCGCCTGCGCACCGTCGCCAAGCCCATCGACACGGTGGACGACGCCCTGCGCCAGACCATCGACGACATGTTCGAGACCATGTACGAAGCGCCCGGCATCGGTCTGGCCGCCACCCAGGTCAACGTGCATCGCCGCCTGGTAGTGATCGACGTCAGCGAAGACAAGAGCGAGCCGCTGGTCTTCATCAATCCCGAGGCCGAGCCGCTCACCCAGGAACTGGGCGAGTACCAGGAAGGCTGCCTGTCGATCCCCGGCTTCTACGAAAAGGTCTGCCGCCCCGAGCGCGTCCGGGTCAAGGCCCTGGATCGTGACGGCAAGCCCTTCGAGCTGGAATGCGACGGTCTGCTGGCGGTGTGCATCCAGCACGAGATCGATCACCTCGACGGCAAGCTGTTCGTCGACTACCTGTCGCCGCTCAAGCGCGATCGCATCAAGAAGAAGCTCGAAAAGCAGCAGCGCCACAAGGCCTGATCGCCCTGGCGGACGGCGTCATCGGCGTCCGCCGCTCGCCCTTTCCGCCAGGTCCGCCATGTCCAGATCCCTTCGCCTCGTCTTCGCCGGAACCCCGGAATTCGCCGCCGTGCACCTGCAGGCGCTGATCGACGCCGGTTATCCCATCGCCGCCGTCTACACCCAGCCGGATCGCCCCGCCGGGCGTGGCCAGAAACTGGCCATGAGTCCGGTCAAGCAGCTGGCGCTGAGCCACGGCATTCCCGTGCAGCAGCCGCCGACCCTGCGCGATCCCGCCGCCCAGGCCACCCTGGCGGCGCTGGAACCCGATCTGCTGGTGGTGGTGGCCTACGGCCTGATCCTGCCCCAGGCGGTGCTCGACATCCCGCGCCTGGGCTGCATCAACAGCCATGCCTCGCTGCTGCCGCGCTGGCGCGGCGCGGCGCCCATCCAGCGCGCCCTGGAGGCCGGCGATGCCGAATCCGGGGTTACCGTGATGCGCATGGAAGCCGGTCTGGATACCGGTCCCATGCTGAGCAAGGTGACCACGCCGCTGACCGCCGACGACACCGGCGGCAGCCTGCACGATCGCCTGGCCAGCCTGGGCGCCGCCGCCGTGGTCCAGGCGCTGCCGGGTCTGGCCGACGGCAGCCTGGCGGGCGAGGTGCAGGACGACGACCTGGCCACCTATGCGCACAAGCTCAACAAGGACGAGGCCCGGCTGGACTGGGGCCGTCCGGCGGTGGAACTGGAGCGGCGTATCCGCGCCTTCGATCCCTGGCCGCTGTGCCACACCGCCCTGGCCGGCGAGCCGCTCAAGGTCTGGGGTGCCGAATTGGCCGAAGGGCAGGGCGTTCCCGGCATGGTGCTGGATGCCGATCGCCATGGCCTGCTCGTCGCCTGCGGTGACGGCGCCCTGCGCCTGACCCGGCTGCAGCTGCCCGGGGGCAAGCCGCTGGGCTTCGCCGATCTTTACAACGCCCGTCGCAAGCGCTTCGCTCCCGGGCAGGTGCTGGGTCTATGAATCCGCGGCTGGCATCTACCCGCGCCCTGGCGGCGGTCCTCGCCGGCCGCGCCTCCCTCGGCAGCAGCCTGCCCGAGCAACTGGCCAAGGTCGATCCGCGTGACCGCGCCCTGGCCCAGGATCTGGCCTTCGGCACCGCCCGCTGGCAGCCGCGCCTGTCGCTGCTGGCGGAAAAGCTCATGGATAAACCCTTCAAGGCCGGCGACCGCGACCTCGAAGCCCTGCTGCTGATCGGACTCTACCAGCTGTTCCACACGCGCATCCCGGCCCATGCCGCCATCGGCGAGACGGTGGGCTGCGTCGACAACCTGAAGAAATCCTCGGCCAAGGGCCTGCTCAATGCCGTGCTGCGCCGCGCCCAGCGCGAATACGACAGCCTGCTGCCGGCCCTGGAGCATGACCCGGCGGCGCGCCTGGCCCATCCGCGCTGGCTGCAGAAAGCCCTCAAGGCGCGCTGGCCCGAGCAGTGGGAGGCCATCGCCACGGCCAACAACCTGCATCCGCCGCTGATCCTCAGGGTCAATCGCCGTCAGGGCGGTCGCGATGCCTATCTGGCCGACCTGGCCGCCGCCGGTATCGAGGCCATGCCCTGCGCCTTCAGCGCCGACGGCATCCGCCTGCTGCAGCCCCAGGACGTCACCGCCCTGCCAGGCTTCGCCGCGGGTCGCTTGAGCGTGCAGGACGAAGCCGCGCAGCTGGCGGCCGAACTGCTGGAGCTGGCGCCCGGCCAGCGGGTGCTGGACGCCTGCGCCGCGCCCGGGGGCAAGACCTGCCATCTGCTGGAACGTGAGCCGGGGCTGGCCGAGGTGGTGGCGCTGGACGCCGATGCCGGCCGCCTGGAGCGGGTCGAGCAAAATCTGGCGCGCCTGGGCCTCACCGCCCGCACCCTGGCCGCCGATGGCCGCGCCGTGGCCGACTGGTGGGACGGCACGCCCTTCCAGCGCATCCTGCTGGACGCCCCCTGCAGCGCCACCGGGGTGATCCGCCGCCATCCGGACATCAAGCTGACCCGCAAGGCCAGCGACATCGCGCCCCTGGTGCAGCTGCAGGGTGAATTGCTGGACGCCCTCTGGCCGACGCTGGAGGTGGGCGGCATCCTGGTCTATGCGACCTGTTCGGTGCTACCGGAAGAAAACAGCAGCAACCTCGCCGCCTTTCTCGCCCGCACCCCCGGCGCCCGCGAACTGGACATCCCCGCCCCCTGGGGCCTTGCCCAGCCCCACGGCCGCCAGCTGCTGCCGCAGCCCGACGGCCATGACGGCTTCTATTACTGCAAGCTGATCAAGATCGCCAAGTAGGAGACCTCGCCATGCTCGAATCCCTGGAGAAGATGCTCGCCCGCGGCCAGGACAACGCCCTGCTCAGATTCGGTCTGGGCAAGGGCTATCTGGATGCCGGCGAGCCCGCCCGGGCGATCGAGCACCTGGCGCGTTGCGTCGAATTTGATCCGGCCTATTCGGCGGCCTGGAAGCTGCTGGGCAAGGCCCATGAGGGGAGTGGCGACCTGGCCAGCGCCGAGGCGGCCTGGACCCAGGGCTTGCAGGCGGCGCAGGCCAGGGGCGACAAGCAGGCGGAAAAGGAAATGACGGTGTTTCTCAAGCGCCTGGCGCGCCGCGCTCAGTCCTGATCGCGGAGGAATCTGAGGCCCGCGCCGTCACCGTCGGTGCGCATGACTTCCATGGTCACCTTGGGCGCTTCGATCGGCAGGTCGAGCACCTGGCCGACCACGCGGGTGCCCTGCGGCAGCCGGGTCAGCTCGGGATGCACCACATAGACGCCGCCATCGGACAGGTCGCGGGTCTCGCCGACGATCTCGCCATCCGGATAGGCGATCCACAGCCGGCACTTGAGCGGGGTACGGGTATGCTGGCGCTGATCGCGCGAATTCATCGCCTGACTCCCTGGCTTAGGCGCTCCCTTGAGGTCCTGGCAGCTTCCGGCAAAGCCCGGCGCCTGTCAGCCGCGCACCGACCGAACGGTGCTGGCGAAGCGCCGAGCGATAGGTCATAGGACCACCGCCTGTCCCTCGGCGCCCGGGCCGGACCCGGGCGCTAGACCTCAGTACCACTTCTCCTCGCCATCCGGGCGATTCTTGAACCTCTTCATGCTCCACATGTACTGGGTCGGATAGCGCCGCACGTAGCCGGCCAGCACCTCGCTCATGGCGGCCACCGAGACCTCCGGATCCGGGTCGTACATGGCCGGCGGCGCCGCTTCCAGGATCACCTTGTAGCCGCTGCCGTCTGCCAGGCGCACGGCATGGAAGAACACCCCGCGGGCCTTGCCGCGCGCCAGCAGCGAGGGCACGAACTTGCTGGTCAGGGCGGTGGTGCCGAGAAAGGGCACGAAGAGGCCGGCGCTGCGACTCGGCTCGGGATCCGCCGGAATGCCCACGGCGCCGCCGCGCCGGACTTCCTTGATCACGCTGATGATGCCTTCCGGGGTGGAGGGCGCCACCCGATTGCCCAGCTGCACCCGCTGGCGCTTGAGCAGCTCGTCCACCGCCTTGAGCTTGGGCGGCCGGTAGAAGATGATCGGCTTGGCATGGGAGCAGTAGAAGTGGTTGAGCAACTCCCAGTTGCCCAGGTGGCTGGTGATGCCCACCACGCCATCGCCGGAGGCCAGGGCTTCCTGCAGGACGTCCATGCCTTCCACCTCGCGCACCAGGCGCAAGGAACGCTGCGGCGACCAGATCCAGGCGCAGGCGCTTTCGGTCAGGGTCTTGCCGATACCGCGCAGGCACTCGCGCGACAGCCGTTCCAGACCGGCGGCATCGAGTTCGGGAAAACAGTGGGCGAGGTTGATGCGGGTGACCTTGCTGGCGCGGGTCGGCAGCTTCCACATGCACCAGCCGATGAATCCACCCAGGCGCTGCACCAGCGGCCAGGGCAGCAGGGCGAAAAGGCGCAGGAAGGCGATCATCAGCGCGCCTTTGAATCTTTCCAAAAGAGGGGCTCCTGTCTGAATGCCCAGACAGTTTACCGTCTACAGACCCCGGAAACGTTAAGAAAGCGTAAGGTTCGCGCCAACTGGCAGCTATACATTCGACTTTTCCTGCAGCCCTGCCGACGCAGACGCCAATTCGCCATGGCGGTCGCAGTCGAGGGTGTGGTCCATGACCAGACCCATGGCCTGCATGAAGGCATAGCAGATGGTCGGGCCGACAAAGGTGAAACCGGCCCGCTTGAGCGCCTTGCTCATGGCCTCGGCTTCCGGGGTGATCGCCGGCACCTCGCTGCGATCGCGGAAACGATTGATGCGCGGGGTACCGCCGACAAAGGACCACAGCCAGCCAGCAGGATCTTCGAGGCGCAACCAGGCCTGGGCATTCTGACGAGCGGCGCGCAGCTTGGCGCCATTACGGATGATGCCCGGGTCCTGTAGCAGCACCGCGATATCGGCATCGCTCAGCTGCGCCAGACGCGCGGGATCGAAGCCATGCAGCACCTGACGATAGCGCTCGCGTTTCTTCAGCACGGTGATCCACGACAGTCCGGCCTGGAAGCCCTCCAGCAGGAGAAATTCGAAGAGCACCGCCGGATCGCGCTGGGGCACGCCCCATTCGTGGTCGTGATACTCGATGTACAGCGGATCGGCGGTGCACCAGAAGCAACGCGGCATGGCGAAGACTCGGTCGAGGAGGGAAGGCCTCACCTTAGCGCAATTGCCCGCCAGCGGAGACAGCCCGTCCGGACAACCCGGCCAGCCGCCCGGCCGCGACACGAGTCCCATGCGGGCGACGACGGCTTTCAGCTATACTCCCCGGCTTTTCGTCGCAGCCGAACGGGTATTTTTCGTGAGCCAGTCCAAGCCCACCGTGCGCACCTTCCAAGACTTGATCCTGGCCTTGCAGCAATACTGGGCCGAGCAGGGCTGCGTGGTACTCCAGCCCTATGACATGGAAGTCGGCGCCGGTACCTTCCACACCGCCACCTTCCTGCGCGCCATTGGTCCCGAGACCTGGAACGCCGCCTATGTGCAGCCCAGCCGCCGCCCCACCGACGGCCGCTACGGCGAGAATCCCAATCGCCTGCAGCACTACTACCAGTTCCAGGTGGTCTTGAAACCCAACCCGGACAATTTCCAGGAGCTCTACCTGGGCTCCCTGGCCGCCATCGGCCTGGATCCGCTGGTGCACGACGTGCGCTTCGTCGAGGACAACTGGGAATCGCCCACCCTGGGCGCCTGGGGTCTGGGCTGGGAAGTCTGGCTCAACGGCATGGAAGTCACCCAGTTCACCTACTTCCAGCAGGCGGGCGGTCTCGAGTGCTACCCGGTGACCGGAGAGATCACCTATGGCCTGGAGCGCCTGGCCATGTACCTGCAGGGCGTGGATTCGGTCTATGACCTGATCTGGGCCGACGGCCCCTTCGGCACCGTGACCTACGGCGACGTCTTCCACCAGAACGAGGTGGAGCAGAGCACCTACAACTTCGAGCACGCCAATGTGCCCAAGCTGTTCGAGCTGTTCGACTTCTATGAGTCCGAGGCCAATCGCCTGATCGCCCTGGACCTGCCGCTGCCCACCTACGAGATGGTGCTCAAGGCCTCCCACACCTTCAACCTGCTGGACGCCCGCCGCGCCATCTCGGTGACCGAGCGCCAGCGCTACATCCTGCGCGTGCGCACCCTGGCGCGCAGCGTCGCCCAGGGCTATTTTAAGGCCCGGGCGCGGCTGGGCTTCCCGCTGGCCAGCCCCGCGCTGCGTGACGAGGTCCTGGGTCGCGACGATGTCCAGGCGCTGCTCAAGGAGGGCGAATGATGAGCACCACTCTGGATTTCCTGGTCGAACTGGGTACCGAAGAACTGCCACCCAAGGCGCTCAAGACCCTTGGCGACAGCTTTCTCGCCGGCATCGAAAAGGGCCTCAAGCAGGCCGGTCTCGGCTATGCCAGCGCCCGCGCCTATGCCGCGCCACGCCGCCTGGCGGTGCTGGTCGAGGCCCTGCAGACCCAGCAGCCCGAGCGTAGCGTCAATCTGGACGGCCCGCCGATCCAGGCCGCCTTCGGCGCCGATGGCCAGCCGACCCAGGCCGCGCTGGGCTTCGCCCGCAAGTGTGGCGTCGATATCAGCGCCATCGACCGCAGCGGTCCCAAGCTGAGATTCTCCCAGAGCATTCCCGGTCAACCGGCGGCCAGCCTGCTGCCCGGCATCGTCGAAGCCTCCCTGGCCGAGCTGCCGATTCCCAAGCGCATGCGCTGGGCCGCCCGCCGCGAGGAATTCGTGCGCCCGACCCAGTGGCTGGTGATGCTGCTGGGTGACGAGGTCATCGACTGCGAGATCCTGACCCGCCGCGCCGGCCGTGAGTCCCGTGGCCATCGCTTCCACCATCCCGACGCCGTGCGCATCAGCGCCCCGGCCCACTACGCCGCCGACCTGCGCGCCGCCCATGTGCTGGCCGACTTCGCCGAGCGCCGCCAGCTGATCGAATCCCGCGTGGCCGAACTGGCCGCGGCGGAGCAGGGCAGCGCCGTGGTGCCGCCCGCGCTGCTGGACGAGGTGACCGCCCTGGTGGAATGGCCGGTGCCCCTGGTCTGCGCCTTCGAGGAACGCTTCCTCGAGGTGCCCCAGGAAGCCCTGATCACCACCATGCAGGACAACCAGAAGTACTTCTGCCTGCTGGACGCCCAGGGCAAACTCCTGCCGCGCTTCATCACCGTGGCCAACCTGGAGAGCAAGGATCCGGCGCAGATCGTCAGCGGCAACGAGAAGGTGGTCCGCCCCCGTCTCACCGATGCCGAATTCTTCTTCAAGCAGGACCAGAAGCAGCCGCTGGAAAGCTTCAACGAGCGCCTCAAGAACGTGGTCTTCCAGGCCCAGCTCGGCACCGTCTACGACAAGGCCCAGCGCGTCGCCGCCCTGGCCGCCTTTATCGCCGAACGCATCGGTGGTGATGCCGAGCGCGCCCACCGCGCCGGTGTGCTCGCCAAATGCGACCTGGCCACCGAGATGGTCGGCGAATTCCCCGAGATGCAGGGCATCGCCGGCTACTACTACGCCAAGAAGGGCGGCGAGGCCGACGACGTGGCCCTGGCGCTCAACGAGCAGTACATGCCGCGCGGCGCCGGCGCCGAATTGCCGCAGACCCTGACCGGTGCCGCCGTGGCCCTGGCCGACAAGCTCGACACCCTGGTCGGCATCTTTGGCATCGGCATGCTGCCCACCGGCAGCAAGGACCCCTTCGCCCTGCGCCGTCAGGCCCTGGGGGTGCTGCGCATCCTCATCGAGAAGGGCCTGGAGCTGGATCTGCCGGCCGCCGTCGCCTTCGCCATCGCCGGTTACGGCGAGCGGGTCAAGGCCGCGGGGCTGCAGGAGCAGGTGCTGGACTTCGTCTTCGACCGGCTGCGTGCCCGCTACGAGGACGAAGGCGTCGACACCGCCGCCTACCTGGCCGTGCGGGCCCTGCGCCCGGCTTCGGCGCTGGACTTCGATCAGCGCGTCCAGGCCGTGCAGGCCTTCCGCCGCCTGCCCGAGGCCGAAGCCCTGGCCGCCGCCAACAAGCGCGTCTCCAACCTGCTCGGCAAGTTCGAGGGCACGGTCGCCACCCAGGCCGATGCCACGCTGTTCGAGACCGACGCCGAGCGCACCCTGGCCGCGGCCATCGCCGATGCCGAGCGGGAAGCCGCGCCCCTGGCCGAAGCCCGCCGTTATCGCGAAGCCCTGGAGCGCCTGGCCAGCCTGCGCGCCCCGGTGGATGCCTTCTTCGACGAGGTGCTGGTCAACGCCGAGGACGAGCGCGTCCGCGCCAACCGCTATGCGCTGCTCGCCCACCTGCGTGGCCTGTTCCTGGGCATCGCCGACATCTCGGTGCTGGGCTAGGGCATGAAGCTGATCGTGCTGGACCGCGATGGCGTCATCAATGTCGATTCCGATGACTACGTGCGCAGCGCCGAGCAGTGGCAACCGCTGCCCGGCAGCCTCGCCGCCATCGCTCGCCTGAACCGGGCCGGCTGGCAGGTGGCCGTGGCCACCAACCAGTCCGGCCTGGCCCGCGGCTACTTCACGGCAGACGACCTGACGGCCATGCACGAAAAATTGCAGCGGCTGCTGGCGGAGGAGGGCGGTCGGGTCGACCTGATCCTGCACTGCCCCCATGGCCCGGAAGCGGGCTGCGACTGCCGCAAGCCGCTGCCCGGCCTGTTTCGCGCCATCGCCCACCACTATGGCCGGGCCGACCTGAACGGCGTGCCAGTGGTGGGCGACAGCCTGCGCGATCTGGAAGCCGGCGTGGCCCTTGGCTGCACGCCCTGTCTGGTGCGTACCGGCAAGGGCGAGCGCACCCTGGCCAAGCCCTTGCCAGCCGGTACCCGGGTCTTCGCCGACCTGGCCGCGGTGGCTGATCACCTGCTCGAGGAAGCGCCCTGATGCGGCTCTTGCGTACCCTGTTGTTCTATGTGCTGCTGGGCACCAGCGGCATCCTCTGGTCCTGCGTCAGCCTGCTGATCGCCCCCTTCCTCGCCTATCGCGCCCGCTATCGGCTGGTGGTCAAGGCCTGGACCGGTTTCGCCGTCTGGCTGGCCAAGGTCATCTGCGGCATCCGCTACGAGATCGAAGGCCTGGAAAACGTCCCAGCGCAGCCCTGCGTGATCGTGGCCAACCACCAGAGCACCTGGGAAACCTTTTTCCTCTCCGCCCAGTTCGAGCCCACTTCCCAGGTGATCAAGCGCGAATTGCTGCGGATTCCCTTCTTCGGCTGGGCCTTCTCGCTGCTCAAGCCGATCGCCATCGACCGCGACAACGGCAAGCTGGCCTTGCAGCAACTGACGGAGCAGGGCGGTCGCTACCTGGCCCAGGGTTGCTGGGTGCTGATCTTTCCCCAGGGCACCCGCATCGATCACGGCCAGATGGGCAAGTTCTCTCGCGGTGGCGCCGCCCTGGCCTGCAGCCTGAACGTGCCCATCCTGCCCATCGCCCATGACGCCGGTGCCTACTGGCCCAATCGCTCCTGGATCAAGTCGCCGGGGACCATCAAGGTCAGCATCGGTCCGCTGCTCCATCCCCAGGGTCAGGATCCGCGCGCCATCGTCGATCTCAATACCCGCTGCTTCGCCTTCATCGAACAGGCCCTGGCGCCCAAGCCCGACGCCAGTCCCGCCTGCGCTGCGTAGCCTCACCGCCAGGCCGCGAGGCCTGGCTGTTTCCACCTCTTTTCCGCCCTTTTCCCACAGAATTATCCACAGGCCAGGTTGAGCCTTTGGTGTGGGCGGATTTTGGCCAGCTACCGCGGATGAGTCGTCATCCACAAGTACCGACAAGCTTATTCCCAGGCTTATCCACAGGATCGCCCGTTATAGCCTGTGTCTCTATGCCGCATGGCACGGCCTCTTTGCGTATCTTTTCGACGTCGATCAAAAGCGGCTGAGGAAAACTATCCACAAAACCTCTGGCTATAAGATGAACGGCGTTTGCTCTCGGGGAACGAAACGCTACGTCTATCTAGACAGAATGTTTTCCACAAAAAAGCCCCGCATGGCGGGGCTTGTGCATAACCGTGGGGTCAGACGTCGAGGTTCGACACGGCCAGGGCATTGCTCTCGATGAAGTCGCGGCGCGGCTCTACCTGATCGCCCATCAAGGTGTTGAAGATCTGATCGGCAGCAATGGCGTCCTCGATGGTCACCTGCAGCATGCGGCGCACGTTCGGGTCCATGGTGGTTTCCCACAGCTGATCCGGATTCATCTCGCCCAGGCCCTTATAGCGCTGGATGTTGAATCTCTTGCTGGTCTCGAGCATCAGCCATTCCCAGGCTTCCTTGAAAGTGCTGACCGGGCGCCGGCGTTCGCCGCGCTTGGCGTAGGCGCCTTCTTCCAGCAGGTTGTCCAGCTGGGCGGCCAGCTCGGTCACCAGCCGGTAATCGTTGCTGCCGAAGAAATCCCGGTTGAAGGTGACGTAGCTGGACAGACCGTGTGCACGGGTCTCGACCTCAGGCAGCCACAGGCTGCGCTCGCGGTCTTCGCGCAGGCTCAGGCTGTAGGTGGTGCCATTGCGCTCGGCAGCTTTCAGGCGCGTCTCTAGGCCGGCCAGCCACTGACGCATGGCCGCCTCGTCACCCAGCTGCTCCACGCCCACGCGGGGCAGGTACAGCAGGTGTTCGCTGACGTCGGCCGGATAGAGACGCGACAGGCGCTTGAAGGTCTTCATCACCTGGCGATAGCTGTTCACCAGCTTCTCGAGTTCCACGCCGGACAGGCCCGGGGCGTTCTCGTTGACGTGCAGGCTGGCTTCCTCGAGGGCGGTCTGGGTCAGGTATTCCTCCATCGCCTCGTCGTCCTTGATGTACTGCTCCTGCTTGCCACGCTTCACCTTGTACAGCGGCGGCTGGGCGATGTAGATGTAGCCCCGCTCGATCAGCAGCGGCATCTGGCGGAAGAAGAAGGTAAGCAGCAGAGTACGGATGTGCGAACCGTCGACGTCAGCATCGGTCATGATGATGATGTTGTGGTAGCGCAGCTTGTCGATGTTGAACTCTTCGCGACCGATACCGCAGCCCAGCGCGGTGATCAGGGTGCCTACCTCCTGGGAGGAGAGCATCTTGTCGAAGCGGGCCTTCTCGACGTTGAGGATCTTGCCCTTGAGCGGCAGGATCGCCTGGGTGCGCCGGTTGCGGCCCTGCTTGGCCGAACCACCGGCGGAGTCACCCTCCACGATGTAGAGTTCGGACAGCGCCGGGTCCTTTTCCTGGCAGTCCGCCAGCTTGCCGGGCAGACCGGCGATGTCCAGGGCGCCCTTGCGGCGGGTCATCTCCCGCGCCTTGCGCGCCGCTTCCCGGGCCCGGGCCGCGTCGATCATCTTGCCGACCACCGCCTTGGCCTCGTTGGGATTCTCCAGCAGGAAGTCGGAGAAGTACTTGCCCATCTCCTGTTCCACCGCGGTCTTCACCTCGGAGGAGACCAGCTTGTCCTTGGTCTGGGAGGAGAACTTGGGATCCGGCACCTTGACCGAGATGATGGCGGTCAGGCCTTCGCGGGCGTCGTCACCGGTGGTGGCCACCTTGAACTTCTTGGCCAGGCCCTCGGCCTCGATGTAGTTGTTCAGGTTGCGCGTCAGAGCCGAGCGGAAGCCCGCCAGGTGGGTACCGCCATCGCGCTGGGGAATGTTGTTGGTGAAGCAGAGGATGTTCTCGTTGAAGCTGTCGTTCCACTGCAGGGCCACTTCCACGCCGACGCCATCGTCTTCGCGCTGCACCTGGAAATGGAACACCTCGTTCACCGCGGTCTTGTTGGTGTTGAGGTAGTCGACGAAGGCACGCAGGCCGCCTTCGTACTTGAACAGCTCTTCCTTGCCGCTGCGCTCGTCGCGCAGGACGATGCCGACGCCGGAGTTGAGGAAGGACAGCTCGCGAATCCGCTTGGCCAGGATGTCCCAGCTGAACTGGATGTTGCTGAAGGTCTCGGCGGACGGCTTGAAGTGCACCTGGGTACCGGTGGTGTCGGTCTCGCCGATCACCGCCAGCGGCGCCTGGGGCACGCCATGCACATAGACCTGCTCCCATACCTGGCCGGCGCGGCGAATGGTCAGTCGCAGCTCTTCGGACAGGGCGTTCACCACCGAGACGCCCACGCCGTGCAGACCGCCGGACACCTTGTAGGTGTTGTCATCGAACTTACCGCCGGCGTGCAGCACGGTCATGATGACCTCGGCTGCGGAAACGCCTTCCTCCTTGTGGATATCCACCGGGATGCCGCGACCGTTGTCGCGCACGGTGATGGATTCGTCCATGTGGATGGTGATGCTGATCTCGCTGCAGAAGCCGGCCAGGGCCTCGTCGATGGAGTTGTCCACCACCTCGAAGACCATGTGGTGCAGGCCGGTGCCGTCATCGGTGTCGCCGATGTACATGCCGGGGCGCTTGCGCACGGCATCCAGTCCCTTCAGCACCTTGATGCTGGAAGAGTCGTAGGTATTGGTCTCGCTCATGCTTGGCTCCCGCTAGTGTGGGTCTGCTTGATATGGCCGTGTTCCACGTGAAACACGCTGACCTCTGTCTCCGGCCGCCAGGCGGCCTGTAGCGTCTCGCGCTCGACACAGGTGATGAAGACTTGGCACTCCAGTGCCTCCAGCAGCCGGCACAAGGCCAGCCGGTGTCCCTCGTCCAGTTCCGAGGGCAGGTCGTCGATGAGATAGACGCACTGGCCCCGCTTGACCTGGTTGACCAGCCGCCCCTGGGCGATGCGCAGTGCGCACACCACCAGCTTCTGCTGGCCGCGCGACAGGATGTCCGCCGCGTTGTGATTGCCGATGCGGATCCGCAGGTCGGCGCGCTGGGGACCGGCCTGGGTATGCCCCAGCTGCAGATCCCGCGGCAGGCTGTCCGCCAGCACCTCGCGCAGATCGCGCTCGCGGTCCCAGCCGCGGTAGTAACTCAGGGTCAGGCCGTCGAGCTGGATCAGCTCGGCCAGCACCGCGGTAAATTCCGGTTTCAGGCGCTGGATATAGGCCTGACGAAAGCCATCGATCTCGGCGCTGGCCAGGGCCAGTTCCTGATCCCAGGCAGCCTGCGCCGCAGGGTCGATTTTACCACGTCTGAGCCAGTGATTTCGCTGCCTGAGCGCCTTTTGCAGGCGTTGCCACAGCGGCAGGAAACGCTGTTCCTCGTGGAACACGCCCCAGTCGAGAAACTGCCGTCTGATCTTGGGACTGCCTTCGAGCAACCGGAAGCCGTCGGGGTTGATCAGCTGCAGCGGCAGCACCTCGGCCAGCTGCGCCGCGCTGCGGGCATTCTCGCCATTGATGCGGATCTGGTAGTCGCCCCCGCGCTCGCGCTGGATGCCCAGGTTGCAGTCCTGCCCCCCGGGCAGCCGTACCTGGCCGAACACCGTGCAGCTGGCCTGCTCGTGCTGGATGACCGGTGCCAGCTTGGTGCTGCGAAAGGAGCGGGCCAGGCCCAGCAGGTGGATGGCTTCCAGCAGGCTGGTCTTGCCGCTGCCGTTGGCGCCGTGCAGCAGGTTGACCCGGGGCGAGGGCTGAAGCGCGACCGCCTGCAGATTGCGCAGGCGGTCGGCATTGAAGCGGATCAGCGTCATCGAGCGGCGATCAGAGGCGCATCGGCATCACGACATAGGAGGAATCGTCGTTGCCCGCCTCCTGCAACAGCGCACTGCTGCTGGAATCGGACAGGGTGATGCGCACCTGGTCGGTGGTCATCACGCCGAGCACGTCGAGCAGGTAGCTGACGTTGAAGCCGATCTCCAGGCTGCCACCGTCGTAGTCGACCTGCAGTTCTTCTTCGGCCTCTTCCTGCTCCGGGTTGTTGGCCTGGATCTTCATGAAGCCGTTTTCCAGCTGCAGGCGGATACCGCGGTACTTCTCGTTGGAGAGAATGGCGGTGCGGCTGAACGCCTCGCGCAGGTGCTGACGTTCGCCCAGCACCAGCTTGTCGCCATGCCGCGGCAGCACGCGCTCGTAGTCGGGGAACTTGCCGTCCACCAGCTTGGAGGTAAAGGTGAAGTCTCCGGTAGTGGCGCGGATATGGTGCTGGCCCAGCACCACATTGACCGGCTCTTCCGGTTCGGTGAGCAGGCGCGACAGTTCCAGGATGCCCTTGCGCGGCACGATGACCTGGTGCTTCTCGGCCTGATCGACGTCGGCTTCCAGCATGCACATGGCCAGGCGGTGACCGTCGGTGGCCACGGCACGCAGGCGCCCGGTGCTGGCTTCCAGCAGCATGCCGTTGAGGTAGTAGCGCACGTCCTGCTGGGCCATGGCGAAGCCGGTGCGCTCGATCAGGCGGCGCAGGCGACCCTGGGGAATGCTGAACTTCAGCGAACCCGGACCTTCCTCCACGGTGGGGAAGTCGTTGGCCGGCAGGGTGGACAGGGTGAAACGGCTGCGTCCGGCGCGGATCAGCAGCTTCTGCTCCTCGGTGCGGATGTCGATCAGCGCATCGGGCTGCAGGCTCTTGCAGATGTCCATCAGCTTGCGCGCCGGCACGGTGATCTCGCCGGCTTCGGCGGCTTCTTCCAGATCGACCCGGCCAACCAGCTCGACTTCCAGGTCGGTACCGGTCAGCGACAGCCGCTGGCCTTCCACGACCAGGAGTACGTTGGACAGCACCGGCAGCGTTTGCCGACGTTCCACGACACCGGCCACCAGCTGCAGCGGTTTCAACAGGGCTTCGCGTTGAATGGTGAAATGCATGGTCAGGTCCTTGCCAGGGCCGCGTCCGTCAGGTCGTCAGGGTACGCAGCAGGTTCTTGTAATCCTCGCGGATATCCGCGTCGGATTCCCGAAGTTCGGCGATCTTGCGACAGGCGTGCAACACCGTCGTGTGATCGCGTCCGCCAAAGGCGTCGCCGATTTCCGGCAGGCTGTGGTTGGTCAGCTCCTTGGACAGCGCCATGGCGACCTGCCGCGGCCGGGCGACCGAACGCGAGCGGCGTTTGGACAGCAGATCGGCGATCTTGATCTTGTAGTACTCGGCCGCGGTGCGCTGGATGTTGTCGATGCTGACCAGCTTGTCCTGCAGCGCCAGGAGATCCTTGAGCGATTCGCGGATCAGCTCGATGGTGATGTCGCGGCCCATGAAGTGGGCATGGGCGATCACCCGCTTGAGCGCGCCTTCCAGTTCCCGCACGTTGGAGCGGATGCGCTGGGCGATGAAGAAGGCGGCGTCGTGGGGCAGATCGACCTTGGCCTGGTCCGCCTTCTTCATCAGGATCGCCACCCGCGTCTCCAGCTCCGGCGGCTCCACCGCCACGGTGAGACCCCAGCCGAAGCGCGACTTGAGCCGCTCTTCCAGGCCGTCGATCTCCTTGGGATAGCGGTCGCTGGTGAGGATCACCTGTTGTCCACCTTCGAGCAGGGCATTGAAGGTGTGGAAAAACTCTTCCTGCGAACGCTCCTTGCGGGCGAAGAACTGGATGTCGTCGATCAGCAGCGCGTCCACCGAACGGTAGAAGCGCTTGAATTCGTTGATGGCGTTGAGCTGCAGCGCCTTGACCATGTCGGCGACGAAGCGCTCCGAATGCAGATAGACGATCTTGGCGTTCGGATTGCGCTTGAGCAGGTGGTTGCCCACCGCGTGCATCAGGTGAGTCTTACCCAGACCCACGCCGCCATAAAGGAAGAGCGGGTTGTACCCGTGCTTGGGATTGTCCGCCACCTGCCAGGCCGCGGCGCGGGCCAGCTGGTTGGACTTGCCCTCGACGAAGTTCTCGAAGGTGAAGGTACGGTTCAGGTAGCTGGTGTGCTTGAGCGCGCCCTCCACCTGCACGGTGCGTTCGGTCTTGACCGCCGGCTCGTCGGCCTCGGCCAGTTCCGCCGTCACGTCTTCCAGGGCCACGCCCGCGGTGACGATGTCCGACTGGATCGGCTGCGGAGCCTGCACCGGGGGTGGCAGCGGGGTGCTCTGGCTGCTCGGCGTCTGCGCCGGACGCGGCTTGTTGCTGCGCTTGCTGCCGATCAACAGAGACAGCACCGGGGCGATGCCATCGTCGGCATGTTCCTCGAGCAATTCGAGGATGCGGCTCAGGTACTTCTCGTTGACCCAGTCGAGCACGAAGCGATTGGGCGCGAACACCCGCAGCTCATCCCCTTCCGCTTCCACCTGCAGTGGCCGGATCCAGGTATTGAATTGTTGCGAAGGCAGCTCGTCGCGCAGCACATCCACGCAACGTTGCCAGAGTTCGACCGACACAGCGTCTCCCAAGAACTGGAGCGGCCCGGACGGGCCATGAGCAAACGCCCATTGTATCCCTCCCCACCCGGGTTATCCACATGACCGCGCAGTTTCCCGGCAGATAGCCGTCACGACGTTAATGAACGGACGCACGACCGTCAGCTCTGTGGATAACGCCGTCTGACCTCTCTGGACATCCCGGGGCTTTTCGTTGTGGATAATCGTGCTGTGCGTAACCGCTGTGCTTATCCACAGCCTCTCAGCAGGCAGAGCACCCGAACTGCACCTGTTGAAAACAGACTTTCCGTTCCCGCTCCGGTCAGAGCCCGTCTGGCCTGGCACGATCTATCCACAGAAATCCGCTTTACCATACATATTCACTTCGACAGTCTTTTAAAACCTTCTGACCTGTTGATTTTATTTGCCTGGTCTCCTGTCAGCCGGTGCTGGTTGGAAATTGACCTGTACCGAGGCTTTCTCTAGAATCGCCGGTCTCTTTGCGCGGGGCACTCATGCCTTGCCGCTTTCACCTAGGTAAAAGTCCATGAAACGCACCTTCCAACCCAGCACCCTGAAGCGCGCCCGTGTCCACGGTTTCCGTGCTCGTATGGCAACCAAGAACGGCCGTCAGGTTCTGTCCCGTCGCCGTGCCAAAGGCCGCAAGCGTCTGGCGATCTGATTGCCCGGTCAGGTGGTGAGTCAGGGTTTCGGTCGGGACAGGCGCTTACTGAGCTCCCAACAGTTCCAAGCGGTCTTTGACTCTCCCACCCACAAGGCATCCGGCAAGCACCTGCTGCTGCTCGCCCATGCCAATGGGCTCGACCATTCCCGCCTGGGGCTGGTCATCGGCAAGAAGAGCGTCAAGCTTTCTGTCGAGCGCAATCGCATCAAGCGGGTCATCCGGGATTCCTTCCGTCTGAATCAGGACCGCCTGGGCAGCTTCGATCTGGTCTTCGTCGCCCGCAAGGGACTTGGCGAAGTCGACAATCCCGAATTGCACGATCAGCTGCTGCAACTGTGGAAACGTCTCAATCGCCAGGCGAGCAAGACCGTTGCCCACCCAATCGACAGTCCCGACGGTGCTCATGCGTAAACCGGCCCTGCTGCTGATTCGCTTCTACCGTTACGCCATCAGCCCCATGATGGCCAGTCACTGTCGTTTCTATCCGACCTGTTCCGGTTACGCCCTCGAAGCCATCGAGCGCCACGGGCTGCTGCGTGGTGGCTGGCTGACCACACGGCGACTGTGCCGGTGCCATCCCTGGCACTCAGGCGGATATGATCCCGTTCCTCCCGCAAAGAACCCAGCCCCGACCTCTTCGATGGCCGAGTAAACATGGATATCAAGCGCCCGCTACTCATTGCCGCCTTGGCGATCGTGTCCTACACCCTGGTTTTCCAGTGGAACAAGGATTACGGCCAGGCCGATCTGCCCACGGCCAAGACGCAGACCAGCGTCCTGCCGGGCGATACCCCCAACGTGCCCACCGACGTACCGGCCGATGCCAAGGCTGCGGCGCCAGTGGACAACTCGGCCGCCCAACCGAGCACTGCGCTCATCAAGGTGCGTACCGACGTCCTGGATCTGGCCATCGATCCGCGCGGTGGTGACATCGTCCAGCTCGGACTGGTGCAGTACCCCCGTCGCCAGGACCACCCCGACGTTCCCTTCATGCTGTTCGACAACGGCAACGAGCGTCTCTACCTGGCCCAGAGCGGCCTGACCGGTGCCAACGGACCCGACGCCAACAGCGCCGGCCGTCCGCTGTACACCTCGGCGCAGTCCAGCTACGTGCTCGCCGATGGCCAGCCGCAGCTGGTGGTGGATCTCAAGTACCAGGCCAATGGCGTGGACTACACCAAGAGATTCACCTTCCACCGGGGCCTCAAGGTCGATTGTTCGGACGCCGAAAAGGCGCAGAAGAAGATCACCTGCATCAATCCGGACGCCTACCAGATCCAGGTCAGCTACCTGATCGACAACCAGAGCGCCAACGCCTGGAACGGGGTGCTCTACGCCCAGCTCAAGCGTGACAAGAGCGGCGATCCCTCGGCCACCACCGCCACCGGCGTGTCCACCTACCTGGGCGCCGCGGTCGGTACCCCGGCCGAGCCCTACCGCAAGGTGTCCATGAGCGACATGGACAAGAACCGCCTGCAGGAATCCGTGCAGGGCGGCTGGGTGGGTTGGCTGCAGCACTACTTCGTCACCGCCTGGGTGCCGAACAAGGACGAGCAGCACCAGATCACCACCCGCAAGGATGCCCAGGGCAACTACATCGTCGGCTTCACCGGTCCGCAGTTCAGCGTGCCGGCGGGTGGCAAGGGCGAGACCTCGCTGACCCTCTATGCCGGTCCGAAGATCCAGGAGCACCTCAAGACCCTGTCCCACGGCCTGGAACTGACCGTCGACTACGGCTTCCTGTGGTTCATCGCCCAGCCGATCTTCTGGCTGCTGCAGCATATCCACAGCATCCTGGGTAACTGGGGCTGGTCGATCATCGTCCTGACCATCATCATCAAGATGCTGTTCTTCCCGCTGTCCGCCGCCAGCTACCGTTCCATGGCGCGCATGCGTGCCGTCGGCCCGCGACTGCAGGCGCTGAAGGAACAGTATGGCGACGATCGCCAGAAGATGTCCCAGGCGATGATGGAGCTGTACCGCAAGGAGAAGATCAATCCCCTGGGTGGCTGCCTGCCCATCGTGGTGCAGATGCCGGTGTTCCTGGCGCTGTACTGGGTGCTGCTGGAAAGCGTCGAGATGCGCCAGTCGCCCTGGATGTTCTGGATCACTGACCTTTCGGCCAAGGATCCCTTCTTCATCCTGCCGATCATCATGGGCGGTACCATGCTGGTGCAGCAGATGCTCAACCCGGCACCGCCGGATCCCATGCAGGCCAAGGTCATGAAGATGATGCCGATCATCTTCACCTTCTTCTTCCTGTGGTTCCCGGCCGGTCTGGTGCTGTACTGGATCGTCAACAACTGCCTGTCGATCCTGCAGCAGTGGTACATTACCCGGAAGATCGAGGCGGCCAGTAAGAAGGCCTGACCCCGCTCACCCTGTCCACACGACGCCCCTTGATTGGGGCGTCGTGCTTTCTGGAGGATCGTCATGTCCCTGCCTTCCGACAGCATCGCCGCCATCGCCACCGCCACCGGGCGCGGCGGCGTCGGCATCGTCCGCGTCTCCGGGCCCCTGGCCGCCCCGCTGGCGCGGGCGATCTGCGGCCGCGAGCTGCCGCCCCGGCATGCCCACTACGGCAACTTCCTCGCCGCCGACGGCAGCGTGCTGGACGCCGGCATCGCGCTGTTCTTTCCCGGCCCCAACTCCTTCACCGGCGAAGACGTACTGGAACTCCAGGGCCATGGCGGCCCGGTGATCCTCGACCTGCTCCTGCGCCGCACCCTGGAAGAGGGCGCCCGCCTGGCCCGCCCGGGTGAATTCAGCGAACGCGCCTTTCTCAACGACAAGCTCGACCTGGCCCAGGCCGAGGCCATCGCCGACCTCATCGAGGCCAGCACCGAACAGGCGGCGCGCAATGCCCTGCGCTCGCTGCAGGGCGAATTCTCGCGCCGGGTGGAAAGTCTGGTCGAACAGCTGATCCGCCTGCGCATCTATGTCGAGGCGGCCATCGACTTTCCCGAGGAAGAGATCGACTTCCTCGCCGACGGCCGGGTGCAGGGCCTGCTGGAGGGCGTCCAGGCCGAGTTGCACCAGGTCCAGCGCGAGGCCAATCGCGGCGCCCTGCTGCGCGACGGCATGACCGTGGTGATCGCCGGTCGCCCCAATGCCGGCAAGTCCAGCCTGCTCAACGCCCTGGCCGGGCGTGAAGCCGCCATCGTCACCGACATCGCCGGCACCACCCGGGATGTCCTGCGCGAACATATCCACCTCGATGGCATGCCGCTGCATGTGGTCGATACGGCCGGCCTGCGCGACACCAGCGACCGGGTCGAGCAGATCGGGGTCCAGCGCGCCCTGGATGCCATTGCCGGCGCCGACCGGGTACTGCTGGTGGTGGACGCCAGCGCACCGGAAGCTCGGGATCCCCAGGCCCTCTGGCCGGAACTGCTGAGCACCCGTCCGCCGCTGGGCAAGCTGACGGTGATCCGCAACAAGGCCGACCTCACCGGCGAGGCCACCGGGCTGCTGGCGACCGAGCCGGTCGAGATCAGTCTCAGCGCCACCGATGGTGCCGGGATCGAGGCCCTACGCGAGCACCTCAAGGCCTGCATGGGCTTCGAGCAGACCACCGAGGGCGGCTTCAGCGCCCGCCGCCGGCATCTGGATGCCCTACAACGGGCCGCCAGCGCCCTGGACCACGGCCATCGCCAGCTCACCCTGGCCGGCTCCGGCGAGCTGCTGGCCGAAGACCTGCGCCAGGCCCAGCAGGTGCTCGGCGAGATTACCGGTGCCTTCAGCTCCGACGACCTGCTCGGCCGCATCTTCTCCAGCTTCTGCATCGGCAAATAACCTCCCCGCCCGCCGTTCCCGGCCTGTGCAACGCAGGCCTTGGCTGTCCTCATTTCCCTTTTCCAGAGCCCTGTTGATAACCCTGCCTGAGGTCTGCCCATAAATCGGTGCACGAACTGTCCATGACTAGCGTTGTGGATAAGCGGGCAAAGGGTCCACAGGATGCTGAGAGCTTGTATTCATCCACAGCACAAGACGTACACGGGGTTCAGGTTTTCCCCAGCCCAGCGCTGACGAGGGCTGCGTAGGCTTATCCACAGCGGAGGGCCTGCATATACATAAGCTCTATATCAGTCCTTTTAAAACTTTCTTCCCTATTGTTTATATTGGGTGTCTGCCAAGCCGGCTGATCATTTTTTGGCCAGAGCCCCCTTCTGCAAGCGACGTCCAGGCCTTATACTTGCTGGCTTTCCTTTGAATTCCTGCCAACAGGCACGAGGTGCGTGGTGGACTTTCCTTCCCGTTTCGACGTCATCGTGATCGGCGGCGGCCATGCCGGTACCGAAGCGGCCCTGGCGGCCGCTCGCATGGGTGTGCGCACCCTGCTGCTCACGCATAATGTGGAAACTCTCGGCCAGATGAGCTGCAACCCCGCCATCGGCGGCATCGGCAAGAGCCATCTGGTCAAGGAGATCGATGCCCTGGGCGGCGCCATGGCCGCGGCCACGGATCTCGCCGGCATCCAGTTCCGCATTCTCAACAGCCGCAAGGGACCTGCTGTGCGCGCCACTCGCGCCCAGGCCGATCGCGTGCTGTACAAGGCGGCCATCCGCTACACGCTGGAAAATCAGCCGAACCTGTGGATATTCCAGCAGGCCTGCGACGACCTCATCGTCGAAGGCGATCGCGTCGCCGGCGTGATCACTCAGATGGGCCTGAAATTCCATGCCGACAACGTGGTGCTCACTGCCGGGACCTTCCTCGGTGGTCTTATCCACATCGGCCTGCAGAACCACAGCGGTGGACGAGCGGGCGATCCGCCGGCCATCGCCCTGGCCCAGCGCCTGCGTGAACTGCCGCTGCGGGTATCGCGACTGAAGACCGGTACGCCACCGCGCATCGACGGCCGTTCGGTGGACTTCTCGGTGATGACCGAGCAGCCTGGCGACACCCCCTTGCCGGTGATGTCCTTCCTCGGCAATCGCGAGCAGCATCCGGCGCAGGTCAGCTGCTGGATCACCCACACCAACGCCCGCACCCACGACATCATCCGCGCCAACCTGGATCGTTCGCCCATGTACTCCGGCGTGATCGAAGGGGTAGGGCCGCGCTACTGTCCGTCCATCGAAGACAAGATCCACCGCTTCGCCGACAAGGACAGCCATCAGGTCTTTCTCGAGCCCGAGGGTCTGACCACCCACGAGCTCTATCCCAACGGCATCTCCACCTCGCTGCCCTTCGATGTGCAGCTCGAGGTGGTGCGTTCCATGCGTGGCCTGGAGAACGCCCACATCCTGCGACCCGGCTACGCCATCGAATACGACTTCTTCGATCCGCGGGACCTCAAGTACAGCCTGGAAACCAAGGTCATCGCCGGCCTGTTCTTTGCCGGCCAGATCAATGGCACCACCGGCTACGAAGAAGCCGGTGCCCAGGGGCTGCTCGCCGGTGCCAACGCCGCGCTGCGCGCCCAGGGCCGCGAGGCCTGGTGTCCGCGCCGCGACGAGGCCTACCTCGGCGTGCTGGTGGACGACCTCATCACCCTGGGCACCCAGGAGCCCTATCGGATGTTTACCTCGCGTGCCGAATACCGGCTGATCCTGCGCGAAGACAACGCCGACCTGCGCCTGACCGAGAAGGGCCGCGAGCTGGGCCTGGTGGACGACCAGCGCTGGGCGCTGTTCGAAGCCAAGCGCGAGGGCATCGCCCTGGAAGAGCAGCGCCTCAAGGCGACCTGGATCCGTCCGGGCACACCCCAGGGCACGGCGGTGGCCGAGCGCTTCGGCACCCCGCTCAATCACGAATACAACCTGCAGAATCTGCTGGCCCGCCCGGAGATCGACTACGCCGGCCTGATGGCCGCGGTGGGCGAAACGCCGGCCGAGACACAGGTCGCCGAGCAGATCGAGATCAAGACCAAGTACGCCGGCTACATCGATCGCCAGCAGGACGAGATCCAGCGGCTGCGCGCCAGCGACGCCGTGGCGTTGCCCGCCGAGCTGGACTACGCCAGCATCTCCGGCCTGTCCAAGGAGATCCAGCACAAGCTGGCCCAGGCCCGTCCCGAAACCCTCGGTCAGGCCTCGCGCATTCCCGGGGTCACCCCGGCGGCGGTCTCGCTGCTGCTGATCCACCTGAAGAAGCGCAGCGCCGGTCGCAGCCTGGAGTACAGCGCCTGATGGCCAGCGCGATTCAAGCCAACGAGCTGCGCCAGGGCGCCGAGACCCTGGGCGTGGCGCTGTCCACCGCCGTGGAAGAGCGCCTGCTGGGCTACCTCGACCTGCTGGTCAAGTGGAACAAGGCCTACAACCTCACCGCGGTGCGCGACCCCAACGAGATGGTCTCGCGGCACCTGCTGGACAGCCTCAGCATCGTCCCCCACGTGGGCGCCGGGCACTGGCTGGACGTGGGCAGTGGCGGCGGCATGCCGGGCATCCCCCTGGCGATCCTCTTTCCGGAGTCGCGCTTCACCCTGCTCGACAGCAACGGCAAGAAGACCCGCTTCCTGACCCAGGCCAAGATCGAGCTGGGCCTGGCCAATCTCGAGGTGGTGCATGCCCGCGTTGAGGCCTACCAGCCCGCCGCGCCCTTCACCGGCATCGTCTCGCGGGCGTTCAGCGCCATCGACGACTTCGCCACCTGGACGCGGCACCTGGGCGACAACCAAACACAGTGGCTGGCGATGAAGGGGCTGCACCCCGACGACGAGCTGGCCAAGCTACCAGCGGATTTCCGGGTTGCGGCGGCGCACGTCCTCGCGGTTCCCGGTTGCCAAGGCCAGCGGCACTTGCTGATACTGCGCCGCACGAACGGAGAGGGGTAAGGCGGTACATGGCCAAGGTTTACGCGATAGCCAACCAGAAGGGCGGGGTGGGCAAGACCACGACGTGCATCAATCTCGCCGCTTCTCTGGCCGCCACCAACCGGCGCAAGGTGCTGCTGATCGACCTCGATCCCCAGGGTAACGCCACCATGGGCAGCGGAGTCGACAAGCATGCCCTGGAGCATTCGGTGCTGGACGTCCTCACCGGCGCCTGCGGCCTGCTCGACGCCATGCACTTCTCCGAGCACGGCGGCTACCAGCTGCTGCCCTCGAACCGCGACGTCACCGCCGCGGAAGTCGAGCTGCTGGAGATGAGCGGGCGCGAGAGCCGCCTGCGCGATGCCCTGGCCCCGGTGCGGGACAACTACGACTACGTGCTCATCGACTGCCCGCCGTCGCTGTCCATGTTGACCATCAACGGCCTGGTGGCCGCCGATGGCGTGATCATCCCCATGCAGTGCGAATACTTCGCCCTGGAAGGCCTGACCGATCTGATCGGCAGCATCCAGCACATCGCCCAGCGGCTGAATCCGCAGCTGAAGATCGAAGGGCTGCTGCGCACCATGTTCGATCCGCGCATCGGCCTGGCCAACGACGTCGCCGCCCAGCTCAAGCAGCACTTCGGCGACGAGCTCTACGAAACCATCATTCCGCGCAACGTCCGCCTGGCCGAAGCCCCCAGCTACGGCATGCCCGCGCTGGTCTACGACAAGAGCTCCAAGGGGGCCGCGGCCTATCTGGAGCTGGCCAGCGAGCTGGTCAAACGTCAGCGCAAGGCGGCTCGCGTCGCCAAGACTGCCTAAGGAATCCCCATGGCTGTGAAGAAACGAGGTCTGGGCCGCGGTCTCGACGCCCTGCTCGGCGGTGCCAGCGTCAAGGTCCTGCAGGAGCAGGCCGCCGCCACCCCGGTCAGCGAACTGCAATCGCTGCCGGTGGACATCATCCAGCGCGGCAAGTACCAGCCGCGCCGGCACATGGATCCGACCGCTCTGGAAGAGCTGGCCAACTCCATTCGCGTCCAGGGGCTGATGCAGCCTATCGTGGTGCGTGCCATCGGCGAAGGCCGTTACGAGATCATCGCCGGTGAACGCCGCTGGCGCGCCAGCCAGCAGGCCGGCCTGGACCGCATCCCCGCCCTGGTGCGCGACGTGCCCGACCAGGTGGCCATCGCCCTGGCGCTGATCGAGAACATCCAGCGGCAGAACCTCAATCCGCTGGAAGAGGCCATGGCCCTGCAGCGGCTGCAGGACGAATTCGAGCTGACCCAGGCCCAGGTGGCCGAAGCCGTCGGCAAGTCGCGCTCGGGCGTGACCAACCTGCTGCGCCTGCTGGCGCTGGCCGAGGACGCCAAGGACCTGTTGGCCAGGGGCGAGCTGGAGATGGGCCACGCCCGCGCCTTGCTCGGCTTGCCCAAGGCCCGCCAGGCCGAAGGGGCGCGGCACGTTGTCGCACGGGGGCTCACCGTCCGCCAGACCGAGGCCCTGGTGCGCCAGTGGCTCAGCGGAACGGAGCCGGTGGAGAAGGCACCAGCCGTGGATCCGGACATCAGTCGCCTGGAGCAGCGTCTGGCCGAGCGTTTGGGCGCCAACGTGCAGATCCGCCATGGCGAGAAGGGCAAGGGTCAACTGGTGATCCGCTATACCTCTTTGGACGAACTTCAAGGCGTACTGGCGCACATTCGCTGACACAAATGCCTTCCGGCAAGAAAGGCAATCTGTCCGGGGTGGCTTGAACCACCCCTGGCGCGCCCCTATACTTTGCCCGCTTTTTGTCGGCACAAAGCATGCCAGTGAAAACAACTATTATGCCGACACCAGAGGACTTCGAGCCGATGGACCGCCGCACGCCCAAACGCCTGCCCTTCCATCATCAGCCTGCCTTTCGCCTGCTGCTCGTCCAACTGGCTGTCGCGTCGTGTGCCGCCGTTGTCTTGTCTTGCTTCGTCGGTAAGGTCGCCGGTTATTCCGGATTGTTGGGCGGGCTGATTGCCTGGCTGCCCAATTTGTATTTTTCGTTCAAGGCGTTCCGCTATCGCGGCGCCCATGCCGCCCGAGACATCGTCCGTTCTTTCTACTCGGGCGAGGCGGGCAAACTGATTCTCACGGCAGTGCTCTTTGCACTGACGTTTGCCGGGGTAAAACCGCTTTCGGCTCCTGCACTGTTCGGCGTCTACCTGTTGACGCTGATGGTCAATGCCGGCGCGCCCCTGCTACTGAAAAAACCGACTAGACCTTAAGGCATTCGAGGCACACATGGCAGCAGACTCCGCTTCGGGCTACATCCAGCACCACCTGCAGAACCTGACCTATGGTATGCATCCGGTGAACGGCTGGAGCTTCGCCCACACCCCCGCTGAAGCTAAGGAAATGGGCTTCTGGGCCTTCCACGTGGACACCCTCGGCTGGTCGGTCGCCCTCGGCCTGATCTTCCTGGTGCTGTTCCGCAGCATCGCCAAGAAGGCCACCAGCGGTCAGCCCGGCGGCCTGCAGAACTTCGTCGAAGTGCTGGTGGAATTCGTCGACGGCAGCGTCCGTGACACCTTCCATGGCAAGAACGCCCTGATCGCACCCCTGGCCCTGACCATCTTCGTCTGGATCTTCCTGATGAACCTGATGGACCTGGTGCCGGTGGACTGGCTGCCGTCCGTGGCCGGCATGCTGTTCGGCGAGCACACCTACTTCCGCGTGGTGCCCACCACCGACCCGAACGCCACCCTGGGCATGGCCCTGTCGGTGTTCGGCCTGATCATCTTCTACAGCATCAAGATGAAGGGTCTCGGCGGCTTCTTCGGCGAGCTGACCCTGCACCCCTTCAGCAGCAAGAATCCGCTGCTGCAGATCATCCTGATTCCGATCAACTTCCTGCTCGAATTCGTCACCCTGATCGCCAAGCCGATCTCGCTGGCACTGCGACTGTTCGGCAACATGTATGCGGGCGAGTTGATCTTCATCCTGATCGCCATCATGTTCGCCAACGGTCTGGCACTGGGCGGTCTGGGTATCGTGCTGCAGTGGGCGTGGGCGGTGTTCCACATCCTCATCATCACCCTGCAGGCCTTCATCTTCATGATGCTGACCATCGTCTACCTGTCAATGGCGCACGAAGAAAGTCACTAAGGAATGGCCCCCGGGCGCTGCTGACGGCGTCCGGAGGCGGTTCTGCCGTGAGTCCCGACGGGCCCTGTCCGCCGGGTAACTTGGGAAAACTTTTTCGCTTCAACCTTAACCAAGACGACTAAAAAAGTCGGGAGGAAAGATGGAAACTGTAGTTGGTTTGACCGCGATCGCCGTTGCTCTGCTGATTGGCCTGGGCGCTCTGGGTACCGCCATTGGCTTCGGTCTGCTGGGTGGCAAGTTCCTGGAAGGCGCCGCTCGTCAGCCGGAAATGGTTCCGATGCTGCAAGTCAAGATGTTCATCGTCGCCGGTCTGCTCGACGCCGTGACCATGATCGGTGTTGGTATCGCCCTGTTCTTCACCTTCGCTAACCCCTTCGTTGGTCAGATCGCCGGCTGATCACCCTCGCGGGTGTAGGCAGGACTGATGGACAACGAACGAGCGAGGTGTTGGCGTGAACATTAATGCAACCCTGATAGGCCAGTCCGTTGCCTTCTTCATCTTCGTGCTCTTCTGCATGAAGTACGTGTGGCCGCCGATCATCTCGGCGCTGCGTGAGCGTGAGAAGAAGATTGCCGATGGCCTTGACGCTGCCAACCGCGCGGCTCGTGATCTGGAAGTGGCACAGCAGCAAGCCAACCAGAAAGTGAACGAAGCCAAGGGTCAAGCAGCCGAGATCATCGAGCAAGCCAACAAGCGTGCCGCTCAGATCGTCGAGGACGCACAGGCCAAGGCCCGTGCCGAAGGCGACCGGATCAAGGCGCAGGCTCAGGCGGAAATCGAGCAGGAAATCAACACCGCGAAGGACGCTCTGCGTGCTCGCGTCGGCGTGCTGGCCGTGGCCGGCGCCGAGAAGATCCTCGGATCGACCGTTGATGCCAATGCTCATGCCCAGTTGGTCGACCGACTGGCAGCGGAAATCTAAGCGAGGCCACCAATGGCAGAACTGAACACGCTGGCCCGGCCCTATGCCAAGGCGGCTTTCGAGTTCGCACAGTCCCAGCAGCAGTTGACCCAATGGTCGGCCGCGCTAGGGCTGCTCGCCGCGGTATCCCAAGATGGGACCGTGCGCCAGCTGCTTCAGCAGCCGCAGTTGACTGCGGACGCCAAGGCCGGATTGCTCATCGACGTATGTGGCGATCAGCTGGATGCACAGTCCCAGAACTTCGTTCGGACCGTGGCAGAAAACGACCGGATCGACCTGTTCCCGGCCATCGCCGAGATTTACGAGGCGTACAAGGCCGAGCAGGAAAAATCCATTGAGGCGGAAGTCACCAGTGCTTTCGCCTTGAGCGACGAACAGCAAGACAAACTCGCCAAGGCTCTCAGCGCAAGGCTAGGTCGACAAGTGCGACTAAATGCATCCGAGGATGCGAGCCTGATCGGTGGTGTGGTTATCCGCGCCGGCGACTTGGTAATCGATGGCTCCGTTCGCGGCAAGCTCGCGCAACTGGCCGAAGCGTTGAAACCTTGAGTTTGAAGGGGCAGTAGCATGCAGCAACTCAATCCTTCCGAAATTAGTGAAATCATCAAGGGTCGCATCGAGAAACTCGACGTGACCTCGCAAGCCCGCAACGAAGGCACCATCGTCAGCGTGTCCGACGGTATCGTGCGGATCTTCGGTCTGGCCGACGTCATGTACGGCGAAATGATCGAATTCCCCGGCGGCATCTACGGCATGGCGCTGAACCTGGAGCAGGACTCCGTCGGCGCCGTGGTCCTGGGTAGCTACCTGGGTCTGGCCGAAGGCATGAGCGCCAAGTGCACCGGCCGCATCCTGGAAGTCCCGGTTGGTCCGGAACTGCTGGGTCGCGTCGTTGACGCCCTGGGCAACCCCATCGATGGCAAGGGTCCGCTGAACGCCAGCGCCACCGACGCCGTCGAGAAGGTCGCACCGGGCGTGATCTGGCGTCAGTCGGTCGACCAGCCGGTGCAGACCGGCTACAAGGCCGTCGATGCCATGATCCCGGTAGGCCGCGGTCAGCGCGAGCTGATCATCGGTGACCGTCAGATCGGCAAGACCGCCATGGCGATCGATGCCATCATCAACCAGAAGAACAGCGGCATCCGCTGCGTCTACGTCGCCATTGGTCAGAAGCAGTCGACCATCGCCAACGTGGTGCGCAAGCTGGAAGAGAACGGCGCTCTGCACAACACCATCGTGGTGGCAGCCAGTGCGTCCGAATCGGCGGCCCTGCAGTTCCTGGCACCCTACTCGGGTTGCACCATGGGCGAATACTTCCGCGACCGCGGTGAAGACGCCCTGATCGTCTATGACGATCTGTCCAAGCAGGCCGTGGCCTATCGCCAGATCTCCCTGCTGCTGCGTCGTCCGCCGGGCCGTGAAGCCTATCCCGGCGACGTGTTCTATCTCCACAGCCGTCTGCTCGAGCGCGCCTCCCGCGTCTCCGCCGACTACGTCGAGAAGTTCACCAACGGCGCCGTGACCGGCAAGACCGGCTCGCTGACCGCACTGCCGATCATCGAGACCCAGGCCGGCGACGTGTCCGCCTTCGTTCCGACCAACGTGATCTCCATCACCGACGGCCAGATCTTCCTGGAAGCCGGCCTGTTCAACTCGGGCATCCGCCCGGCGGTCAACGCCGGTGTCTCGGTATCCCGTGTGGGTGGTGCGGCCCAGACCAAGATCATCAAGAAGCTGTCCGGCGGTATCCGTACCGCGCTGGCCCAGTACCGTGAACTGGCGGCCTTCGCCCAGTTCGCCTCGGACCTGGACGAAGCCACCCGCAAGCAGCTCGAGCATGGTCAGCGCGTCACCGAGCTGATGAAGCAGAAGCAGTACGCGCCCATGTCCATCGCTGAGATGTCCCTGAGCCTGTACGCCGCCGAGCGTGGTTTCCTGAGCGATGTGTCCCTGGACAAGATCGGTAGCTTCGAGCAGGCCCTGATCGCCTACTTCAACCGCGATCACGCCGACCTGATGGCCAAGATCAACGTGAAGGGCGACTTCAACGACGAGATCGACGCCGGCATCAAGGCGGGAATCGAGAAGTTCAAGGCCACGCAAACCTGGTAAGCCGCGACGGGGGCGCCAGCCCCCGTTTGCCAACCCGATAGGTGTCACATGGCAGGCGCAAAAGAGATTCGCGGCAAGATCGCGAGCATCAAAAGCACACAGAAGATCACCAGCGCCATGGAAAAGGTTGCGGTCAGCAAGATGCGTAAGGCTCAGGCCCGCATGGCTGCCAGCAAGCCTTATGCCGAGCGCATCCGCGCTGTGATCGGCCACCTGGCCAACGCCAACCCCGAGTACCGCCATGCCTTCATGGTGGAACGCGAGGTCAAGCGCGTCGGTTACATAGTGGTCAGCTCCGATCGGGGTCTGGCCGGTGGTCTGAACACCAACCTGTTCAAGGCTCTGGTCCGCGACATGAGCGACCAGCGCGGCAAGGGTGTGGAAATCGATCTGGCGGTGATTGGGGCCAAGGGTGCCTCCTTCTTCCGCAGCTTCGGCGGCAACGTGGTCGCGGCGATCAGCCACCTCGGCGAAGCCCCGGCGATCGGCGATCTGATCGGCAGCATCAAGGTGATGCTGGATGCCTACCTGAACGGCCGTATCGACCGTCTGTACGTGGTGTCCAACGTCTTCGTCAACACCATGACCCAGAAGCCGACCATCCAGCAGCTGGTGCCCCTGGTACCGGCCGAGGGCGGTGAGCTGCAAGGCAAGCATTGGGACTACCTCTACGAGCCCGACGCCAAGACCCTGCTCGACGGTCTGCTGGTGCGCTACGTGGAATCCCAGGTGTACCAGGCCGTGGTCGAGAACGCTGCCAGCGAACAGGCCGCGCGGATGATCGCGATGAAGAACGCCACCGACAACGCCGGCGATCTCATCAAGGAGCTGCAGCTGGTCTACAACAAGGCTCGCCAGGCTGCGATCACCCAAGAAATTTCGGAAATCGTCGGCGGCGCCGCCGCGGTCTGACGGACAGCTTAAACATTCGAGGAACGCGAAATGAGTAGCGGACGTATCGTACAAATCATCGGCGCCGTGATCGACGTGGAATTCCCGCGCGACGCGGTACCGCGCGTCTTTGACGCCCTCAAGGTGCAGGGTGCCGAAACCACCCTGGAAGTCCAGCAGCAGCTGGGCGACGGCGTGGTTCGTACCATCGCCATGGGTAGCACCGAAGGCCTCAAGCGCGGCCTTAACGTAGGCAACACCGGCGAGGCCATCAAGGTCCCGGTCGGCGTCAAGACCCTCGGCCGCATCATGGACGTTCTGGGCAACCCCATCGACGAAGCCGGCCCCATCGGCGAGGAAGAGCGCTGGGAAATCCACCGCAAGGCCCCGTCCTATGCAGAGCAGGCCGGTGGTAACGACCTGCTGGAAACCGGCATCAAGGTCATCGACCTGGTCTGCCCCTTCGCCAAGGGCGGCAAGGTCGGCCTGTTCGGCGGCGCCGGCGTGGGCAAGACCGTCAACATGATGGAGCTCATCCGTAACATCGCCATCGAGCACAGCGGTTATTCCGTGTTCGCCGGCGTGGGCGAGCGTACCCGTGAAGGGAACGACTTCTACCACGAGATGAAGGACTCCAACGTTCTGGACAAGGTCGCCCTGGTCTATGGCCAGATGAACGAGCCGCCGGGCAACCGTCTGCGCGTGGCCCTGACCGGTCTGACCATGGCCGAGAAATTCCGTGACGAAGGCCGTGACGTCCTGCTGTTCGTCGACAACATCTACCGCTACACCCTGGCCGGTACCGAAGTGTCCGCGCTGCTGGGTCGTATGCCGTCCGCGGTGGGCTACCAGCCGACCCTGGCCGAGGAGATGGGTGTCCTGCAGGAGCGCATCACCTCCACCAAGCTGGGTTCGATCACCTCCGTCCAGGCCGTCTACGTCCCTGCGGATGACTTGACCGACCCGTCCCCGGCGACCACTTTCGCCCACCTGGACGCCACCGTGGTTCTGTCCCGTGATATCGCCTCCCTGGGTATCTACCCGGCGGTCGATCCCCTGGACTCCACCTCGCGCCAGCTGGACCCGAACGTGATCGGCCAGGAGCACTACGACACCGCTCGCGGCGTCCAGTACGTGCTGCAGCGCTACAAGGAGCTGAAGGACATCATCGCGATCCTGGGCATGGACGAACTGTCCGAGTCCGACAAGCAGCTGGTATCCCGCGCGCGTAAGATCCAGCGCTTCCTGTCCCAGCCGTTCTTCGTGGCCGAAGTCTTCACCGGTTCGCCCGGCAAGTACGTGTCCCTCAAGGACACCATCGCCGGCTTCTCCGGGATCCTGCGTGGCGACTACGATCACCTGCCCGAGCAGGCGTTCTACATGGTCGGCAGCATCGACGAAGCCATCGAGAAAGCCAAGAAACTGTAACTGCCGCGCCCGGCGACGGGCGCTCTTAGAGGCACGCTATGGCCAAGACAGTCCAATGCGACATCGTCAGCGCGGAAGGGGAAATCTTCTCCGGCGCGGTGGAGATGATCATCGCCCACGGCCACCTGGGTGATCTGGGTATCGCCCCGGGCCATGCGCCGCTGCTCACCGATCTGAAACCGGGCCCCATCCGCCTGGTCAAGGCCGGGGGCGCCGAGGAGGTGTTCTACATCTCCGGCGGTTTTCTGGAAGTGCAGCCGAATGTCGTCGAAGTGCTGGCCGATACCGCCAGCCGCGCCGGTGACATCGACGAAGCTGCCGCTCTGGAAGCCAAGCAGCGCGCCGAGGCAGCACTGAGCGACAAGGGCACGGAGTTCGACTACACCGCTGCCGCCACTCAGCTCGCCGAAGCCGCCGCCCAGCTGCGCACCATCCAGCAGCTCAAGCGGCAGGCCAAGCGCTAAGCGCAAGGTCAGGCTGTAACGACAAGGGTAGCTTCGGCTACCCTTTTCTTTTGTCGCCCGAAAAGTGGCGCGAGAAATTCCGCGTGGTCGGCGCTCGTGGGGCTCCGTTGCCCTCGATCGCGGCCCGTCTCTTCCCTCTGTCTCCGAGGTTCCGATGTCCCTGGAAATCGTCATCCTGGCTGCTGGTCAGGGCACCCGCATGAGATCCGCTCTACCCAAGGTGCTGCATCCCGTGGCCGGTCGCAGCATGCTGGGGCATGTCCTCGACCGCGCCCGCGAATTGCAGCCGGCCGGCATCCACGTCGTCATCGGCCATGGCGCCGACCAGGTCCGCAGCCAGCTGGCCGCCGACGACGTGAGCTTCGTGGTCCAGGCCGAGCAACTCGGCACCGGCCATGCGGTGGCCCAGGCAGCGCCGGCGCTGACGGCGGAGCGGGTATTGATCCTCTATGGCGACGTGCCCCTGATCCAGGTCGAGACCCTGGAGCGCCTGCTGCAGCAGGTGGATGACAGCCACCTGGCGCTGCTGACCGTGGAGCTGGAAGATCCCACCGGCTATGGCCGCATCCTGCGCGATGAGCAGGGGCGGGTAATCGCCATCGTCGAGCACAAGGACGCCAGCGAGGCCCAGCGCGCCATCCGCGAAGGCAATACCGGCATCCTCGCGGTTCCCGGTCGGCGACTGGCGGACTGGCTGGGTCGCCTGTCCAACAGCAACGCCCAGGGCGAGTACTACCTGACCGACGTCATTGCCCTGGCGGTGGCGGACGGCCTGACCATCGCCACCAGCCAGCCAGCGGACGCCATGGAAGTGCAGGGCGCCAACGATCGCCGGCAACTGGCCCAGCTGGAGCGGCACTTCCAGCAGCGCGCCGCCGAGCGCCTGATGTTGCAGGGCGTGACCCTGCTGGATCCGCTGCGCTTCGATCAGCGTGGCCAGGTCGAGGCCGGTCGCGACGTCTCCATCGACGTCAATGTCATCCTCGAAGGCCGGGTGGTACTAGAGGATGGGGTGAGCATAGGGCCGAATTGCGTGATCAAGGACAGCGTCCTTAAGCGCGGCGCCATCATCAAGGCCAACAGCCACCTGGAGGGCGCCGTGGTTGGGGAGGGCGCCGACGTCGGTCCCTTCGCCCGTCTGCGCCCGGGCAGCGAACTGGGCAGCAAGGCCCATGTGGGCAATTTCGTCGAACTGAAGAATGCCCACCTGCAGGACGGCGCCAAGGCCGGCCACCTGACCTATCTGGGGGATGCCACCATCGGTGCCGGCAGCAACATAGGCGCGGGCACAATCACCTGCAACTATGACGGGGCCAATAAGTTTCGAACCGAAATCGGCGCGGATGTCTTCGTGGGCTCCAACAGCTCGCTGGTGGCACCGGTCAGCCTGGGCGCCGGCGCGACCACGGCGGCAGGTTCGGTCATCACGGCGGACGTGCCGGCCGGTACCCTAGCGCTGGGACGGGCGCGGCAGGTCAACAAGACCGGCTGGCAGCGACCGAAGAAGGCCCCCAAGACTTGACGCCGGCCTGCTATTAGGTTTTGATTCGATTCATTATCTTTCGAATCGAAATTTATGACCCGTCGTAACACCGCCCAGCGTCGCCACGCCATCCTTGCCCAGCTCCAGGAGCAGGGCGAGGTCAGCGTGGACGAACTGGCCCGCCAGTTGGAGACCTCCGAGGTCACCATCCGTAAGGACCTGGCCGCCCTCGAGCGCAATGGCCTGCTGCTGCGCCGCTACGGCGGTGCGGTGGCCATGCCCCAGGAGTTGCTGGCCGAGGCACCGCCCCAGGCGTCGCCCTTCAAGCAGGCCATCGCCCGGGCCGCGGCCCGGCGCCTGCGCGAACATGCACGGATCATCGTCGACTGCGGCAGCACCACGGCGGCGCTGATCCCACAACTCGATCGTCGTCCCGGCCTGGTGGTGATGACCAATTCCCTGCAGGTGGCCACCGCCCTGCGCGAGCTGGAACAGGAACCCATGCTGCTGATGACCGGCGGCACGTGGGATCCGCACTCGGAATCCTTCCAGGGGCAGGTCGCCGAGCAGGTACTCAGATCCTATGACTTCGACCAGCTGTTCATCGGCGCCGACGGTCTCGATCCGGAGCGCGGCACCACCACCTTCAACGAGCACCTGTCGCTGTCGCGGGTGATGGCCGAGGTGGCGCGCGAGGTAGTGGTCATGGCCGAGGCGAGCAAGCTGGGCAGGCGAATCCCCAATCTGGAACTACCTTGGGAAAAGGTGGACGTGCTCATCACCGATGAGCGACTGCCCGCCGAGGCGGCCCGGGCGATCGAAACCCGCGGGGTGCAGGTCATCTGCGCCCCGGTGGAAAACTAGACAATCAGGTCATCCACAGCCGGCCCCGTGGGGTTGCGGTGGATAAGACAGGCAACGGGAGGTAAGCATGTGTGGAATCGTCGGCGCCATTGCCGAGCGTAACATCACCGCCATTCTGGTCGAGGGTCTCAAGCGCCTGGAATACCGCGGCTACGACAGCGCCGGCCTGGCGTTGCTGGATGCCCAGGGCGAGCTGCAGCGTCTGCGCCGCATCGGCAAGGTCAGTGAGCTGGAAGCGGCCCTGCTGGCCGATCCCCTGGCCGGACGCCTGGGCATCGCCCACACCCGCTGGGCAACCCATGGTGCGCCCACCGAAGCCAATGCCCATCCGCATTTCTCCCAGGGTGACGTGGCGGTGGTGCATAACGGCATCATCGAAAACCACGAGGCCCTGCGCGCCCAGCTCAAGGACCAAGGTTACGTTTTCACCTCCCAGACCGATACCGAGGTCATTGTCCACCTGCTGCATCTCAAGCTGCAGGACAGTGGCGACCTGACCACGGCGCTCAAGGCGGCAGTCAAGGAGTTGCACGGCGCCTATGGACTGGCGGCGGTCTGGCGCCAGCAGCCGGATCGCCTGGTGGCGACGCGCAGTGGCAGCCCCCTGGTCATCGGCCTGGGGCTGGGCGAGAACTATCTGGCCTCCGACCAGCTGGCGCTGCGTCAGGTCACCGATCGCTTCGTCTACCTGGAAGAGGGCGACGTGGCCGAGATCCGTCTGGATCAGGTCAAGCTCTGGGACGTGAGCGGCGCGCCGGTTCAGCGCGAGACGGTGCAGTACCACGAAGGCAGCGAGGCCGCCGACAAGGGTGCCTATCGCCACTTCATGCTCAAGGAGATCCACGAGCAGCCCAGCGTGGTCCAGCGCACCCTGGAAGGCCGCCTGGGTGACGGTCAGGTGCTGCCAGAGGCCTTTGGTCCGGCCGCGTCCGAGCTGTTCGCCAAGGTCCGCCAGGTCCAGATCGTCGCCTGCGGCACCAGCTTCCATGCCGGTTCGGTGGCGCGCTACTGGATCGAGGAATACGTCGGCATCCCCTGCCAAGTGGAGGTGGCCAGCGAATTCCGCTATCGCCGGGTCGCCGTCAGCCCGGACACCCTGTTCGTTACCATCTCCCAGTCGGGCGAGACCGCCGATACCCTGGCCGCGCTGCGCATGGCCAAGCAATCCGGCTATCTGAGCAGCCTGGCCATCTGCAACGTGGCGACCAGCTCCCTGGTGCGTGAATCCCAGCTGAGCTTCCTGACCCAGGCCGGTCCCGAGATCGGTGTGGCCTCGACCAAGGCCTTTACCACCCAGCTGGTTTCGCTGCTGCTGCTGACCCTGAGTCTGGGTCGCTGCCAGCAGCGTCTGGCTGCGGCCGTCGAAGCCGAGCTGGTGGCCGAATTGCGCCGGCTGCCGGCGCGGCTGGACGAAGCCCTGGCCATGGACAAGACCGTGGAAAAGCTGGCGGAATCCTTTGCCGAGAAGCACCACACCCTGTTCCTGGGGCGTGGCGAGCAGTACCCGGTGGCCATGGAGGGTGCGCTCAAGCTCAAGGAGATCTCCTACATCCACGCCGAGGCCTATCCGGCCGGCGAGCTCAAGCACGGTCCGCTGGCGCTGGTGGATGCCGACATGCCAGTGGTGACGGTGGCGCCCAACAACGAGCTGCTGGAAAAGCTCAAGTCCAACCTGCAGGAAGTGCGTGCCCGTGGCGGTCAGCTGATCGTCTTCGCCGACGAGCGTGCCGGCTTCGAGGAAGGCGAAGGCACCCGCATCGTACCCATGCCGCACATCCACGATGCCCTGTCGCCGATCCTCTACACCATCCCGTTGCAGCTGCTGTCCTACCACGTGGCCGTGTTCAAGGGCACTGATGTGGACCAGCCGCGCAACCTGGCCAAGTCGGTGACCGTGGAATAAGGGGTTCCACGTGGAACCTCAGGGCACGCGCCAGCTGCCCTGATTCTGCTGCCGACAGGCGACGGCCAGGAAACGGCCGTCGCCGGGTTCGCCGTAGTAGTGGATATCCTGCCGATAAGGCACGCCCGGGCTGCGGGCGCCCTGGCAGATCCCGATCTCGCCCACCGGACAGCGGTCGACGAAGCGGACCTCGGTCTGCTGATCCTTGAGCTGCGGCTGGCAGAAGCCGTCGTGAAACAGCTGGGCAGGGATGTCGATGTTGCTCTGGCAGACCTGCACGTCCACACTGCCCTGACGACTGCGGATCACGCAGGCATCGGCGAGCGCCAGTGACGGCAACAGCAACAGAGGCATCAGCAATCGCCACATTCCAGCCCATCTCCCTGATGAAATCGCCACTCTAGCATTCGACTCTCCCGCCATGCGCCTCGCCGATATCAAGACCCATGTGATCGCCGGCCCCCTGGGCGCCGGCAAGACCACTCTGATCCGCCAGCTGTTCGCCCAGCGCCCCGCCAGCGAGCGCTGGGCGATCCTGGTCAACGAATTTGGCCAGGTCGGACTCGACGCGGCGCTCATGACCCGGGATGACGACGGCCTTGCGATCGCCGAGGTTCCGGGCGGCTGCCTGTGTTGCGTCCAGGGCGTGCCCCTGCAGGTGGCCCTTACGCGACTGCTCAGACGGGCACGACCGCAGCGGCTGTTCATCGAGCCTTCCGGCCTCGGCCATCCCGCCAGCCTCTATCGGCAACTCCAGGCGCCGCCCTGGACCGGGGTGCTGACCCTGCAACCGCTGATCTGGGTAGTGGACGCTAGGCACCTGCTGGCGGGCCAACCTCTGCAAGATTCCCAGCAACAGGCATTGGAGCAGGCCGGTCTGATCGTGCTTAACAAGAGTGCGGGCCTGGAGCGGACAGGCTTGCCGGTGTCACTGGGCGACCGGCCGTTGTACTGGACCGAAGGCGGGCGGATCACCCTGGCCGATCTGCCCCTGGCCGATGGTGAAACCTCGACTGACGGCGAGTTGCCCGAGCTTGAGGCGGCGTCCGCTCCACAGGCGCTGTTGCTGCCCGGACGACCGCTGCGCTTCAGCCATACCCTGGAGGGCCACCACGCCGTCGGTTGGCGCTGGCATCCCAGCCACAGCTTCGACGGCCCGGCGTTGCTGGCCCTGCTGGATGGTCTGTCCGGGCTGCTCAGGCTGAAGGCGGTCCTGCAGCTGAAGGATGGCTGGCAGGCCTACAACGGTCTGGCCGGACAGGGCGCCTGGGAGCCGACCCTGTGGCGACGCGACAACCGGCTGGAGTTGATCCTGGAGGAGAAGCCGGACCTAGAGGCTCTCGAAAACGGGCTGAGGGGGACCATTCGCGACATTTGAGGTTGCCAAATTCGTTCAGTTAATGATAATGATTATTAAATTTACTTCCTCTGCGTATTGCTCCCATGGCTCCGACGTCTCTTGCCAAGCCTGAACCTCTCGTAGTCGCTGCGCGTACCGATGGCGATGAGCTGAAATCCGTCCAGGGACCCGTCAGGGCCGCCCAGGCAGGCGATGTGGAGCCCGTGGCAGGGGTCAATGCCAAGCGTAGCGAGCCTTCGGCCACCATCCTGTCGTTCCGCATGCCCGAGCGTAACGAAGAGATTCTGACCCCCGTGCTGACCCCGGTCGGCGCTGCAGAACCGGGTGAGCAGCCACCCCGGGGACGCGGCTGGGGGACCGCTTCGGCGCTGTCGCTGATCATGCACGCCAGCATGGCCGCGGCGCTGTTCTTAGTGGTCCAGGCGCCACCGGAGCTGAAGATCGCCAAGGGCGACGAACCCATGCAGGTCAGCTTCATCCAGTTGCCCAAGCCGGTACCCGAGCCGCCCGCGCCGACTCCGGCACCGCCCGCGCCAACGCCGCCGCAACCCGAACCGCCGCCACCGGAGCCGCCCAAGCCCGTGGAACCACCGAAACCGGTGGAGCCGCCCAAGCCGGTGGTGGAAAAGCCCAAACCCAAGCCGAAGCCCAAGCCGGTCGAGCACAGCCAGCAGAAGCCGCTGCCGAAAAAGGTCGAGCCCGCGCCTGAGCCGGTGGCTCAGGCCGCACCGGCGCCGGCCCCCGCGCCTGCGGCCACGGCTGCGCCCAGTCAGCCGGCGCCGGCCGCCGCACCGTCCGGTCCGCCGAAGACCGCCGGCCTGCCCACCGGCAGCATCGACGACGCCGACATCCGACCGATCAAGATGACGCCGCCGGAGTATCCGGAAATGCTGCGTCGTCGCGGTGTGGGTGGCGAGGTGCGGGTGATGTTCACCGTGACCGCCGACGGTCGACTGGCCGATATCCAGGTGCTGGAAGCCTCCAACAAGCAACTGGAGCGCGCGGTGCTCGAGGTGCTGGGCGAATGGCGCTTCGCCCCCCGGGTCTCCGGCGGCCAGATCGTCCCGCGCAAGGCCACCAAGACCTTCAACTTCAAGATCCAGCGCCGCTAGGTCGCTAGGCGGCGGAGCCCCTGGGCTCCGCCTCGGACTCCCCGGTCCGCTCCAGACCCAGATAGCGGAACATGCCAAGGGCGATCTCGCGTTCGCCCATGATCACCTCGTCTACGCCATGACGCTCCAGATGGCGGATCTCGTCTTCGTGATGGGCGCGGGCGAGGATAGGCAGTTCCGGCGCCAGCTCGCGGGCCCGGCGCGCGATCTCGGCGGCCTCGAAGCCGTTGGGAATCGCCAGCAGCAGGGCCCGCGCCTCCTTGAGCTTGGCCCGCGCCAGCACCTTGTCCTGGGTGGCGTTGCCGAGGATCGCCTTGAATCCCTGCTGGCGTAGCGCCGTGACGTGCTCCGGTTCGTCCGAGATCACGATCAGCGGCGGATCCTCGCGGTCCAGGCGATCGCAAATATAGCGGCCCACCCGTCCATAGCCCACCAGCACCAGGTGACCCTGTTGGGCCACTGGCTCGGGCTCGTCGTCCAGCTCTGGCGCATGCTTGCCCTTGGCATTGATCAGCCGGCGGCCTTCGCGACGCTCCATCCAGGGCTGCAGCAGGTCGATGCCGTGAAACAGCAGCGGATTGAGGATGATGGAAATGATGGCGGCCGCCAGGATGAGATCGTGAGCGCCCTGGTCGAGCAGTTTCAGCGACAGACCGAGACTGGCGAGGATAAAGGAGAATTCGCCGATCTGCGCCAGGCTGGCGGCGATGGTCAGGGCCACGCTCAAGGGGCGGCGATAGGCCAGGACGATCAGGGTCGCGGCGATGGACTTGCCGAAGACGATCACCGCTACCGTGGTCAGCACCGCCAGGGGTTGTTCCAGCAGGATCTCCGGATCGAAAAGGCAACCCACGGAAAAGAAGAACAGCACGGCGAAGGCTTCGCGCAGGGGTAGTGAATTCTCTGCCGCATCGTGGCTGAGTTCCGATTCGTTGAGTACCACGCCGGCAAAGAAGGCGCCCAGGGCGAAGGACACCCCGAACAGCGACGCCGAGCCATAGGCGATGCCCATGGCGATGGCCAGGGTCGCCAGGGTGAAGAGCTCGCGCGAACCGGTACGGACCACCCGGGCCAGCAGCCAGGGGATGACTCGTCGGCCCACCAGCAGCATCAGTGCGATGAAGGCACCGACCTTGAGCGCGGTGAGACCCAGCTCCAGCCCCAGGCTCTGGCCCGACTCTTCGCCGCTGTCGCCACCCAGCGCCCCGGCCAGCGCCGGCAGTACCACCAGGGCCAGCACCATCAGCAGGTCTTCCACGATCAGCCAGCCCACGGCGATGCGACCGCGCCGGCTTTCCACCATCTGGCGTTCTTCCAGGGCCCGCAGCAGCACCACGGTACTGGCCACCGACAGCGACAACCCGAACACCAGGCCGCTGCCCAGTCCCCAGCCCAAGAAGTGACTCACCCCCATCCCCATCAGGGTGGCGGCAGCGATCTGCACGATGGCGCCAGGAATGGCGATGCGTTTGACCGCCAGCAGATCTTTAATGGAAAAGTGCAGGCCCACACCGAACATCAGCAGGATGACGCCGATTTCGGTCAGCTCCTTGGACAATTCGGGATCAGCGACGAAGCCGGGCGTGAAGGGGCCGGCAGCCACCCCGGCGAGCAGATAGCCGGCGATGGGCGGCAGGCGCAGACGGGTGGCCAGGATACCGAAGGCGAAGGCCAGAACCAGGCCGATCGCCAGGGTGGATATCAGAGGGGTGTCATGGGACATGCTGGCTCCAAGGATTTGGATTGCCAGATCCTGGAGCCGCTGCCGTCGGACGACGGCGACCTAGCCGGCAAAACTCAAAAGGTTTCCTTGAGTGCCTGATAGCGCTCTTGAAGTTCCCGACGGATCTGCCGGCGCTGCTGGGCCTGCACACAGCGTCGCTTCTCGTCCGCGGTCACGGGTTCCAGCTGGGGCACGGGGCAGGACTTGCCGTTCTCGTCCACCGCCACCATGGTGAAGAAGCAGCTGTTGGTGTGGCGCACCGAACGCTGCTGGATGTTCTCGGTGATGACCTTGACGCCAATCTCCATGGAGGTGGTCCCGGTGTAGTTCACCGAGGCGAGAAAGGTCACCAGCTCGCCGACATGCACCGGTTCGCGAAAGATCACCTGATCCACCGAGAGGGTCACCACATAGCGTCCGGCATAGCGGCTGGCGCAGGCGTAGGCCACTTCGTCGAGGTGCTTGAGCAGGGCGCCACCGTGGACATTGCCGGAAAAGTTGGCCAGGTCCGGGGTCATCAGGATGGTCATGCTCAACTGGTGGTTGCCGGCTTCCATGGGCGAATCCTCGAGGGGGAAATCCTGTAGACGGCGCACCAGCGCCGTCTGTCACAGCCATCAACGGCCGGCGGACAGCCCGAAGTCGATGGGCAGGTCGGCGCCGGAAATGGCCGCTGCCTGGGGTTGGCAGAGGAAATAGACGAATTCGGCCACTTCTTCCGGCTGGATGAAGCGCGCGGTATCGCCCTGGGGATAGCGATTGAGCAAATTGCGGCGATACCCGGCCGGGTCGCCGCTGCCATAGTGAGCGGCCTGGAAGTCCAGCATGGGAGTGTCGATGTCACCTGGCGAGACGGCATTGACCCTTACCCCATCGCGCGCCAGCTCCACCGCCAGATTCTGGCTGAAGAAGCGCACCGCGGCCTTGGCCGCGCCATAGGCCGCCGCGCCGGCGATGGGCTGGCGTCCGGCGCCGCTGGCGACGTTGATGATGACGCCACGATTTTCCTTGAGGAAGGGGATGGCCGCCGAGCACATGAAGAAGGTGGCCTTGAGATTGACCGCCATCACCAGGTCGTAGTCGTCCTCGGTAAAGGTCTCCACCTCGCCTTCGCGCCAGATGCCCGCCGCGTTGATGAGGGCATCCAGACGCCCGGTGCGGGCCATGACCTTGCTGACCAGGGAGCGGCAGCCCTCGGCACTGGAGATGTCGGCAGTCACGCTGGAATCCAGGCCGACGATGCCGTTGAGGCCGTGCAGGCCCTCGGCATCGCGGTCGGCGGCGGCGACGCGCCAGCGACTCTGGGCGAAGCGTTGCGCCAGGGCGCGGCCGAGGCCGCCCGCGGCACCGGTGATCAGGACGACGGGAGTGCTCATGACGCTTCCTCCGGATTGATGGCCTTATCCAGACCCATGCGCAGCGGGGTCGTTCAGTACCGGGCCGGTCAGCTTTCCAGCCAGACGTCGCGTGCCCAGACCCAGACCGAATCCCAGGATTCGTCGGTCAGGTCGCCATCTTCCCACAACAGTACCTCGCCTTCCTGGCTGACGCAGTAGTAGCCGTCGTCGCTGGCGCACAGCGGGATGTACTCGCGCGGCAGGCCTTCGTCCCACGCAGTGGCGGCCACTTCCGGCAGGTAGGTATGCGACTGGGGATCGGTGACGGTCACCGGCTCGATACGGCCATAGACCACGTCGCTGACGGTCAGCAGGAATTCGCGGAATTCCGGCGGCAGGCTGATGAGCAGTTCTTCCTCGATCTCGACCAGCAGGTCTTCGTCGGGCAGCTCCAGGGGTACGGGAACGGGTTCGTTTTCTTCACGCAGGCGTTCGATGACGTCTTCCATAGCAGGCCTCTCTCGAAATGCGCACCGGATAAAGGGAAAAGAGGCGCGCAAGGTTAGCAGTTCAGTCCGGGATAACGGCAGCTTCCGCACGGACTTGATAGCGGTTTCGAGAGATGTTCGGCAGGCGGCGCCCATGAAAAAGCCCGGCGTAGAGCCGGGCTTCTGGATGACGCGCCTTATCAGGCGTTCTGGCGGATACCGGCCAGCAGCCAGGGCTGGTTCTCGCCGGCCATGCGCTCCATGCGCCAGCTTTCGCTGAACGGCTGGCCCTGGTCGAAACGCGATTCCTTTGACACACCGTTGAAGGTGATGGTGGCGATGGTCTTGCCCTGCAGATCCTCGACACCGTCGAGGGTGGCGTTCAGGTTCTCGATGTAGGTGGACTGGAAGCCCTCGCCCAGCGCGGCGCGCTCGTCACGCAGCCACTGCAGCATCTGCGGGGTGACGAACTCGGAGATCTTGTCCATCTCGTTGGCGTCCCAGTGCTGCTGCAGGTTCATGAAGTGCTCGCGACCGGCGGCCACGAAACGCTCGGCATTGAACCAGCTCGGTGCGTTGATCACCGGCGCGGCGCCAGCGGCGGCACCGCCGAACAGACCACCGTTGTTGGGCTGGTTGGGCATCTCGCGCTGCATCGGCGCATGACCGGCGACGGCGGGCTGCGGACCGGCCTGCTGCTTGCGACGAGCAAGCAGACGGAAGATCACGAAGGCGATGAGCGCCAGGATCAGGAAGTCGAAGAACTGGAAGCCTTCGAAGCCGTCACCCATGAACATGGAGGCCAGCAGGCCGCCAGCGGCGATACCTGCCAGCGGGCCGAGCCAGCGCGAGGCGCCACTGGGACGGGCAGCGGCTGCGGCGCCAGCACCGGCGGCAGGGGCGGCCATGCCCGGCTGCTGGGTCGGCGCGGCCTGGCGGGTCTGGTGGATGGGCGCTGCGCCAGCGGACTTGCCGGCGCCCATGCGTTTGGCATTGGCATCCAGGCTGAGCGTGAGGCCCAGGCACAGGATCATGAAGAAGCTCATCAGGCGTTGCATGTGGTGTTCTCTCTGTGAAGAGTCTGGTGTTGAGTACATCTTGCGCTGCCCGGTCAAGTACAGCCAGCGTGAATTGTTTCGGTATTTTGCCCTGTCGGCGTTACCTGGAAGCAGGGCGCCAAGTGCTTGCGACCGTTGAAAATTTCCAAGCACATCAATCTATTACAGATTTTTGCAAAATCCGTCACAAGAGTTTGCAGATGCTAGTCTTGGACTCCAGTCAGCGCAGGTGTCGGGAGATTGCCCGGCCCGTCATAGGAGGGCCCGGCCGATGCATGCTCTAGCTTTTATCCAAGACATGGCCGTCATCATGCTGGTGGCCGGCGTGGTGACCATCCTCTTCCACCGTCTCAAGCAGCCCGTGGTCTTGGGCTATATCCTCGCCGGCTTCATCATCGGACCCCACACCCCGCCATTCGGTCTGATCCACGACGAAGAAAGCATCAAGACCCTCGCCGAGGTGGGGGTGATCTTCCTGATGTTCAGCCTCGGCCTGGAGTTCTCGCTGCGCAAGCTGTTCCGGGTGGGCGCCACGGCCTTCATCGCCGCCTTCCTAGAGATCAGCCTGATGCTCTGGCTGGGTTACCAGGTGGGCCAGATGTTCGGCTGGTCGCACATGGATTCGCTGTTCCTTGGCGCCATCCTGGCCATCTCATCGACCACCATCATCGTCAAGGCGCTCAACGAGCTGAAGATGAAGCACGAGCGCTTCGCCCAGCAGATCTTTGGCGTGCTGATCGTCGAGGACATCCTCGGCATCGGCATCATCGCCCTGCTGTCGGGCCTGGCGGTGAGCGGTTCGGTGGAACCGGGCGCGGTGGCCTCGACCCTGGGCAAGCTGAGTCTGTTCATGATCGTGGCCCTGGTCATCGGTATCCTGCTGGTGCCGCGCCTGCTGGCCTACGTAGCCACCTTCGACAGCAACGAGATGCTGCTGATCACGGTGCTGGGGCTTTGCTTCGGCTTCTGCCTGCTGGTAGCCAAGCTGGAATACAGCGTGGTGCTGGGCGCCTTCCTGATCGGCGCCATCATGGCCGAGTCGCGTCAGCTGCTGAAGATCGAGAAGCTGGTGGAACCGCTGCGCGACATGTTCAGCGCCATCTTCTTCGTCGCCATCGGTCTGCTGCTCGATCCCAAGGTGCTGGTGGAATACGCCTGGCCCATCACCGTGATCAGCGTTGCCGTGGTGCTGGGTAAGATCCTCGCCTGCAGCCTGGGTACCCTGATCGCCGGCAACGACGGCCGGACTTCGCTGCGGGTCGGCATGGGCCTGGCGCAGATCGGCGAGTTCTCCTTCATCATCGCCACCCTGGGGATCACCCTGGGCGTCACCAGCCACTTCCTCTATCCGGTGGCGGTGGCGGTGTCGGCGGTCACCACGCTGCTGACGCCCTATCTGATCAAGGCGGCCGATCCGCTGGCGCTGTGGATCGGCCGCTGGTTGCCGCAGCCCCTGCAGCGGGTGCTGGGCATCTATGGCGAATGGCTGCGCAGCATCCAGCCCCAGGGCGAGAAGGCGGTCCTGGCCGGTATGATGAGGCGCATCCTGCTGCAGGTGGGCATCAACCTGGCGCTGGTCATCGCCATCTTCCTCGGCGGCGCCTATTTCGCGGGCGGCTTGGCGGGCTGGCTCAGCACCTGGATCACCGATCCCGATCTGCAGAAGGCCTGCATCTGGGGCGGGGCCTTGCTGCTGTCGCTGCCCTGCCTGATCGCCGCCTATCGCAAGCTCAAGGCCCTGGCCATGCTGATGGCCGAACTCAGCGTGCGACAGAATCAGGCCGGCCGCTACACGCAGCCGGTACGGCGGCTGGTCAGCGAGCTGATCCCGCTGCTGTCGCTGGCCGCCATTCTGGTGCTGCTGGCCGCACTGAGCAGCAGCATCCTGCCGCGCGGCGAGCTGTTGCTGCTGATCGGCCTGGTCGCGGTAGTGGTGATCGCGGTGCTGTGGCGCTGGTTCATCCGCGTCCATTCGCGGCTGCAGATCGCCTTCATCGAGACTCTGGAACAGGACAAGGGCGGACACCATTAGCCCGCTTTTGCGGAGTCCAGCCATTGCCGGCTGGGGATCGACGCGGCAGAATCGCTCTAAGTCGGCCGTTTGAATAAGCGGATCGATGGCAAGGGAATGCGCAATGCAGGAAATGGGCTTGGCCGCTTTCTGCCGTCCGGCAATCTCCCACCGGCGGTCAGGCCCTTTTCCTGCGCCCTTTCAGGGTCGCCAGGCAAGCAGCAGCACGCCCCCGCCGATGGCGGCGATGCCGCACCACTGGCGCAGGTCCAGGCGCTCACCCAGCAGCGCCACGCCAAAGATCGCCACCAGCACCACGCTCAACTTGTCCACCGGCGCCACCAGCGAGGCGGGGCCCAGCTTGAGCGCGCGGTAGTAGCACAGCCAGGACAGGCCGGTGGCCACGCCCGAAAGCAGCAGGAACAGATAGCTGCGGCCGGCGATGCTGGCCAGGGGTTGCGCCTGCCCGGTGGCCAGGACGATGGCCGCCAGGACCACCACGACCACCAGGGTGCGCAGCAGGGTGGCGAAGTCGGCGTTGACGTGTTCCACGCCCAGCTTGCCGAAGATGGCCGTGAGGGCGGCGAACGCCGCCGCCAGGAGCGCCCAGAACAGCCAGGAGGTGGTCATGCCTAGAGCGGTTCGAGCTTGGCGTAGCTCACCATCAGCCACTTGCTGCCTTCGGACTTGAAGTTCACCTGCACCCGGGCATGGGCGCCGGACCCCTCGTAGTTGAGGATGACGCCGTCGCCGAACAGGGCGTGGCGCACCGGCTGGCCGAGGCTGAAGGTGGTTTCCGGTACCGGGGCCTGGGCGAAGGGACTGGGCCGGCTGCCGGCGAAGGGCTGCTTGACTGCATTGGACAGCCGCACTTCCTGGATCAGGCCGTCCGGTACCTCGCGGACGAAGCGCGAGACCTTGTTGTAGGTCTCGCTGCCATAGAGTCGGCGGGTCTCCGCATAGCTCATCACCAGGCGGCGCATGGCGCGGGTGATGCCCACGTAGGCCAGGCGGCGTTCCTCTTCCAGGCGGCCGGGTTCTTCCAGGCTCATCTTGTGCGGGAACAGGCCTTCTTCCATGCCGGCAAGGAATACCAAGGGGAATTCCAGGCCCTTGGCGCTGTGCAGGGTCATCAGCTGGACGCTGTCTTCGTGGCTGTCGGCCTGGGTGTCACCGGATTCCAGGGCCGCATGATCGAGGAAGGCCGCCAGGGGCGTCATCTCCTCGTCGCCGCTGAAATCGAAGGAGCGCGCGGCGCTGACCAGTTCTTCCAGGTTTTCCACGCGCGCCTGGCCTTTCTCGCCCTTTTCTTCCTTGTGGAAGGTGACCAGGCCGGTCTGCTCGATGATCTGCTGCACCAGGCTGTGCAGAGACAGGTCCTCGGCCTTGAGCGCCAGGGTGTCGACCAGCTCGACGAAGGCATTGAGCGCCGAGGCGGCGCGACCGGACACGGCGCGGGCGCCGACCAGATCGTGCAGTGCCTGCCACAGCGAGGTGTTCTGAGTACGGGCGGCGCTGCGCAGCGCTTCCACGGTCTTTTCGCCGATGCCCCGCGGCGGCACGTTGATCACCCGCTCCAGGGCAGCATCGTCGTGGCGATGCTGGATCAGCCGCAGGTAGGCCATGGCGTTCTTGATCTCGGCGCGCTCGAAGAATCTCAGACCGCCATAGATGCGATAGGGAATCTTCTCGCGCAACAGGGCCTCTTCCAGCACCCGCGACTGGGCGTTGGAGCGGTAGAGGATGGCCATCTCGCTGCGCCGGGTGCCCTTCTTGAACTCGCTCTCGATGGTCTCGACGATGTAGCGCGCCTCGTCGTGCTCGTTGAAGCCGGCATAGAGGGTGATGGCCTCGCCTTCGCCGGTATCGGTCCACAGCTCCTTGCCGAGGCGGCCGAAGTTGTGGGCGATCAGACCATTGGCAGCCTTGAGGATGGTATCGGTGGAGCGGTAGTTCTGCTCCAGGCGGATGATCTCGGCCGAGAAGTCCTCGTTGAACTGCTGGATGTTCTCGATCTTGGCACCGCGCCAGCCATAGATGGACTGGTCGTCGTCGCCCACCACCATGAGGCTGGCGCCATTCTGGGCGAGGTGCTTGAGCCAGGCGTACTGGACGGCGTTGGTATCCTGGAATTCGTCCACCAGCAGGTGCTGGAAGCGCCGCTGATAGTGTTCTAGCAGGCTGGGGTTGTTGCGCCAGAGATCCAGGGCGCGCAGTAGCAGCTCGGAGAAGTCGATCACCCCGGCACGGGCGCAGGCGGCCTCATAGGCTTCGTAGATGCTGCGCATGGTGCTGAGGAAAAGATCGCCGGCCGCCTGGATGTGCTGCGGCCGCAGGCCTTCGTCCTTCTGGCCGTTGATGAACCACTGCGCCTGGCGTGCCGGCCAGCGCTGCTCGTCGAGGCCCAGCTCGCGGATCACCCGCTTGACGATGCGCTGCTGGTCGTCGCTGTCGAGGATTTGGAAATTCTGCGACAGCCCCGCTTCCTGCCAGTGCGCCCGCAGCAGGCGGTGGGCCAGGCCGTGGAAGGTACCGACCCACATGCCCTGCGGACTCATGCCCAGCAATTGCTCGATGCGGTGGCGCATCTCGGCGGCGGCCTTGTTGGTGAAGGTCACCGAGAGGATGGAGTGCGGCGAGGCGCGCTCGACCTGGATCAGCCAGGCGATACGGTGCACCAGTACCCGGGTCTTGCCCGAGCCGGCACCGGCCAGGACCAGTTGGCGCCCAAGGGGCGCGGCCACGGCCTGACGCTGGGCATCGTTGAGGGAATTGAGCAGCAGGGAGATGTCGTCGTTCATCGCCGCATTCTACCGATGCGGCAGAAGGAGCGCCAAACCGGACGGATGGGAGGCGAGGCGGGTAGGGCGGGACAGCCGAACCCCGGCCAGCCCTGCTGGTCGGGGGTTCGGGGGGACGCTCGCGGCGGCGCCTCAGGCGGCGATCGGTGAGCGCCAGTCGTCGGAGCCGGAGGTGCCGGAGACCTCGTGGGTCCAGACGATCTTGCGGTAGGTGAAGTAGACGTCTTCGAGGTGGGTGAAGTGCGCCATGCTCGGGTCCTGGCAGTTGGGCATGCGCGACTGGACGTCGACGATGATGGCGTCCTCCAGTTCGATGGTGAAGTAGTGCTCCTGGGTGCCGGTGGCCGAGGTGCGGTACTACTCCAGGCGGCACTTGCCGAGGCGCTCGCCGGAGGTGAGGGCGTTGAAGATCAGCGGCGAGGCCTTGTCGAAGACCTTGGTAATCATCAGCGGCTTGTGCACGCGCTGGCCGGTGGGCTGGCCGGATAGGGATCGCGGGGAATGATCACCTAGTGATTGAAGGCCGGGACCAGGATCTGGTCTTCGTGACCCTCCTGGAAGATGTTGCCGACCGAGTCCTCGGTGAAGGTGCCGGCGGTGATCAGACCTTGCTTGGTACCTTCGAGGGACAGATACGCGGGGGTTGGCATGGTGCTCTCCTTGCCTGGTGATAGGCCTTCATGGCCCGGGACCAGGATCTAACAACGGCTGTGCCAGAAGTAAAAAATCCTTTCTGATCAGTAGCTTGCAAAAGCACTACAGGAACGGAGCAGGGCGACTGTGCGCTACTGCTCGGGAAACTGCGCAAGGCCTTGCGCAGAGCGGTTCGAAAGCTGCTTCGCCTCAGGTAGTCGCCTGTCCGGATGACTACCAAGTGCCGACACAGGCACGAAAAAGGCCATGCTGAATCGTAATGACCAAGAGCCTTGGCGACCGTTATGTAGTATAAGTACGGCGCACTACATCCGCCCGCTAGACGAGATACGCCTGTGAACCTCATGCAACACATTGCTCAATCCCGCCACCTGCTGCGCAAGTCGGAGCTCAAGGTCGCCGAGCAGGTCATGGTGGATCCGGCTGCCGTCATGCACAGCTCCATGGCCGACCTCGCCCACAACGTCGGCGTCAGCGAGCCCACCATCGTGCGGTTCTGCCGCGCCATTGGCTGCGATGGCTTCCAGGATCTCAAGCTGCGCCTGGCCCAGAGCCTGGCGGCAGGGGCCAGTTTCGGCCAGTTCGCCATCCACGAGAACGATGCGGTGGAAGACTTCAGCCTGAAGATCTTCGACACCACCCTGCATACCCTCATGGACGTGCGCGAGCGCCTGGACATGCGCGCCCTGGAGACGGCCATCGAGGCGATCGCCAAGGCCCAGCGGGTGATGTTCTATGGCTTCGGCGCCTCGGGCTCGGTGGCCAACGACGCCCAGCATAAGTTCTTCCGCCTGCAGCTCAGTGCCACCGCCTATTCCGATCCGCACATGCAGGCCATGTCGGCGGCGACCCTGACGGCGTCCGATGCGGCCATCTGCATCTCCCAGTCGGGACGCTCCAAGGATCTGCTGATCACCGCCAACTTGGTGCGCGACAACGGCGCGGCCCTGATCACCATCTGTCCGGGCCAGACGCCGCTGGCCGATCTGTCGACGGTCAACATCGCCATCGACGTGCACGAAGACACCGATATCTATGTGCCCCTGACCTCGCGGATCGCTCACCTGGTGGTGATCGATGTGCTGGCCATGGGCGTGGCCATGTCCCGCGGTCCGGCCCTGGTCGAGCACCTCAAGGGCGTGAAGCGCAGCTTGCGCAGCCTGCGGCTGTCATCGAAATCGACCAAGCACAGCGACACTCAATAGTCGTCTCTCTGTCGCCAAATCGTCACCTGTTAGGGTGAAGCTGCCCATTCCGATCCCAGCCCGGAGGAATTGGCATGACCGCTCTCATCCAGGAATCCAGCGTTCGTCTCGACAGCAAGACTCGCAGAAAGCTACAGGATCAACGGCGGATGAAATTCCGCCGCGCCATCGAAGCCCGCGCCGAAGAACAGCGGCTCGCCGTTGAGCTCGATGAATTGCTGTTTCTCAATCAGCTGCTGGACGAACGCCAGGCCCAGCGCCGGCAGCAGGCTCCAGAGCAATACCTAACGCATTGATCAGGCTGCGCTGGCCCCGCAGATAGTCGACGAAGGCCTGGGCTACCGGCGACAGGGGCTTGCCGCGTACCTGGACCACGCACCAGGAGCGGCGCAGCGGCAATTCGGCGACGTCCAGCTCGACCAGGCTGCCGGCGGCGAGATCACTGCGAATGGCCTGGCGCGGCAGCAGCGCTAGGCCGAGCCCGGCGCGCACCGCCTCGCGCTGCGCCTCGAAGGCGCCGATCTCCAGCTGTTCGGCGAAGTGCGCGCGCTTCTGCTTGAGATAGTCCTCGCAGGCCTGGCGCGTGCCGGAGCCGACCTCGCGCACCAGCAGCGGATAGGCCGTCAGATCGCGCAGGCTCAGGCCACTGCGTCCGGCCAGGGCATGGCCCGGGCGCGCCACGGCGACGATGGCGTTGTCCAGCAAGGGCAGAAAGTCCAGGTCCGAGCCACTCGGCACCCCGGACATCAGCGCCACGTCTTCGCGATTCTCCGTCAGCCGACGCAGCACCCGGGCATGGTTGCCCACGGTCAGCGCCAGATCGACCTGGGGATGGCTGCTGCGGAACTGGCTGAACAGGTGCGGCGCCAGGTACTGGGCGCTGCTCTCCACCCCCAGCCGCAGCTGGCCATGCAGGGCGCCGCGCAGGTTCGACAGCTGCATGTCCAGGCTGCCCAGGCGGGCGAAGAGATCACGTCCGGTCTGGCGCAGGGCCTCGCCGGCTTCAGTGAGATAGAGGGTGCGATTGACGTAGTTGAACAGCGGCGCACCCACCACCTCTTCGAGTTGGCGCACCTGCAGGCTCACCGCCGGCTGGGTGAGCGCCATGATGTCGGCCGCACGGCTGTAGGAGCGCGCCTCGCACACGGCCTCGAACACCTGGAGTTGGCGGAAGGTGAGCCGCATCAGCGGCTTGCGCATGGGCATCGGCGAGATCCATAAGGGATGACTTATGGAGTATCCAACAATTATTTATTTTCCATAAGAGAGACCCTGGCGTAGCTTCAGGTCACCGGCAATAACAAGCGGCTGCAGGCTGCAGCAGACAAGGAGCCAGGTGTGATCAAGAAGATACTTATCGCCAATCGGGGCGAGATCGCCGTGCGCATCGTGCGTGCCTGTGCCGAGATGGGCATCCGCGCGGTGGCGGTCTACTCCGATGCGGATCGCCAAGCGCTCCACGTGAAACGTGCCGACGAAGCCCATGGGATCGGCAGCGATCCGCTGGAGGGTTATCTCAATCCGCGCAAGCTGGTGAACCTCGCCGTGGAGACCGGTTGCGACGCCCTACACCCCGGCTATGGCTTCCTTTCCGAAAACGCCGAACTGGCGGAAATCTGCGCCCAACGCGGAATCCGTTTCATCGGGCCGTCCGCCGAGGTCATCCGCCGCATGGGCGACAAGACCGAGGCCCGGCGCAGCATGATCGCCGCCGGCGTACCCTGCACCCCCGGCACCGAGGGCAACGTGGCGGACATCGCCGAGGCCCTGCGTGAAGGCGATCGGCTCGGTTATCCGGTGATGCTCAAGGCCACCTCGGGCGGAGGCGGGCGCGGTATCCGCCGCTGCAACTCCCGCGAGGAGTTGGAGCAGGCCTATCCACGGGTGATCTCCGAGGCGACCAAGGCCTTCGGCTCGGCCGAGGTGTTCCTCGAGAAGTGCATCGTCAATCCCAAGCACATCGAGGCGCAGATCCTCGCCGACAGCCACGGCAACACCGTACATCTGTTCGAGCGCGACTGCTCCATCCAGCGGCGCAACCAGAAGCTGATCGAGATCGCGCCCAGTCCCCAGCTGACCCCCGAGCAGCGTGCCTACATTGGTGATCTCGCCGTGCGTGCTGCCAGGGCGGTGGGGTACGAGAATGCCGGTACCGTGGAGTTCCTGCTCGCCGAGGGCGAGGTGTACTTCATGGAGATGAATACCCGCGTGCAGGTGGAGCACACCATCACCGAGGAAATCACGGGCATCGACATCGTTCGCGAGCAGATCCGCATCGCCTCGGGGCTGCCACTGTCCTTCGCCCAGGAAGACGTCCAGCACCGCGGTTTCGCCCTGCAATTCCGCATCAATGCCGAGGATCCGAAGAACAACTTCCTGCCGAGCTTCGGCAAGATCACCCGCTACTACGCGCCGGGCGGGCCGGGGGTGCGTACCGACACCGCCATCTACACCGGCTACGTGATCCCGCCGTACTACGACTCCATGTGCCTCAAGCTGATCGTCTGGGCGCTGACCTGGGAAGAGGCCATGGATCGCGGCCTGCGCGCCTTGGACGACATGCGCGTGCAGGGGGTGAAGACCACCGCGCCCTATTACGAGGCCATCCTGCGGGATCCCGAATTCCGCAGCGGGCGCTTCAATACCAGCTTCGTGGAAAACCATCCGGAGCTGACCCAGTACTCGATCAAGCGCAACCCGACGCACCTGGCCATCGCCATCGCCGCCGCCATCGCCGCCCACGCCGGTCTGTAAGGACGACAGAACAATGAAAAGCATCCAGATCACCGACACCATCCTGCGCGACGCCCACCAATCGCTGCTGGCGACCCGCATGCGCACCGAAGACATGCTGCCGATCTGCGCCAAGCTCGACCAGGTCGGCTACTGGTCGCTGGAAGTCTGGGGCGGCGCCACCTTCGATGCCTGTGTGCGCTTCCTCAAGGAAGATCCCTGGGAGCGCCTGCGCCAGCTGCGCAAGGCGCTGCCCAACACCCGGCTGCAGATGCTCCTGCGCGGCCAGAATCTGCTCGGCTACCGGCACTACAGCGATGACGTGGTCGAGGCCTTCGTCGAGCGCGCCGCCGCCAATGGCACCGACGTCTTCCGCATCTTCGATGCCATGAACGACGTGCGTAACCTGGAAACCGCCATCCGCGCGGTCAAGGCCAGCGGCAAGCATGCCCAGGGCACCCTCTGCTACACCACCAGCCCGGTGCACACCGTCGCGGCCTTCGTCGACCAGGCGCGGCGCATGGCCGACCTGGGTGTGGACTCCATCGCCATCAAGGACATGGCCGGCCTGCTCACGCCCTATGCCACCGGCGAGCTGGTCAAGGCGCTCAAGGAGGCCCTGACCCTGGACGTGGTGGTGCACTCCCACGACACCGCCGGGGTGGCCGCCATGTGTCAGCTCAAGGCGGTAGAGAATGGCGCTGATCGCATCGACACGGCCATTTCCAGTATGGCCTGGGGCACCAGCCACCCGGGGACCGAATCCATGGTCGCCGCCCTGCGCGACACGCCCTATGACACCGGCCTGGATCTGGAGCTGCTGCAGGAGATCGGCCTCTACTTCCATGCGGTGCGCAAGAAGTACCACCAGTTCGAGAGTGAGTTCACCGGGGTCGACACCCGGGTGCAGGTCAACCAGGTGCCGGGCGGCATGATCTCCAACCTGGCCAACCAGCTGCGCGAGCAGGGCGCCCTCAATCGCATGAACGAGGTGCTGGAAGAGATCCCGCGGGTGCGCAAGGACCTGGGCTATCCGCCCCTGGTGACCCCGACCTCGCAGATCATCGGTACCCAGGCCTTCTTCAACGTTCTGGCCGGCGAGCGCTACAAGACCATCACCAACGAGGTGAAGCTCTATCTGCAGGGCCGCTACGGCAAGGCGCCGGGTGCCATCTGCGAGCAGCTGCGCAAGCAGGCCATCGGCCAGGAAGAGGTCATCGAGGTGCGTCCGGCCGATCTGCTCAGTCCCGAGCTGGCCCGGCTGCGCGCCGAGATCGGCGACCTGGCCAAGAGCGAAGAAGACGTGATGACCTTCGCAATGTTCCCCGACATTGGCCGCAAGTTCCTCGAGGAACGCGCCGCCGGGACCCTGGTGCCGGAAGCCCTGCTGCCCATTCCGTCGGCCGATGGCGTGGCCGCGGTGGGCGGCCAGGGCGTGCCGACCGCCTTCAGCGTCGACGTGCATGGCGAGACCTACCAAGTGGACATCACCGGTATCGGACTCAAGAGCGAAGGCAAGCGGCACTTCTATCTGTCCATCGACGGGGTGCCGGAAGAAGTGGTGTTCGAGGCCAGTGGCGACTTCGTCGCCGAGGGCGGCCAGCGGCGGCGCCAGGCGGAGCGTCCGGGCGACGTCAGCACCACCATGCCGGGCAACATCGTCGAGGTGCTGGTCAAGGAGGGTGACCAGGTCAGGGCCGGGCAGGGCGTGCTGGTCACCGAAGCCATGAAGATGGAAACCGAGATCCAGGCGCCCATCGCCGGCACCGTCACCGCGGTGCGGGTGGCCAAGGGCGACCGGGTCAATCCGGGCGAGGTGTTGATCGAAATCGAAGGCTGAGATCACTTCGATTTCCCTTGGGGCCTGCGGCCCCTTTTTTTATGGGCGGTTTCTATCCAATCGATTGAGAAAAAGCACTAACACCTCTCGATAGGGTCTGCTATTTAATATAGCCAAGGCTATAACGATCCCGGGAGGATTCGCGATGCTGAAAGATCTCAAGAAACGCGCCCTGCGCGGTCTGCTGGACAAGCTGCTCGACGGACACGCCGAACGTCGCGCGCTGGAGACCCAACCCGAGCGTTCGCGCGGCATGACGGCCCACGCCGCGCACTGATCCCTGTCGATCAGGCAGGCGCCGCCCGGCTTCTGCCGCACTCACAGGCGCCTCCGTTATGTCCTGAACGAGGCGCCTTGCCCTGTTCGCCGCTGTCCTCTATCCCTCTCATCCCAGGTTACAAAGTCTCTCTGCACCTCTGATAGGTTGTGCTATCTAATTTAGCCAAGGCTATAACCACCGAGAGGCGGGCCGGATGCTGAAGAAGACGAGACGCTGGACTCTGGCGGGTCTGCTGGGATTGCTGCTGGCAAATGCCGCTCAGGCCGCCGAGCCATTCAAGGTGGTCACCACCTTCACGGTGATCGCCGACATGGCGCGTAATGTGGCGGGCGATGCCGCGCAGGTGGAATCCATCACCAAGCCCGGCGCCGAGATCCACAACTACCAGCCGACCCCGGGCGATCTGCTCAAGACGCGCGACGCCCAGCTGGTGCTGTGGAACGGCCTCAATCTGGAGCTCTGGTTCGAGCGCTTCTTCAGTCGCATGAAGGACGTGCCCAGCGCCGTGGTCTCGCAGGGCGTCAAGCCCATCGCCATCGCCCAGGGCCCCTATGCCGGCAAGCCCAATCCCCATGCCTGGATGTCGCCGCAGGCAGCGCTGATCTACGTCGACAACATCCGCGATGCCCTGGTGGAGCACGATCCGGCCCAGGCCGACACCTATCGCCGCAACGCCGCGGCCTACAAGGCGCGCATCACCGCCACCCTTGACCCCCTGCGCCAGCAGCTGCAGGCGATTCCCGAACAGCGGCGCTGGCTGGTGTCCAGCGAGGGCGCCTTCAGCTACCTGGCGCGCGACCTGGGGCTGAAAGAGCTCTATCTCTGGCCGATCAACGCCGATGCCCAGGGTACGCCGCAGCAGGTCCGGCGGGTGATCGAGACGGTGCGCGCCGAACGGATTCCGGCGGTGTTCAGCGAAAGCACGGTTTCCGCCGCACCGGCCGAGCAGGTGGCACGGGAGAGCGGCGCCCGCTACGGCGGGGTGCTCTACGTGGATTCCCTGAGCGCCGCCGAGGGGCCGGTACCGACCTATCTCGACCTGCTGCGGGTCACCACCGAAACCCTGGTGAAGGGGCTGGCGCCATGATCGTGCTCGACGGGGTCAGTGTGACCTATCGCAATGGCCATACCGCCCTGCGCGACGCCAGCCTGGTGGTACCCGGCGGTTCCATCACCGCCCTAGTGGGCGTCAACGGTAGCGGCAAATCGACGCTGTTCAAGGCGATCATGGGCTTCGTGCCGATCCGTTCCGGGCAGGTGCGGGTCGATGACCTGCCGGCGGCCCAGGCGCTCAAGCGCAACCTCGTCGCCTACGTCCCCCAGAGCGAAGACGTGGACTGGGACTTTCCGGTGCGGGTGGAGGACGTGGTGCTCATGGGCCGCTATGGGCGGATGAATTTCCTGCGCCTGGCCCGCGCCGCCGATCACCAGGCGGTGGACGCCGCCCTGGCCCGGGTGGGGCTGACCGCGTTGCGCAAGCGGCAGATCGGCGAACTCTCCGGTGGCCAGAAGAAGCGCGTCTTCCTCGCCCGTGCCCTGGCCCAGGACAGCCGGGTGATACTCCTGGACGAACCCTTCACCGGGGTGGACGCCACCTCCGAGCGCGCCATCATCGAATTGCTCCAGGCGCTGCGCGCCGAGGGCCGCTCGATGCTGGTCTCGACCCATGACCTGGCCAGCATCGAGCGCTTCTGTGACCGCACCGTGTTGCTCGATCGCACCGTGCTGGCCCAGGGGCCGACGGCCGAGGTCTTTACCCGGGAGAATCTGGAACGCACCTTTGGCGGCGCCCTGCGGCTGTTCGACGGCCTGCAAGCGGAGCCGCGGCGGCGGGAGCGTGCCTGATGGAAGGACTGCTGGAACCCCTGGCCTACGGCTACATGAGAAATGCCCTGGGCGCGGCGGCGCTGGTTGGCGGGCTGTGCGCCTTTCTCTCAGCCTACCTGATGCTCAAGGGCTGGTCGCTGATCGGCGATGCCCTGTCCCACGCGGTGGTGCCCGGCGTGGCCGGCGCCTATCTGCTCGGCCTGCCGCTGGCCCTGGGCGCCTTTCTCGCCGGCGGCGCGGCGGCCGGCGCCATGCTCGGGCTGCGGCAGTACACCCGGCTCAAGGAAGACGTCATCATCGGGCTGATCTTCAGCGCCTTCTTTGGCGGCGGGCTGTTCCTGGTCTCGCTGGCGCCGGTCGCGGTGGACATCCAGACCATCGTCTTCGGCAATATCCTGGCCATCACCCCCGAGGCCAGTAGCCAGTTGCTGACTATCGCCGCCGTCTCCCTGCTGGTGCTGCTGCTCAAGTGGCGTGACCTGCTGCTGGTGTTTTTCGACGAGGGTCAGGCGCGTGCCTGCGGTCTCAATCCCGCCCTGTACAGGCTGCTGTTCTTTACCCTTCTGGCGCTGAGCACCGTGGCGGCGATGCAGACGGTGGGCGCTTTTCTGGTCATCGCCCTAGTGGTGACGCCAGGGGCGACGGCCTATCTGCTCAGCGATCGCTTCTCGCGGGTGGTGCTGATCAGCGTGGCCATCGGCGTCGGCAGCGGCCTCTTAGGCACCTACCTCAGCTACTTCATCGACGGCGCCACTGGGGGCTGCGTGGTGGTCTTGCAGACCCTGATCTTCCTGCTGGTCTTCGTCCTAGCGCCGCTTCATGGCCTGCTGGCCAACCGGCGCCGGGCGCGGCAGACGGCGGAGGCAGGCTGATGGACTGGCTGCTGCTGACCCTGGAAGTCGATTTCCTGCGCCAGGCGCTGCTGATGGCCGTGCTGGTGGCGGTACCGACGGCGCTGCTGTCGTGCTTTCTGGTGCTCAAGGGCTGGGCGCTGCTGGGCGATGCCATCGCCCACGCGGTGTTTCCCGGTCTGGTGCTGGCCTCGGCGCTGGGCGCGCCGCTGGTGGTGGGCGCCTTTGTCGCGGGGCTGGGCTGCGCCCTGGCCACCGGCTATCTCAAGCGCCACAGCCGGGTAAAGCAGGACACCCTGATGGGCGTGGTCTTTTCCGGCATGTTCGGCCTGGGGCTGGTGCTGCACGCCAGGCTGCCCACCGAGCTGCACCTGGACCACATCCTGCTCGGCGACCTGCTGGGGGTGTCCCCGGCGGCCTTCTGGCAGATGGCGGTGATCGCCGGCCTGGTGGTGCTGGCGCTGGCCTGTCGGTGGCGCGACCTGCTGGTGCTGGCCTTCGACGCGGCCCAGGCCCGGGCCCTGGGCCTGCGGGTGGGGCTGCTGCACTACGGCCTGCTCGGTCTGATCGCCCTGACCGTGGTTGGCGCCCTGCAGGCGGTGGGCATGGTGCCGGTGGTGGCGCTGCTGATCGCCCCCGGTGCCACGGCCTTTCTGCTGACCCGTTCCTTTGGCTGGATGCTGCTGGTAGCCACCACCCTGGCGGTGACGGCAGCCCTGGGCGGGGTGCTGCTGAGTCTGGTGTGGGACAGCGCCCCGGCGCCCACCCTGGTGATGCTGCTGACGGCCGGTTTCCTGCTGGCCCTGGCATGGCGCCTGTGGCGGGATCGACGTCGTTCGGGCGACAAGGGCGTTCAGGTGGCCTGATGTAATCGGCTGACCGGCCCTGCCAGGCACCTCCGGTCACGCTCGCCTTACCTCAGGAGAACCACAATGAAAACCGTCGCCCAGTTGCTCGCCCTGAAGACCCAGCAGGACGTCTACACCATCGCCCCCGACGCCTGGGTGCTCGACGCCCTGCGGCTGATGGCGGAAAAGAACGTCGGAGCGCTGCCGGTGATGCGCGACGGCGAGCTGGTGGGCATCGTCAGCGAGCGCGACTATGCGCGCAAGGTGGCCCTGCAGGGGCGCTCTTCCTATGCGACTCCGGTCAGCGAGATCATGACCGAGGCGGTCATCATCGTTCTGCCGCAGCAGACCGTGGGCGACTGCATGGAGATGATGACCGAGCACCACCTGCGCCACCTGCCAGTGATGGGCAACGGCAAGCTGATCGGGCTGCTGTCCATCGGCGACCTGGTCAAGGCGACCACCGTCCAGCAGGCGGAGTTGATCCGCCATCTGGAAGGCTATATCCGCGGCGAGTGACGGGTCAGCCGGTCCGTCCGGCGCTCACGGCGAGGGCGCTCAGCTGGCGCCCTTCGGCATCGAAATTCTCCGCTGCCAGCCAGCGCCGGAAGCCGGCATCCACCGCGGGCCATTCGTGATCGAGCAGGCTGAACCAGGCGGTGTCGCGATTGCGACCCTTGATCACCCGGTGCTGTCGGAACAGCCCCTCAGGGCGCATGCCCAGGCGTTCGGCCGCGCGTTTCGAGCGGGCATTGGCGTTGTCGCACTTCCATTCCAGGCGCCGATAGCCGAGGGCGAAGGCCTCCTGCATCAGCAGATAGAAGGCCTCGGTGGCCAGAGGCGTGCGCTGCAGGCGCCCGCCGAAGGCGACATGGCCGATCTCGATGCTGCCGTGCTCGGGGACGATGCTCATCAGGCTGAGCTGCCCCAGAGCGCGGCCCTGGCGGGGATCCACCACGGCATAGAACAAGGGATCACGCCCCTGGGCCAGACCGGCCAGCCAGCTGTCGAAGGCGGCCCGCTCGGTGAAGGGGCCATAGGGCAGATAGTCCCACAGAGCCGGATCCCGGTCGTGCAGGGCCTCCCAGAGATCCTCGCCGTGACGCGGCGGGTCCAGGGGTTCCAGGCGTACATGGCGACCCTGCAGTAGCCGGAGCTGGGGCAGGCGGGCCGGGGTCCAGTCGAGAGGGGTCATGTTCTGTCTCCCAGCAGGTGGCGGTACTGGATGAAGCCGGAGCGGGTGGCGATACGATCGTAGAGCTGGCGTCCCGGGTAGTTGGTCTCCTGGGTCAGCCAGTGCACCCGGTCGCAGCCGTCTGCTTCGGCGCGGGCATAGACGTGCTCGATCAGGGCACGGCCCAGGCCGCCGCCGCGATGGCCATCGGCGACATAGAGATCCTGCAGGTAGCAGTAGTCGGTCTCGGTCCAGCAGGACGGGTGATAGATGAAGTGCACCAGGCCCAGGGGCCGCTCGCCGTCCCAGGCCAGGGCGCCATGCAGGGGCTGGGCGGGATCGAGCAGGCGCTGCCAGGTGCGGGCATAGGTGGTTTCCGGCAGGACGGTCTCGTAGAAGGCCAGGTAGGCCTGCCAGAGGCCGTGCCAGACAGCGTGATCGGCTTCGCTCAGGGGGCGGATGGTCATGGGTGGCTCCAAGGTCAGGCGGGAGAGGGGATCAGGGCTGCCAGGGCCTGGTCGCCGGGTACCGGGCTGGCGGCCAGACCCTGGCGGACGCCTTCGCGATCGGCGGCGTTGCGATTCTGGCTGAGCTTGGCGATGCCCTGGATGCTGTCGAGGGGCAGGCGCAGGCCACGGATGGCGCGCAGCATGCCCTGGACATAATCCGCGGGCGCATCCGCGACCTGCCAGGGGCGGGCACGCCCGGCTTCGTGCTGCGCGGTGAGGCGCTCCAGCAGGGTCAGCAGACGCTCGGGGTCATCGAACACCTCGACGCTGCCGCGGGCGTGCACGGCCTGATAGTTCCAGGTCGGCACCACCCGCCCATGTTCGGTCTTGCCGGGATAGAGGGCCGGGCTGACATAGGCCTGGGGACCCTGGAACACCGCCAGCGCGACAGGGGCCTCGACCAGTGCCTGCGCCTGGGGATTGCTACGCGCCAGATGGCCGTAGAGGGTGCCATAGGGGCCCTCGTCGGGCGCCAGCCAGAGCGGCAGATGGCTGACCAGCGGACCGGCGTCGGTCTGGCTGACCAGCAGCGCCAGGGCGTGATCGCGCAGGTGCTGGTGCAGCCTGGGCATATCGTCGAGACAGAAGGCGGGATTGGGATACATGGGCAGGAACTCCAGCGACGTCCGGCCATGCTAAGGTCGGCTTTGGCTCCCTGTAAGAGCCAATTCCCATGACTTTCAGGGTGCCAATCCATGTTGGGATTCGAGCCGTCAGGGCTGTTGTTGGCGCCTGGCCAGGGTCTGGCGCGCCAGCTCTACCAGGGCCTGCGCGGGCGCATCCTGGCCGATGAGCTGGCCGCCGGAGTACGGCTACCCGCCAGCCGCGAACTGGCGCGGCTGCTGGGCGTTTCGCGCAATACCGTGACCGCGGCCTACGAGCAGCTGCTGGCCGAGGGTTTTCTCGACAGTCGCCCGGGCGACGGCACCTATGTCGCGCCCGTGACCCAGGCGCTGGCCGCCCCTGAAACCACGGCCAGGGCGACCCCCGTGCCCCTCCCCAGCGTGCCGCCCGGCGCGCCGTGCGCCTTTCGAGTCGGCCTGCCGGCGGTGGATCTGTTTCCCTTCGCCACCTGGGCGCGGCTGCAACAGCGTTTCTGGCGTCAGCCGGAACCGGCGCTGCTGGGCTATCGCGAACCCGGCGGCGAACCGCGACTGCGCCGACTGCTCTGCGCCTACCTGCGCCAGGCGCGGGGCCTGGTCTGCGTACCCGAGCAGATCCTCATCACCAGCGGCGCCCAGCAGGCCATCGAACTCTGCGCCCGGCTGCTGCTGGCGCCCGGCGCCCTGGCGGCCATGGAGGACCCCGGCTATCGCGCTGCGGGCCTGGCCTTGCAGAGTGGCGGCGCGCGGCTGCAGGGAATCGCGGTGGATGGGGCAGGGCTGAGGGTGGAGCAACTGGCAGGCCACCCGGACTGCCGGCTGGTCTATGTCACCCCTTCGCACCAGTATCCCACCGGCGCGGTACTGTCCCTGCCGCGACGCCTGGCCCTGCTGGACTGGGCGCGGCAGGCGGACGGCTGGATCGTCGAGGACGACTACGACGGCGAATACCGCTACCAGGGCGCGCCGCTGGCGCCCCTGGCCGCCCTGGATCGCCACGGTCGGGTGCTCTATGTCGGCACCTTTTCCAAGATCGCCTTTCCCGGTCTGCGCCTAGGCTATCTGGTGGCTCCGCCCGCGCTGCTGCCGGCCCTGCTGGAGCTGCAACGCGCCGGCATTCGCCATCTCGACAGCGCCACCCAGACGGTCATGGCCGATTTCATCGAGCAGGGTCATTTCCAGCGCCATATCCGGCGCATGAGACGGGCCGCGCGCAATCGCCGCGATGCCCTGCTGGCCGGCTGGCCAGAGGTCGCCGGCTGCGCCCCGCCCGGCGTCCCAGTGGCCGGCCTGCATCTGTGCCTGCCGGTCACCCAGCTGGCCCGCGAAGCGGAGCTGGTAGAGCGAGCGGCCGCGGTCGGGGTGGAAATCAATGCGCTATCGCGCTATTGGCTGCCCGAGGGGCCGACCCCGCCCGACACCCGCGCCGGACTGGTGCTGGGCTTCGCGGCGGTGCCGGAGGCGCGAATCAAGGAGGCGCTGGCCAGGCTGCGGGGGGCCTGGACCTGAGCGCTGCCGTCAGAGGCTTTTCGACTCCAGGTTGAGGCGGTCCAGCAGACCGGCGGCCCCCGCAGGATCCAGGGCCGCCGTTAGCGCGGCCTCAAAGGTGTCCGTCAGGCGCACACGCTGCTTGGGTTCAAGGCTCACCCGCAGGCCATCTTCTTCGCCGGAGGCCAAGTCGACCAGACCCTTGCAGAGGTCCTTGCCGCGCGCACCCAGGGTCTGGAAGTCCTGCAGGCAGTCATTGCGCTGCTGCTGGTGCGCCGCGGCCAGGGCCCGGTCACGCTGCTTGTCGAAGTCGCCCGCGGTAGGGTCGAGCGGCAGATAGCGACGGGTCAGGGCCAGGCTGCGCTTGAAATAGCCCTGATCCGTGACATCCACCTGCAAGCCCTTCAGCTCGGCGCGTTGCGCGCTCTGCTGCAGCTTGCCCAGCAGACCGAAGGATGACAGCAGACCGCGCTGGCCCACCTGCTGGCCATTGTCGGCCATGTCACTCAGGTCTTCGGCCAGGCGGCGGACCTGAGCCAGCGACAGGCTCGCATCCACGTCCAGCAGCTCCGGCAGGTCCAGGGTCAGGCCGATGTCCGCCAACTCATCCTCGACGTTCCATTTCAACCGGCCGGAAAAGGGCGCCAGTTCGGCGCGTCCGCTGGCGAGCAGCAGATCGCCAACCAGGGGCAGGCGCAGCGCCGTCGAGCGGCCCTTGGCGTCGGGCGGAAAAGCCACGCCTTCGAACTGGACATCCGCCCGGCGGTGGGCGGGTTCGTCCTTGAGGTCGGAGAGGGTCAACTGGGCGATGCTCGGCCCATCGCTGATGCGCACCTCGTGCAGCTTGATCGTGCCGCCCAGCGGTGAGGAGGACAGCGACTGCCAGCTGATCTTGTCTTGCAGGCGGTGTTCGAACAGCCAGTCGCGCAGACGTCCGTCGGCGACATGGGCGGCATAGGCCTTGAGACCGAAATAGCCACCGACCACCACGACCAGCGCCGCACCGGCCAGGAGTTTGACGTTGAGAGTCCGTTTCATCAGAAGCGCTCCTCGCCGAGACCGGCATCCTTGAGCTGTTGGCGGGCCGCCTCGGGGGTCCAGGCGGGGTCTTCGAATTGCACCCGTGCCAGCGCCAGGGGATCGCGCAGGTCGCTGCAACCTTCGCTGGTGCAGGGCTGCACGACCTTGGCCGTCAGGTGCGTCAGGGGCAGGTCGTCGGCGTCACGCGCCTTCGGATCGAGCTGCAGAGTGCCGCTCAGGACATACCAGCCGGTCTTGGCCGAGGTGCCGACCGGTACCTGCGCCTGGATCGGATAGGGATAGTCCAGGGTCCAGCCATCGCTATTCGTCTTGGTCACCCTAGCGATCAGGCGTACCGGCTGGGTCTCGCCGCCGACCAGGGCGGCATAGCCACCACCGCCGTCCGGGGCATAGCGCACATCGTTGACCTGCCGAGCCAGCAGCGCCTGAGGATTGCTGCGTGCTTCCTGGGTCAGGCGCTCGTAGGTGGCCAGCTGATCTTGGGCACGGGCCGCCTGCTGCATCCGTGCCTGCCGGGCTTCGCGCTCCCGCTCGCGTGCGGCCTGCTCGCGCTGGCGCGCCTGCTTTTCGTCCCACATGAACAGATAGTTGGTGGCCTGCTCGGGGTTGAACTGCCAGGCCTTGCTGCGCCAGTTGCGGTCGACATTGACGCGATACAGCCAGAAGTCCTGACTGGATTCGTTGCTGTTCCAGGGGCGTGGAAAGATGCCCTTGGTGAAGTCGCGCACGGCCAGGAAGGTGAAATGCGGGATCATCGTACCCAGCGCGTCGAGCTGTTGCTGGGTCTTGGCGATGATGGGACGGATCTGATCGAGCTGACGGAATTGCTCGCTGTTGCCGGTCACGAACAGCACATCCAGACCGCTGATCGACCACTGGTCGCGATAGCTATAACCTAGACGCAGCAGGCTGTAGCTGGCGGTTGCCGGATCGCTGGCCAGCAGGAACAGAGCCTGCTTCTGGCTATCGAAGCCGACGAAGCGCAGCGGCGGCAAGGGCTTGTCCAGTGGCAGACCGTTGAGGAAGAAACCCTTCCAGCGCTGCAATTGCTTTCCATCGCTCCGCTCCACGGCGAGTTCACCCTCGCCCTGGGCCAGGCCGTTCTCGCAACGGATACCGCTGGAGCGAATCTGCAGGTAGCGGCTATCTTCCTCGGCCTTGAAGGGGACGCGGAAGGCACAGCCCTGGCTGTCCTTGAGAGTGGTAATGAAGTCGGTCTTGGCCAGTTGGGCTTCGCCATCGCCCGGACGCCAGCCGGCGACATCGAAATCGGTGGCGATCTGACCGGCAGGCTCCTTGGCTGCTGCAGGTGCAGGTGCAGGTGCAGGCTCGACCTTGGCCGGCGCGACAGGTGTCGATTCGGCGACCGGGGCCGGTAGCGCTGCGGGTTCCGGTGCCGCTGGTACTACTGGAGGAGTCGCGGGCTTGGCTGTCTCAGGCGCCGTAGCAGCGGGCGTTTCGGCAGGCGCCGCCTTGGGCGGCTCGACGGGGGCCGGGGCAGGAGCTGCAACGACGGCGGTCGGATTCTGTACCTGCGCCGTCCAGGCCGTGGCCTTGGCGGCCGTGCCGTTCAGCCGGGAGTCAGTGGTACCGGTCGCCGTCCAGGTCAGGCGTTCGGCCTGGTCGCACTGTTTGCCGAGCAATGCGCCGATCTTGGGCATCAGGCGTTCGACGGCCACGGCCTCGGCGGGCTTGCCATAGACGAAGCGCAGCGCCAGCTCGGGCGCGCACCAGGCGGCCGCCGCGTGGTCGACGAAGACCTCGACGTCTTCGGCCTTGGAATAGGCGAGGCGGGTGCTTTCGGCCTGGGCAGCCGTGGCCGTGGCCAGCAGCGTCAGGGCCAGCAGGGTGGGTTTCATGGTCATCCTTCCTTAGATCAGTTCCCAAGCACCGTCAGCGGCCTGGCAGGCCTTGGTGGTCTGCTGATCCTGCTGACCGCCCTGGCTCAGGCTGTAGTTCAGGGTGCGGCAGGTGGTCTTGGCGGCGACCTTGTCCTGCACCGGCGCGGCATCGAGATCAGCGGCGTCGAGGTCCACGCCCTGCTGCTTGGCGCTGGCCACGTCCAGGGTGTCCAGATCCACCGCAGGTGCCGGTTGAGCCTTGGTCTTGCCAGAGGTCGCCACCGTGGCAGCCGTCGCCGGCGTCACCAGGGGCGCGTAGACATAGCCGATGGTCACGCCCTTGCGGCCCACGGCGATCCAGTCGTTGCCGGTACGGCCCAGGGCAGTGAAGCGCGTACCCGTGGGCAGCCCACCGACCTTGGCGGCGCTATCGTTAGGCGCAGCGCGCAGATTGGCCGACTTGATCGACTGATAGGGCTTGTTGAGCAGGGTCAGTTGCTCGACCTTCTGCACCTTGGGCGTACGCTTGACCGCCACCTGGCGGGCTTCGGTCTCGGTCGCCACCGGTACGATGCGGGCGGTGGCGCCACTGTGGTCGGAGGTCCAGGTGGTCACCTGACCATCCTGGGCGTGCTCCAGCGCCTTCTGCGTCTGCACGGCCAGGGCCTCGCGATCACGCTGGTCGAGCTTGGCCCCCAGGGTCTTGCCCAGGGCGCCACCGGCGAGGGCGCCGGCCAGCATGGCGGCGGTACGGCCACTGCCACCACCGATCTGACTGCCGATGAGGATACCGGCCGCCGCACCGACCACGGTGCCGACATTTTCCTGATTGAGCCATTCGTTCTGCGACATGTTGGAGCAGCCAGTAACGGCGAGGCTGCCACCCAGGCAGAGAACGGCAAGGCGATGACGAGGCTTCATGGTGAGTCCTTTCCGAAGCGGGAATTTAGGAGGATGGAATGGTAGAGGCTTGATCCAGGGGTGTTGTGACCTGGTTCACCGAAATCCGGTTTGGTATCAAAGGGCTAGCACGATCCCGCAGGAACATCGGGAGGCTCTAACGCCCCCGATACGCCTTCCCATAGTGCCGCTCCAGGCGCGACTGCATGAACTCCATGGCCAGGGACATCAGCCAGTAGAGCACCGCGGCGGTGGTGAGCAGTTCCAGATAGCGATAGCTGGAGCGACCATAGGACTGGGCGAGGAACATCACTTCCCAGACACCCATCACCGAGACCAGGGAGGAGTCCTTGAGCATGGAGATGAACTGGCTGGTGGTGGGCGGGATGATGCTGCGCATGGCCTGGGGCAGGGTGACGCGCCAGAAGATCACCCGTGGCGACAGGCCCAGGGCCAGGGCCGCCTCGCGCTGACCGGCGGGGACACCGAGCAGGCCGGCGCGAAAGATCTCGCTGAGGTAGGCGCCATAGTTCAGTGACAGGGCGAGGATGCCGGCGCTGATGGCGCCGGGCACCACGCCGATCTGCGGCAGGCCCAGGTAGATCAGCAGGATCTGGATCAGCAGCGGGGTGCCGCGAAAGAAGGAGGCGTAGAAGGTCGCCACGCCATAGGCCAGGGCGCTGGATGACAGCCGGCCCAGGGCTGCGGCAAAGCCCAGCAGCACCGACACCAAGATGGAGCTGAGGCTGAGGAATAGCGTCAGGGCCGCACCCTGCAGGAAGCCATTAGGGCCCAGACGCCAGCCCACCAAATTGGGCAGGCGCGGCCAGACGCTGGCGAACTTGAGGTCGAAGCCGAGCACGAAGACCACGCCCCCGGCCAGCAGCGCCAGCCAGGTCAGCCAGACACGGGTGCGAAAGCTCAGCAGCGGACGCGATTCGACCGGGGGCGGTAGCGGACTCATTGGCTGATGTCGGCACCGATCCACTTGTCGGAGATGCGCTTGAGGGTGCCATCCTGGCGCAGCCCTTCGATGATCTCGCGCAGCTTGGCGGCGAATTCCGGGTCACCCTTCTCGATGGCCACGGCATTGGGCTCGGCATAGAGCGGCGCACCGGCCAGCTTGAACTTGCTGTCCTGGGCCAGGCGCGGCTGGGCGGTCACCAGATTGGTCAGCACCGCGTCCAGGCGCTTGCCGGCGCCCAGGCCCAGGTCCTGGAAGGCGACGTTGTCGTCGGGGAAGGGCACCACCTGAACGTCGTCGAAGGGATAGCTCAGCGGCTGGTCTTCCTGGCCCTCGATGGTCAGGTCCTTGTTCAGGTAGCTCTCGTAGGAAGAGGCGCTGGTGACCCCGACCTTCTTGCCGGAGAGGTCCTTGGCACCATGGATGCGGTCGTCACCAGCGTTGACCACGATCACCGCCGGCGAGGCGTAGTAGTTGACCGGGAAATCGAACACCTGGGCGCGCGCCTGGCTGGGCGTCATGGAGCAGATGCAGACGTCGTAGCGACCGCTCCAGCGACCGGCGGCGATCACGTCCCAGGAAGGGGTTTCCAGGCGCAGCTTGACGCCGAGCTTGTCGGCAACGGCCTTGGCCACGTCCACGTCGAAGCCTTCCAGCTGGTTCTGGGCATTGAGCTGGGAGAAGGGTGGATAGCTCTCCATGAGTACATTGACCAGCTCGCCCTTGGCCTTGATGCGGTCCAGGGTGGCGCCGGCCGAGGCGGAGGTGGCGACCAGCGCCAGGGTCAGGCCGAGGGCCGATAGCAGAGCGGTTCTCATGGGGGCGTCCTTTGCAAAGGGTAAGAGGGCCTGGTATTAGAGAGATATGAGAACCGATATTGAACTCTGTTTTGGTTATAAGGAAAAGTGAAATAGCTATATGGCTAACATGAATCTTGTGCTTCTTGACGGTGGCATGGGCCGCGAGCTCCAGCGCCGCGGCGCGCCCTTCCGTCAGCCTGAATGGTCGGCCCTGGCCCTGAGCGAGGCGCCGGAGCAGGTCGAGGCGGTGCATCGCGCCTATATCGAGGCCGGCGCCCAGGTGATCACCAGCAACAGCTATGCGGTGGTGCCCTTCCATATCGGCGAAGCGCGCTTCGCCGCCGAAGGCGAGGTCCTGGCTGCGCGCGCCGGTCAGCTGGCACGGCAGGCGGTGGTGGCCAGTGGTCAGCCGGCGCGGGTGGCGGGTTCGCTGCCGCCGCTGTTCGGCTCCTATCGCCCCGATCTGTTCGAGCCGGAGCGGGTGGACGAGGTGCTGCAGCCCTTGATCCGTGGCCTGGCACCCCATGTCGATCTCTGGCTGGCGGAAACCCAGAGTTCCCTGGCCGAGGTGCGCGCCATCGCCGCCGGGCTGCCAGGGGATGGCAAGCCGCTGTGGCTGTCCTTCACCCTGAAGGACGAAGACGTCGACGAGACCCCACGGCTAAGATCCGGTGAGCCGGTGGCCGCGGCCGCGCAGCTGGCGGTGGAGCTGGGCGCCGGAGCCCTGCTGTTCAACTGCAGCCAGCCCGAGGTCATGGCCGCGGCGCTGGATACCGCGCGGGCGACCTTTGCCGCGGCGGGTGTCGAGATTCCCTTTGGTGCCTATGCCAACGCCTTCCCGCCCCAGCCGGAAGAGGCCACCGCCAACGATGGCCTCGATCCCCTGCGTCCGGACCTGGATCCGCCCGGCTATCTGAGTTTCGCCCAGGACTGGCAGGCGCGTGGCGCGAGCCTGATCGGTGGCTGCTGCGGCATCGGCCCGGAGCATATCGCGGTGCTGAATCAGCGACTGCGCGGCTGACCTTCGCGTTCAGTCGGCAAAAAAGCGGACAGCGCCCTGAGCACTGTCCGCTTTTTTCTTGCCGCCAGACGCCGTTCAGACCTGCGCCTGGCCACCATCGGCGAACAGCTCGGCGCCGTTGACGAAGCTGGAATCGCCGGAGGCCAGGAACAGGGCGACCCTGGCGATCTCCTCCGGCTCACCGACGCGACCCAGGGGGATCTGGCTGGCCAGATGATCCAGCAGGCCCTGTTGCTGGGCGGCATCCGGACCGGCCAGCTCCACCAGACCCGGAGTGCGGGTGGCGCCCGGACTCAGGATATTGATGCGGATGCCACGGCCCTGCAGTTCCAGGATCCAGTTGCGGGCGAAGGCCCGCACGGCGGCCTTGGAGGCGCCATAGACGCTGAAGGCCGCGGTGCCGGTACTGGCGGCAGTGGAGCCGGCCAGGATCACCGAGGCATGGTCTGCCAGCAGCGGCAGGGCCTTCTGCACGGTGAACAGCACCCCCTTCACGTTGCGATCGAAGGTGTCGTCGTAGTGGGCTTCGGTCACCTCGGTGAGGGGCCGCATGCTGCCGCCCCCGGCGTTGACGTAGAGCACATCGAGGTGTCCGTGCTCGCAGCGGATGTGCTCATAGAGGGCATCGAGCTGGTCCAGGTGGGAGGAGTCCACGGCGATGCCGGTGGCGTTGCCGACCTGGGCGACCGCGGCGTCCAGTGCCGCCTGCCGCCGCCCGGTGAGGATGACGTGGGCGCCCTGCTGGGCGAAGAGTTTGGCAGAGGCCAGGCCAATGCCGCTGGTGGCGCCGGTGACGAGGGCGATCTTGTCTGCGAGCTTGAGGGTCATGACGGGATCTCCAAGGGGTTGTGATCAGGTGGAGTCAGCCTATCGACCCTGGACTCCATGCAAAATAGAATGATTGGCAAGCCATCGTTGCAGATATGAAATGAATAGATTGCCGGATTTTGAAGGCTTGGCGATGTTCGCCAAGGTCGCCGAGGAGGGCTCCTTCGCCGCTGCGGCGCGGGTGCTGGGCGTTTCGGTGGCCACCGTCTCGCGGGCGGTGACGCGCCTGGAGGAACGCCTCGGCGGACGGCTGTTCAATCGCACCTCGCGGCAGCTGGCACTGACCGAATTCGGTCACGAGCTGGCCGCCCAGGCCGGCGATCTCTATCGCCAGGCGGAGGCGGCCGAAAGCGGCGCCCTGGCGCGCGCCGTGCAGCCCCGCGGCCAGGTACGGCTGGCGGTGCCCATGGCCTTCGGCCTGCGCTGGGTGGCGCCGCTGCTGCCCGAGTTGCTACGCCGCTATCCGCAGCTGACGGTGGATCTGCACCTGTCCGATGCCACCGTGGATCTGGTGGCGGAGGGCTTCGACGCCGCCCTGCGCATCGCCGCCTTGCCCGACTCCTCGCTGGTCGCCCGGCGTCTCTGTGCGGTCAGCCAGCTGCTGGTGGCCGCGCCGGCCTATGTCGAGCGCCAAGGCCCGCCGAGGCATCCGCAGGAGCTGACCGAACATGCCTGCCTGAGCTATGCCTACCGGGCGCGTAGCCAGGTGTGGCGCTTCAGCGGGGACGACGGTCGCGAAGAAAGCGTGCTGCCCCGTGGCCCCCTGCGCGTCACCAATTCCGACGCCCTGCTACCGGTGCTACTGGAAGGCCTGGCCATCGCCGAGTTACCGGACTTCATCGCCGCCGACTACCTGGCCGATGGCCGGCTGGTGCAGCTGCTGCCGGACTGGCAGCTGACCCATGGCGGCCTCTACTTCGTGACCCCCTCGGCGCGCAGTCGCCCGACCAAGATCCAGGTGCTGCTCGATTTCTTCGTCGAGCACCTGAGTGCTCCCGTCTGGCAGCGAGGCGAACAGCACCTGTCCGTGTCGGCTTCGTGACATCTCGCAACATCCACTCGCCACCACGCAAGGCTGGCGAAAGGTTGAGCTCTTAGGATCCGTTCAAAACCCGCCTCCGTGAGCGGGTGAGTCCTACAAAAATAACCAGGATCCTTGCCATGCCGTACCTGTCCCTCCAGGCGTCCCTGTGCGCCAGCCCCCCCTGGATTTTCGCCCTCACTGCGCCCTCCCGCCGCGGCTGAACCCCTTTTCTCCTCGCGAAAATTCAGAGGTATTCCCATGCTGACTTTCCTCGGCTTCGCCATGGTCATGACCTTCATGTACCTGATCATGACCAAGCGCCTGTCTCCGCTGATCGCCCTGACCATGGTGCCGATCGCCTTCGCCGTGCTGGCCTGGGCGCTGTCCAGCGAATTCGCCAGCCTCGGCCACGTCAAGCTCGACGCCCTCGGGCCGATGATGCTCGACGGCATCCGCAAGCTGGCGCCCACCGGCGTGATGCTGCTGTTCGCGATCCTCTACTTCGCGGTGATGATCGACACCGGCCTGTTCGACCCGGCGGTGCGCTGGATCCTCAGGCTGGTCAAGGGCGATCCGCTCAAGGTGGCCATGGGCACCGTCTTCCTGACCCTGGTGGTCTCCCTCGACGGTGACGGCTCGACCACCTACATGATCTGCGTGGCGGCCATGTTCCCGCTGTACCGGCGCCTGGGCATGAATCCGCTGATCATGACCTGCCTGATGCTGCTCTCCAGTGGCGTGATGAACCTGACCCCCTGGGGCGGTCCGACCGCGCGCGCCGCCAGTGCCCTGCACGTGGATCCGGCCGACGTCTTCGTGCCCATGATCGCGCCCATGCTGCTGGCCATCGCCTGGCTGTTCTTCCTCGCCTACCTCTATGGCCGCAGCGAGCGCGCTCGCCTGGGCATCCTGCAGATTGGCGAGACCGAAGGCGCCGACGTCACCGTCTCCCAGTGCGCCGAGGCCCGCCGCCCGCACCTGCGCTGGTTCAACGGCCTGCTGACCCTGGCGCTGATGGCCGCGCTGATCATGGGCGTGCTGCCGATGCCGGTGCTGTTCATGATCGCCTTCGGCATCGCCATGACCGTCAACTACCGTTGCCTGAACATGCAGAAGCAGCGCATCGCCGCCCATGCCGAAAACGTCTTGGCGGTGGTCTCGCTGATCTTCGCCGCAGGTATCTTCACCGGCATCCTCTCGGGTACCGGCATGGTCGACGCCATGTCCAAGGGCCTGCTGGCGGTGATCCCGGATGCCCTGGGCCCGTACATGGCGGTGATCACCGCCCTGGTCAGCCTGCCGTTCACCTTCTTCATCTCCAACGACGCCTTCTACTTCGGCGTGCTACCGGTGCTGGCCGAGGCCGCTGCGGCCTATGGCATCAGCCCAGTGGAGATCGCCCGGGCCTCCATCGTCGGTCAGCCCGTGCACCTGCTCAGCCCCCTGGTACCCTCGACCTACTTGCTGGTAGGCCTGGCGAAGGTGGAGTTTGGTGACCACCAGCGCTTTACCCTGAAGTGGGCCACCGTGACCTGCATGTTCCTGCTGGTCGGCGCTTTGTTACTGGGTGTGTTTCCGCTGTACAGCCGCTAGAGTTTTGCCAGAGGTACGACTAGCCTTGCCGGCTGTTCGAAAACGGCGCGTCATCCGATGCGCCTTTTCCATTAGAGCGCGCGCCCGAACGCGCCTTAGCTACGAGAGGATTTGCAATGGAATGGTTGACCAACCCGGAAATCTGGGTCGCCTTCTTTACCCTGACGGCCCTGGAGATTGTCCTCGGCATCGACAACATCATCATGATCTCCATCCTGGTCAGCCGCATGCCCAAGCACATGCAGGCGCGGACCCGGTTCTTTGGCCTGGCCCTGGCCATGGTCACCCGCATCCTGCTCCTGCTGTCCATCACCTGGGTGATGCGCCTCACCGCCGACCTGTTCTTCGTCTTCGGCCAGGGCATCTCCGGCCGTGACCTCATCCTCTTCTTCGGCGGCCTTTTCCTCTTGTGGAAGAGCAGCGCCGAGATCTACCACGGCCTGGAAGGCGAGGAAGAGCAGGACGAAGACGCGCCCCAGAAGAAGGGCAGCGGCTTCATCGGCACCATCATCCAGATCGCCATCATCGATATCGTCTTCTCCCTGGACTCGGTGATCACCGCGGTCGGCATGGTCAGCCACGTGCCGGTCATGGTTGCGGCGATCATCGTCGCGGTGCTGGTGATGATGCTGGCGGCCGGCGCTATCAGCAATTTCATCGACAAGCACCCGAGCCTGAAGATGCTGGCGCTGTCCTTCCTGATCGTAGTCGGCACCGTGCTCATCGCCGAAGCCTTCGAAGTCCATGTGCCCAAGGGCTATGTCTACTTCGCCATGGCCTTCTCGCTGGCGGTGGAGGCCATCAACATCCGCCTGCGCGGCAAGGCCAAGGCCCGCGAAGCGGTCAAGCTGCGCAAAGAGCAGATCTGATCGCGGCGGTGGAACCCACCCGGCTCTCCGCCGCCTAATCCAGCAAGTCCCCACGAGCCCGAAGGTGCCCTGCCTTCGGGCTCGTGCGTCTGTGCAGAACGGTCGTTACGATTTTGTGACAAGCTCGCCAGGAGCTCTTGGACACGCGCCGGGAGGGCGCCACGATGCTGACACTGCTCAATCTGCTATCCGCTGTGGCCCTGCTGGTGTGGGGCACCCATATCGTGCGCACCGGCATCCTGCGGGTATACGGCGCCAGCCTGCGCCGGGTGCTCAGCCGCAGCATGCAGCGCATGCCGCTGGCCTTTCTCTCCGGTATTGCCGTCACCGCCCTGGTGCAGAGCAGCAACGCCACCGCGTTGTTGGTGACCTCCTTTGTGGCCCAGGGCCTGGTGCCGCTCACTCCGGCGCTGGCCATCATGCTCGGCGCCGACGTGGGCACCGCGCTGATGGCGCGGGTGTTGACCTTCGATCTGTCTTGGTTGTCGCCACTGCTGATCTTTCTCGGCGTGGTGTTCTTTCTCGGCCGCAAGCAGACCCGCGCCGGCCAGCTCGGTCGGGTCGCCATCGGCCTGGGGCTGATCATCCTGGCGCTGCAACTCATCGTCGAAGCCGCCTCGCCCATGACCCATGCGGCCGGGGTCAAGGTACTGTTCTCTTCGCTGACCGGTGACCAGTTGCTCGACGCCCTGACCGGCGCGGTCTTCGCCATGGTCTCCTATTCCAGCCTGGCGGCGGTGCTGCTGACCGCCACCCTGGCCGGCTCCGGGGTCATCTCGCTCAAGGTCGCGCTGTGCCTGGTGGTGGGCGCCAACCTGGGCAGTGGCGTGCTGGCGCTGATGGGCGCGGCCAAGCAGGGCGTGGAGGCACGGCGGGTAGCGGTGGGCAGTCTGCTGTTCAAGCTTGCCGGCTGCATCCTGGTGCTGCCCTGGATCGGCCTGCTGGCCGACTGGCTGCAGGGCTATGATTTCAACGACGCCGAGGTGGTGATCGGTTTCCACGTCGCCTACAACCTGGTGCGCTGCCTGCTGTTCCTGCCGCTGACCGGGCCCCTGGCGCGCTTCTGCACCGCCATGCTGCCGGCCAAGGACAGCGCCGAGACCATCCTGCGGCCGCGGCACCTGGACACCGCCGCCCTGGACACTCCGGCCCTGGCGCTGACCAATGCCTCCCGCGAGCTCCTGCGCATGGGCGACGTCATCGAGCAGATGCTGCAGCACCTGCTGGTGCTGATCAACGCCGGCGACAAGCAGCTGGCCCGCGAGGTGCGTCGTCTCGACGACGACGTTGACGCGCTCTACACGGCGATTAAGCTGTATCTGGCGCGCATGCCGCGCGACGACCTAGACGAGCGCGACAGCCGGCGCTGGGCCGAGACCATCGAACTGGCGATCAACCTGGAGCAGGCCGGCGACCTGATCGAGCGCATGGCCAGCGACGTGGACAGCAAGAAGATCGCTGCCCGCCGTTCCTTCTCCGCATCCGGGGTGGACGAACTCTCCGCCCTGCACCGGCTGCTGGTCGACAGCCTCAAGCTGTGCCTGTCGGTCTATCTCTCCGGCGACCTGGACGCGGCGCGCCGCCTGCGCCGGCTCAAGCAGCGCTTCCGCCTGCTGGAGCGGCGCTATGCCCATGCTCACGTCGAGCGGCTGCACCAGCAGGTGGTGGAGAGCTTCGAGACCAGCTCCCTGCACCTGGGCCTGCTCAGCGACATGCGCCGGGTCAATTCGCTGTTCTGCAGCATCGCCCACGGCGTGCTGGAGGCAGCCGACGCCGGCTACGCCACCGAGCACGAGGTGCCGGTGGAAGGGCGGGAGGAATCGGGCGGGGTCTGACGCATAGGTTCGTGGATGAGGCTGCGCCGTCATCCACCCTGCGAGGCTGTCTGCTCGCATCAGCGCGGCCATGGCGGTCCGCCGATGCGGCCGCTCCTACAGGGTGTGATGCTTCTGTAGAAGCGGCCCATGGCCGCGATTGGGTACCTCAATGCACCCTACTATCGAGCTTCTGCAAGATTCGCCAGGCCGTCTCGATCCGCGCCGGGATCGGATAATTGCGGTTGGCCAGGATCACCAGACCAAGCTGGCGCTCCGGGATATACAGCGCATAGGCACCGAAACCGTTGGTGGAGCCGGTCTTGTTCAGCAGCCGGGCGCCTGTCGCGGTCAGTGGCGGATGCTGCCAGTCCACCGGTTGCGGCTCCAGGGCCATCGCCGGGGTGTTGCCGGCCAGCAGCTGGGTCTTGGCCAGCGGATAGGGGTAAGCCTCCCAGCCCAGGCCCTGAATCAGGGGACCACTGCGGTAGTAGCCCTGCTGGGTGGCGTCGATCGCCTTGGCCAGGGGTGCCGGCAACCGACCAGGATGCAGATTCGCCTCGACGAAGGCGAGCAGATCGCCCGCGGTGGTCTTAATGCCATAGGCCTCTTCGGCATAGACGCCGGGATTGACCCGCAGGGGCTGATCGTTCTTGCCATGGCCCCAGGCGTAGTGGGCCCGCTCGGCCGTCGGTACCTGCAGATAGGTGTGATTGAGTCCCAGGGGCTTCAGCACGTGGCGCTGTAGCGCCGTCGCGAAGGGTTCGTCGAGACGCTGGGCCGCCAGGGCGCCGAACAGGCCGATGCTGGGATTGGAATAGAGGCGGCGGCTGCCAGCGGGGAAGGGCGGTTGGAAGGCGCGGTAGAAGGCGTTGGCCTGGTCGTTGTGGGTGACGCTGTCGGGAAATTGCAGGGGTAGCCCGCCAGCGCTGTAGGTGGCCAGTTGCAGCAGGCTGGCCTGGCCGATGGCGCTACCGGCCAGGGCTGGACGAACCTGCTGCGCCGTTTCGTCCAGCCGCAGGCGACCGGTCGCCGCTGCGTAACCACCCAGGGTGGCAGTGTAGGTCTTGCTCAGGGAGCCGATCTCGAACAGGGTGGCGGCGTCCACCGCCTGGCCGCTGCGGCGGTCGGCCACGCCAAAGTAGTAGAGCCGGCGCAGCCCTGTGGCCATGACGCCCACGGCCAGGCCGGGGATGTCCTGCTCGGCCATCACCGCACGCGCGGCGGCGTGGACCTCGCCGTCGAGGGGATCGGCCGCGTTGGCCAGGAGCGGCAGGGCCAGGCTTAGGCCGAGCAGCAGGGAAAGACGCGGGAAAGCCGACATGCGGGAGCCATTCCTGAGGAGGGGAGGCCAGGAGTCTAGCCGAGCGATGCCGCCTGGGTGTGAGACGCGGCCAGCGTTGGAAGATTTTCCCACCGATGCTGTCCATGGCTGGCTGGAGCCCCGTCCTCGACTGGACTACAGTCGTCTCTCCCCTTTTCCAGGAGTCATCCCATGTCCGCTGCCCCCCTCGTCGAACAGATCCAACTGGGCCAATTGCCCGTCTGGCGCATCCGCGTCGGCCAGGCAGAAGCCCTGGTGGCCTGCCAGGGCGCCCATGTGCTGCGCTACGGCTTCGACGGCGAACCGGACATCGTCTGGGGCAATCCGGAAGCCGTGTTCGAGCCCGGCACCCCGATCCGTGGCGGTATCCCGGTCTGCTGGCCCTGGTTCGGCGACCTGTTGAAGAATCCGGCCGCGGTCCAGGCCATGTGCACCACCACCGAGGACGCTCCGGCCCACGGCCTGGCGCGGCAGGTGGCCTGGCAGGCCGGCGGCGTCGAGGTGGACACCGACCGGGTGCGCCTGGACTTCCACCACCGCACTTCCGCCGAGACCACTCCTGGCTGGCCCCATGCCACCGAGCTGACCCTGAGTCTGAGTGTCGGCGAGCGCCTGGAACTGACCCTGAGCGTGCGCAATCTGGAAGATCATCCGCTGGTGCTGAGCCAGGCGCTGCACACCTATTTCGCCGTGAGCGACGTGCGCGAGGTGGGTATCGAAGGCCTGGCCAATGCCGACTACTACGACTGCCTGGACGGCTGGACCCGCAAACGGCAGAACGGCGAGCCGACCATTACCGCCGAGACCGACCGGGTCTATGTCGGTCTGCCGGCCCGCCTAGCGATCCGCGATCTCCAGTGGCAGCGCCGACTGTTCGTCGAGACCCGCAACAGCCATTCGGCGGTGCTGTGGAATCCCTGGATCGACAAGGCCGCGCGCCTGAGCCAGTTCGCCGACGACGCCTGGACCGGCATGCTGTGCATCGAGACCGCGCGGGTGATGGACGACGTCCTGACCGTGGCGCCGGGCGCCTCGGCCGAGATGGCAGTGAGCCTGTGGCGCGAAGCGCTGTAAGAGGCTGAGCGGACGTCTGGGGCGGCCCTCACCCCGACCCTCTCCCTGAGGGAGAGGGGGCGCTCAGGAGGAGTTTGGCGCGAAGGGCTTGGGGCTGTTGGGCTTCAAGCGCACCCTCACCTTGGCCCTCTCCCAGAGGGAGAGGGGATGCTCCGATTGTTGGGTATTGGAGCGTGCGCAGGGCTCACGCCTGGCTTGGCAGGGTCACTGCCTTGCTGCGGTGTCTACCCAAACGCCCCCTCTCCCCCTGTGAGAGGGCCGGGGTGAGGAAGCAGCCACCATTCAGCCGACGATCACAACTCCTCGCTCAGATTCCGCCCGATCCACTCGGCCACCGCCGCGCGCTCCAGGCCGCAGCCGAGCAGGGCGTGCAGTTTGCCCAGGGCGGCTTCGCGAGTCATGCCGCGACCGGAGATGACTCCGGCGTCGGCCAGGCCACTGCCGGCGGCGTAGGTGCCCAATTCCACCGTACCGCGGGCACCCTGGCTCAGCGCGACCACGGGGACCCCGGCGTCGCGTAGTTCAGCGAGGGCGGCGAGAAAGTCTGCGTCATCCGCCGGCCCCGTGCCGCTGCCGTAGCACTCCAGGACCAACCCCTGCACGCCGCTGCCCGCCAGACCGCGCAGGACCGCGCCGTCGACACCTGGAAACAGGGGCAGCACCGCCACCCGCACCGGCTGGCGCGGCTGGTCGAAGCGCAGCGCGGCAGGTGCGGCGACGAGGGCGTCACCGCTGCGCGGCCGGGCGCTTTCCACGAAGGCCTTCCAGCCGCTGCTGGCCTGCTTGGTGCAGCGCGCCGCGGGCAGGCGTTCGCCATGGAATTGCGCCTGGACCCCCGGCGCCAGTCCGCTCGAGAAGGCCGCGAAGCTGTCTGCCAGGTTGCCGTCGGCATCGCTGTCCGGCACGCCGGCCGGCAGCATGGAGCCGGTCAGCAGCACCGGAATGGCCAGGCCCAGCAGGCGGAAGGCCAGGGCGGCGGCGCTGTAGGCCAGGGTGTCGGTGCCGTGCAGCACCAACACGCCGCGACAGGCCGGGTCCGTAGCGGCCGCGATGATCGCCTGGGCCATGCGCTCCCAGGCGGCGGGGGTCATGTTGGCGCTGTCGATCAGCGGCAGCAGCTCCTGCAGCCGCCAGGCCGGATTGCCCAGCTCCGGACGGCTGGCCAGCAGGGCATGGATGCGCGCCTCGAAACCGGCGGCCGGGGCCAGGCCGGCGGCGGTCGCCTGCATGCCGATGGTGCCGCCGGTGTAGAGGATGTGCAGGTAGGGTGAGTTCATGAGGGACTTCCTGATAAGACTGCCCCCACACAGGGTGGGGGCAGGAAAGCGGTCGCGGTCCGGGTCAGGACGACCCGGTGGCGGCGGTCAGTGCGCCTGGCGCGGCTGGGCGGCGCGGGCTTCGGCGACGGTCTCTTCCAGACGCTCCAGCGCCGGCCAGGCCTGGCGATCCAAGTCCAGGTCGCGGAACTGGTCGGCGTCGAACACCGGCTGGTCGACCCCGGCACGGCGCTGGGCGTCGTAGTCGTTGAGCACGCGCATGCCGACCTTGATCAGCAGGGCCAGGGCGATCAGGTTGACGAAGGCCAGGCAGGTCATGGTGATGTCGGCGAAGGCGAACACCGTGGTCAGATTCTGCATGGAACCCCAGCAGATCAGCACCAGCACCAGGCCGCGATAGCCGAGCAGCACGGCCTTGCCGCGGCCGAGCAGGTAGCGCAGGCCGTTCTCGCCCAGGTAGATGTTGTAGAGGATGCAGGTGAAGACGAACAGCGACAGGGCGACGCTGATGAAGATGCGACCCCAGTCACCGACCACCGCGGCCAGGGAGTTCTGGGTCAGGACGATGCCGTCGCCGTCGAAGCCCGGGGTGTAGAAGCCCGACAGCAGGATCAGCAGCGCGGTGCAGGTGCAGATGACGAAGGTGTCGAGGAAGACGCTGAAGGCCTGCACCACGCCCTGGGCGGCCGGATGCTTGACCGCGGCCACGGCAGCGACGTTGGGCGCTGCGCCCAGGCCGGCTTCGTTGGCGAAGACGCCACGCTTGACGCCCATGGTGATGGCGGCGCCCAGCAGGCCGGCGAAGGCCGGTTCCAGGCCGAAGGCGCTCTTGACGATGGTCAGCAGGGTGCCGGGTACCAGGTCGATCTGGGTGACGATCACATAGAGGGTGACGGCGATGTAGGCCAGGGTCTTGACCGGCACCAGGATGTCGGAGACCGCGGCGATGCGCTTGATGCCACCGATGAACACCAGGCCCAGCAGGATGGCGAGGGCGATCCCGGTGTACTGCACCGGCAGGCCGAAGGCGTTTTCCAGCGAATGGGTCACGGTAAAGGACTGCAGGCCGACGAAGGCGAAGCCGTAGGTCACCAGCAGCAGGGCCGAGAAGGCCAGCGCCATCCAGCGCTTGTTGAGGCCGTGCTGGATGTAGTACGCCGGGCCGCCGACGTAGAGGCCGTCGCCATCGGCGCGCTTGTAGACCTGCGCGAGGGTGCACTCGAAGAAACTGCTGGCCATGCCGACCAGGGCGGTCACCCACATCCAGAACACCGCGCCAGGGCCGCCCAGGGTCACGGCCAGGCCCACGCCGGCGATGTTGCCGGCACCCACGCGACCGGCCAGGCTGAGCATCAGCGCCTGGAAGGAGCTCAGGCCGTCACCGCTGTTGCGCAGGGAGTCCTTGAACACGGTGAACATGTGCGGGAAATGACGAAACTGCACGAACCGCGAGCGCAGGGTGAAGTAGCTGCCCAGGCCGACGATCAGCACGATGAGCACGTGGCCGGACAGGAAGTCGTTGAGCATTTCTAGGTAGTGCATGAAGAATCCTCGAGCATGCTAGTGATGCTCCAAGGCCGGCTCGCAAGCCTTGGGGCTATTATTGTGGAATATCCCGCCGGTGCCTGCTCCCGTCGTGGGGAGACGACGGCAACAGGCTCTGGGGCGGGTCGGTCCGGGTGGAACGGGCAGTAGGTCGGACCGGGCGCCTAGATTCGGCTATCCCACCGGCGTGGACAATTCCGCGCCTCGCTTCAAAATGGCGCGACTTGATGCTAGTTTTCTGGCCGTCTGTCAAGCTCGGGCAGGATTCATGAGCGACTTTTCCGCCAATTTGCAGCTGCTCTGCCAGCGCCACCGCTCGATTGCCGCCGTCTGTCGCGCCGTCGGCATCAACCGCGCCCAGTTCAATCGCTACCTCAACGGGCAGAGCCGTCCGTCGCCCTACAACCTGCAGCGGCTGGCGGCGTTCTTTGGCCTGCCGGTGGGCGATCTGCAGCTGCCGCAGCGGCAGTTCGCGGCGCGCCTGGGGGCGCCGGTCGGCCAGGAAGCGGGGTGGGCAGGCCAGGCACTGGCCCTGTTCGGCGAGCGTCAGGAAGGCCTGGCGCGCTACCAGGGCTACTACCACGAATACTACCCGTCGCTGTCCACACCAGGCGTGGTGCTCTGCGGGCTGGTCTGGCTGTTCGCGGAAGAGGGCGTCTTCCGCTATGTGCGCTTCGAGCGTCTGCGTCGCCGGGGCGAGATCACGAGTCAGGCACGTTTTCGCTACCTGGGCCTGGCCATGAGCCTGGAAAGCCGGCTGTTCTTTACCGACTACGAATCCCTGACCGGCAACGAGCTGTCGCAGACGGTGCTGCTGCCCAGCGCGCGCAACCGCATCGATCGCCTCAACGGACTCAAACTGGGCGTCAGCGCCTCCGACCGGCGCGAGCCGGCCTGCACCCGGGTGGTCTGGGAGTACCTGGGCACCCGACCGCCACGCGGGCGGGCCTATGCCCGCATCGGCCTCTACGATTGGCAGGATCCCAGCCTGGACGACGATCTGCGCCAGCGCCTGGCCAGCGTGGCCCTGGTCGATCGAGTTTATCGCCTGGGCTAGAGGGGTTCCTCGATCGGTGGGTGGCAGCGAACGCAGTCTTCGAGGATAGCGCGGTCGCGCCCGGCCTGCTTGGCCCAGTAGAGCTGGCGATCGGCGGCTTCGATAAAGGTCTCGGCACAGTCGTGGTCCGGACGGGCACAGGCGCCGCCAATGCTCACAGTCACCCGCGGACCGGCCTGGGGCCCGAGGTGGGGGATCTCCAGGCGCCGTACGGCATCGAGCAGGCGCTGCGCCAGCTTGGCGGCATCCTCTTCGCGCGAAGGCGTGCAGAGAATGGCGAATTCCTCGCCACCGTAGCGGGCCAGGCAATCGCCGGCCCGCAATTCGTCGGCCAGGGCGCTGGCGACCTGTTGCAGGCAGCGATCGCCGGCCGGATGCCCGTAGCGGTCATTGAAGGCCTTGAAGTGATCGACGTCGATCATCAGCAGGAGCAGCGGCCGGGGCGGAGGATGGGCCAGGCCGGTGGCCAGGGCCTGCATCAGCGCCCGGCGATTGGCCACTCCGGTCAGGGGATCGGTGGCGGACTGCTGCGCCAGGAAGCGGTTGGAGGCGGTCAGCTCTTCGTTGCGCAACCGGTCGCGCAGGATCAGCAGATAGCCCTGACGGCGAGCGCGCTCCATCCAGAAGTTGTTGAGTAGGGTAAAGCTCGCGGTGGCGAACGCCAGGGTCATGACCAGCGAGGCCTCCAGGGCCGGCAGGGCGTGCATCCGGGTGGCCAGACCGATGGCCAGCAGGGCGAACAGGGTGTGTACCGCGGCCTGGCGCACGGGCGGAGCGATGCAGCTGTTGGTGAAGAGGGTCATCAACGGCATGGTCGCCAGCCAGAGGGCGCGATGGGCCACATCGGTGGCCTCGACGTCGAGCAGTGGCGGGAGATAGGCCAGCAGACAAGGCAGGATGCCCAGCCACTCGCGCGCGGGATGTTCGGCGGGTATCAACCCGAGCGCCAGCAAGACCAGCCCGCCGCCGATCACCACCAGCGCGCTGAGCAGGCTGATGAGCCAGAAGGCATCGGTCATCAGGATCCAGTCCCAGATCGAGAAGCTGGCGTAGGCGAGGATGGCCACGGTCAGGCTGATGCGCAGGTGCCGCCGGCGCGAACGGGCGATGTCGTGCTGGTAATGCCGTTCCAATACCGGTTCGAAGCGCAGGGCCCAGAAAGGCCGAGCCAGCGCTCGGGTGAGGGCGAGACTGAGGGACATGACGCCGTACCTGGCAGGTAAATCCAATGGGTCACTTCAGCACAATAAGTCCCTTAGCGCGATAGAGGGTTCCCGGACGCGGGGATGTAACCGCCGAATGGTAGCCATTGGCTACCATTCGGATGGTCGTGGAGGACTCGACCTTCAATTACCGGCCTTGATGCGACTCCAGGCGCGGGTCCGTACCCGCTCGATGGGCTGCGGCAGCGGTTGCACCACATAGAGCTTCTTGAGCATCTCCGGGGTGGGCACCAGGTCGTGGTTGTCGCGGATGGCGGCGGTCACCAGCGGCATGCCCGGCTTGTTGGCGTTGGGATAACCGAGGTAGTCGCTGATCCCGGCGATCACCTTGGGTTCGAGCAGGTAATTGATGAAGGCATGGGCCTGGTCGACGTTCTTGGCGCTGGCTGGAATGGCCCAGGTGTCGAACCAGATGGGCGCGCCCTCGCGTGGCAGGCGCCAGTCCACCACCACGCCGTTGCCGGCTTCCTTGGCGCGATTGCCGAACTGGTAGAAGCTGCCCGAATAGCCCACCGCCACGCAGATGTCGCCGTTGGCGATGTCGGTCATGTACTTGGTGGAATTGAAGTAGGCCATGTAGGGGCGAATCTTGAGCATCAGCGCCGTGGCCTTTTCGTAGTCCTTGGCGTTGGCGCTGTTGGGGTCCAGGCCCAGGTAGTGCAGGACCACCGGCAGGATGTCCGAGGGCGAGTCCAGCATGGCCACGCCGCAACTCTTGAGCTTGGCCATGTTTTCCGGCTTGAACACCAGGTCCCAGCTATCCACTGGTGCGTCGGCACCCAGCGCCGCCTTGACCTTGGCCGGATTGAAGCCGATGAGGATGGTGCCGTACATGTAGGGCACGCCGTACTGGTTGCCCGGATCGTTGACCTCCAGCAGCTTGAGCAACTCGGGATCGAGATTCCTCCAGTTGGGCAGCTTGCTCTTGTCCAGCTTCTGGAACACGCCGGCCTTGATCTGGGTTTCCAGGAACTGGTTGGAGGGAATCACCAGGTCATAGCCGGAGCGCCCGGTGAGCAGCTTGGCCTCCAGCGACTCGTTGCTGTCGAAGGTGTCCCAGGTGACGCGGATGCCGGTCTGCTTGGCGAAGTCCTTGGGCGTCTCGGGCAGGATGTAGTCGGCCCAGTTGTAGACCCGCAATTCGCCGGGATCGGCGGCCTGGACGGCGGTGGCGAGCAGGGCGCCACCGAGCAGGGCGGCGAGCGGACGCAGGAGGCTGTGCATGGTCGGATTCCTCGCGATAGGGGTCAGGCGCCGTCGAAGGCGGCCAGGACGTTCACCGTGTTGATGCCGATCTCCGCCACGGCGTAACCGCCTTCCATGACGAACAGGGTCGGCAGGCCGAGTCGCGCCAGGCGTTCGCCCAGGCGCAGGTAGTCGTCGCTCTCCAGCTTGAACTGGGAAATGGGATCGGCCTTGAAGGTATCCACGCCCAAGGAGACCAGCAGCAGGTCCGGGGCATAGTCCTGCACGCGCGCCAGCGCTAGCTCCAGGGCTGCGCTCCAGCTATCCCAGGCGCTGCCGGCGGGCAGCGGCAGATTGAGGTTGAAGCCCTCGCCCGCCCCGCTACCGGTCTCATCGGCATAGCCGAGGAAGAAGGGGAATTCGAAACCCGGATCGCCGTGCAGCGAGAGGAACAGCACATCGTCGCGCGCATAGAAGATGTCCTGGGTGCCGTTGCCGTGATGGTAGTCGACATCGAGGATGGCCACCCGCCGGGCGCCGCCGTCGAGGGCGGCCTGGGCGGCGATGGCCGCGTTGTTCAGATAGCAGTAGCCACCCATGACATCGGCGGCGGCGTGGTGGCCCGGCGGACGGCAGAGGGCGAAGGCGCTGCGTGCGCCCGCGGCAACCTCGGCACCGGCACTCAAGGCCACCTGGGCAGCGCTGTAGGCGGCCTGCCAGGTACCGGCGGTGATGGGCGCGCCGCCGTCGAAGCTGTAGTAACCCAGGCGCCCGTGCAAGCTGGTGGGCGGCAGTACCTGGCGCAGGGTGCGCGCCGGCCAGGTATAGGGCAGCAGGTCCACGGTCTCGCCGCGGGCGGCCCATTCGTCCCAGGCGCCGGCGAGAAAGTCGAGATAGGTTGTGCTGTGGATGCGTGCCAGCGGCGCCCGACCGAAGTCCCTGGGCGGCACCACCTCGCCGAGCTGCCGACGGTGACACTCGGCGAGGATGAATTCGACGCGCTGGGGCTTTTCGAAACAGGGTTGCAACTGGCCATCGATCAATTCGCAGCGGCCGTGGTGCAGGGCGTGATCGGGACTGTGATGGATGCGCATGGCGACTCCGGGCGGCGGGCTCTCTCCAGATTCTTGCCAGCCCGGCGCCCCGCGACGAGAGGCGCAGCGGCCAAAAGGGGATAGATCCGGCCAGATTGCCTCCCGCGTCGGTCATCAGCCGCCCTTGGCTTCGTAGACCACGAAGCGTTTCAGGGTCGGCTCCAGTACCTCCCAGGTGCCCTGGAAGCCGCGCGGCACGACGAAGCTGCTGCCGGGCCCGAGACGGGTGGCGTGGCCCTGGTCATCGGTGACCAGACTTACCCCTTCGAGGATCTGGCAGTACTCCTCTTCGGTATAGTTCACCCGCCATTTGCCCACCTCGCTGTGCCAATGGCCGACGGCGAAAACGCCGCTGCCATCCTCGTAGTCGAGCCAGAGGCTCTGCAGCGGATCGCCCTCCAGGCGTTTTTCCGCCGGCAGGCGGTATTGGTCGGTGGGTTGGCCGCGGTCCGCGAGCAGGTGCAGGGCTGGCATGGCAGAGCTTCTCGTTATGCAGGAACCGCCAGCATACGCCAGCCGCTAGAGCCGATAACCCCGCGGCGACTGTCCGCTCCAGCGGCGAAAGGCATGGCGGAAGCTGGCCGTCTCGCTGAAACCCATCGCCTCGGCGATGCGATAGATGGGCAGCCGCTCCTGGGCCAGCAGATCTCGCGCTCGCGCGAAGCGTAGCTCGTCCAGCAGTTGCTGATAGCCGCTGCCGCCGGCCTGCAGGTGGCGACGCAGGCTGCGCGGCGCCATGCCGAGGTGGCCGGCCAAGGCTGCGAAGGAGGGCGGGGCCGCCAGGTCGGCACCCAGCAGGGTGCGGATGCGGGCGAGCAGGGCGCGCTGACGATCCTGCTCGGGGGCGAGGCGACCGCACTGCTCCAGGGCGTCGCGGTGGGTCACCGGGTCGGCCAGTGGCAACCCGCGGTCCAGCCAGGCGGCAGGAAAGGCCAGGCCGTTGAAGCCGGCGGCGAAGGCCAGTGGGGCCGTGCCGAAGCAGTCGCCATAGCGTTCGCGATAGGAAGGTTCGGGATGCCGGAAGACCACCTGTACCAAGGGCAGGGACGTACCCAGGAGGTCGCAGCAGATCGCCAAGAGCGAGGCCACGCAGCACTCGGCGTTGCAGCGCTCCAGCTCGGGCGCGAAGGGATGGTCATCGGCCCTGAGCCAGGCCAATTCTCCGTGGCGCTCAAGGCGCAGGGTGAAATAGGCGCCCAGCAGGCTTTGGTGGGCCAGGGCCGCCTCCAGCGCCGCGCCCAGGGTCGGGGCGCTGAGCAGGGCATAGCCGAGCAGGCCATAGCCGGAGACACGCAGCCGCCAGCCCAGCAGCAGCCCTAGTTCGGGTGGCGCGACGGGCAGGGCATTGGCGATGACCCGCTGCTCCTGGGCCAGGGTGATGAGCCGATGGGGCTGTTCGAGATCGTCCAGCCGCAGGCCGCTGCCGGCCAGTAGGGGCGCCGCCCGGGCGGGCGTGTCGGCCGCCAGTTGCTGGAGAACCAGGGACACCAGGTTGAGATTGATCAGACCGGACTGACGCATGCGAAAACTCCCCGGGGCGGTGGCAGCCTTCCAAGCAAGAAGGATACCGCGCCCGCGGGGAGTTGCCGTCGGTTACCGCTCAGGTCTGGCGTACGGGACTCAGACCTTGGCTTTCAGCGGTACGAGCCGCGGGGCGATCATGTTTTCCGGGCGCAGGATGTCGTCCAGGGTCGCCTCGTCCAGCAGGTTCTCCTCGCGCACCAGCTCCAGCACGCCGCGACCGGTTTCCAGCGCCGTCCTGGCGATGCGGGTGGAGGTCTCGTAGCCCAGGTAGGGGTTGAGCGCGGTGACCAGGCCGATGGAGTGCTCCACCTGGCGGCGGCAGTGCTCGACGTTGGCGGTGATGCCGGTGATGCAGTGCTCGCGCAGCATGTCCATGGCGCGTTGCAGCAGGCGGATGGAGTCGAAAATCTTGTAGGCGATCAAGGGCTCCATGACGTTGAGCTGGAGCTGGCCACCTTCGGCCGCCAGGGTCAGTGCCAGGTCGTTGCCGATGATCTCGAAGGCCACCTGGTTGACCGCCTCGGGGATCACCGGATTGACCTTGCCCGGCATGATGGAGCTGCCTGGCTGGCGCGGCGGCAGGTTGATCTCGTTGATGCCGGTGCGCGGACCGCTGGAGAGCAGGCGCAGGTCGTTGCAGATCTTCGACAGCTTCACCGCGGTGCGCTTGAGCATGCCGGAAAACAGCACGAAGGCGCCCATGTCCGAGGTGGCCTCGATCAGGTCGGCGGCCGGGGTCAGCGGCTGGCCGCTGATTTCCGCCAGACGCTGCACGGCCAAGAGCTGGTAGCCAGGGTCGGCATTGATGCCAGTACCGATGGCGGTACCGCCCAGGTTGACCTCGGTGAGCAGCTCCGGCGCCAGGCTCTTGAGGCGCGCCAGGTCTTCGCCCAGGGTGGTGGCGAAGGCATGGAATTCCTGGCCGAGGGTCATGGGCACTGCATCCTGCAGCTGGGTACGACCCATCTTCAGCACCTCGGCGAACTCCACGCCCTTGGCGGCGAAGGCGGTGATCAGGCTGTCCAGGCTGGCGAGCAGGGCGTCATGGCCGAGCAGCAGGCCCAGGCGGATGGCGGTGGGATAGGCGTCGTTGGTCGACTGCGCCATGTTGACGTCGTTGTTCGGGTGCAGGTAGCGATACTCGCCCTTGGCATGGCCGAGCAGCTCCAGGGCCACGTTGGCGATCACCTCGTTGGCGTTCATGTTGGTCGAGGTGCCGGCCCCGCCCTGGATCATGTCCACCACGAACTGGTCGTGGAATTCGCCGCGAATGATGCGCGAGCAGGCGTCATTGATCGCCTGGTGCTTTTCCGCAGGCAGATGGCCCAGTCGGTGGTTGGCGTCGGCCGCCGCCTGCTTGACCATGGCCAGGGCCACCACCAGCTTGGGGTAGTGACCGAGGGGCACACCGGAGAGGCGGAAGTTCTGCACGGCGCGCAGGGTCTGGATGCCGTAGTAGGCATCGGCAGGGACTTCTAGGGTACCGAGGAGATCTTTTTCGAGGCGAACGGATGATGCAGAGTCGGACATGATAGCGTTGGGCTTCGATCGAGCGGCATGCGCCGCGATGCCCTAGAATCTAGGCCTGCCAGCCGATCTCGGCCAATGCCGATCCGCCAAGCCTCATGCCGGATCGGCATAATTCTGGTTGTGACCTCGCGAGATCAGATGACGTATGGGTGCCATGAACATCGAATTCAAATGGCTGGAAGACTTCGTGGCCCTGGCGGCCACCTACAGTTTTTCCCAAGCCGCCGAAAAGCGTTTCGTCACCCAACCCGCCTTCAGCCGGCGCATCCGCGCCCTGGAGGAAAGCGTCGGCCTGACGCTGGTGGACAGATCCCACACGCCGGTCAGCCTCACTGAGGCCGGGCAACTGTTCTTGGTCACGGCGCGCAGCGTGGTGGAGCAGCTGGGCGAGACGGTGCGCCACCTGCATCATCTCGAAGGCGGGCAGGGCGAGGTGCTGCAATTCGCCGCCGCTCACTCCCTGGCCCTGGGCTTCTTTCCGCAGTGGATCGCCGGCCTGCGCGGCCAAGGACTGGCGCTGGCCAGCCGCCTGGTGGCCACCAACGTCGGTGATGCCATCCATGCCCTGCGCGATGGGGCCTGCGACCTGATGCTGGCGTTCCACGATCCCGATGCCGCCCTGCAGATGGACCCGGAGCTGTTCCCTTCGCTGCACCTGGCGCATACCGCCATGCTGCCGGTCTGCGCCACCGATAGTGAAGGCCGCCCCCTGTTTCAGCTCGACGGGCAAAGCAGCGTGCCGCTGCTGGCCTACAGCGCCGGCGCCTTCCTTGGCCGCTCGGTCAATCTGCTGCTGCGCCAGCGCAAGTTGCGCGCCGTGACCCTCTATGAAACCGCCATGGCCGACAGCCTCAAGACCATGGCGCTGCAGGGCCTGGGCGTGGCCTGGGTGCCGCAGCTGTCGGTGGCCGCGGAACTGGCCCGGGGCGAACTTGCCGTCTGTGGTGACGCCGCCTGGCAGGTCGGCTTGGAGATCCGCCTCTACCGCTGTGCCCTGTTGCGCAAGCGGCTGGTACAGCAGGTCTGGCGGCATCTCGAAAAGCAGGGGCCCTCAAGCTGAAAATCTAGCTTTGATTGTGCTGATATCGGCTTTTAGCTAGCCGACGTCCTGCAAGCCTTTTGCACCTGTCTGCGCGACACTGGAGCCTCTCTCACGGAGGTCAGCCATGCAGCGCATCCGCGTCATCGACTCCCACACTGGCGGTGAGCCCACCCGCCTGGTGCTGGACGGTTTCCCCGAGCTCGGCCACGGCAGCATGGCCGAGCGCCGCAGCCGTCTGGCCGGCGAACACGACGCCTTCCGCCAGGCCTGCATGCGCGAACCGCGCGGCAACGAGGTGCTGGTTGGGGCGCTGCTCTGCGAGCCGGTATCGCCGGAGGCCAGCGCTGGCGTGGTGTTCTTCAACGAAGTCGGTTATCTGGGCATGTGCGGCCACGGCACCATCGGCCTGGTGGTCTCCCTGGCCCATCTCGGTCGCATCGGCCCCGGCGATCATCTGATCGAGACCCCGGTGGGAGACGTCACCGCTACCCTGCACGACGACGGCAGCGTCAGCGTGCGCAACGTCCCGGCCTATCGCTATCGCCACGCGGTTCAGGTAGAGATTCCTGGCCATGGCCCGGTCACCGGCGACGTCGCCTGGGGTGGCAACTGGTTCTTTCTCTGTGCCGATCACGGCCAGCGCATCGCCGCCGACAACCTCGACGGCCTGCTCACCTTCAGCCTGGCCCTGCGTGGCGCTCTGGAGGCCGCCGGCATCACCGGCGAGCAGGGCGGGCACATCGATCACATCGAACTCTTCGCCGAGGATCCGGATGGCGCCGACAGTCGCAGCTATGTGCTCTGCCCGGGCCGCGCTTATGACCGCTCGCCCTGCGGCACTGGCACCAGCGCCAAGCTGGCATGCCTCGCGGCCGACGGCGACCTGGCGCCCGGCGCCGTCTGGCAGCAGGCCAGTGTCATCGGCAGCCGCTTCGAAGCCCATTATCAGCCGGGCGACGAAGGCCGCATCCTGCCGGTGATCCGCGGCCGCGCCCATGTCATGGCCGAAGCGACCCTGCTGCTGGCCGAGGACGATCCCTTCGCCTGGGGTATTCCGGGGTGAAGAAGGTGGCGGACGTCCTCGTCGTTGGCGGCGGCATCGTCGGTGCCAGTTGCGCCGCGGCGCTGGCCGCGCGCGGCTGTCGCGTACGGGTGCTGGACGCCGGCTTGCCCGGCGCCTCGGCCGCCGGCATGGGCCACCTGGTGGTGATGGACGACGACCCCGCCGAACTGACCCTGAGCGCGCGCTCCTTAGCGCTCTGGCGCGGGCTGGTGCCCCAGCTGCCAGGCGCCGCCGACTACCGCAACTGCGGCACCCTCTGGCTGGCCCGCGATGCTGCCGAACTCGATCTCATCGAACAGAAACGCCAGCGCCTGGACGCCCAGGGGGTTGCCAACCAGCCGCTGAGCGCTGCGGCGACCGCCGTTGCGGAACCGGCATTGACCGCCCTGGCCGGCAGCCTGGAGGTGCCCGGCGACGGTCTGCTCTATGCCCCGGTGGTGGCCGCCTGGCTGCTGCAACGCTCGCCGCTGATCGAATTCCAGCGTACCCGAGTGAGCGCCGTCGAGGGCTCGCGGGTACGCCTGGACGACGGGCGCTGGCTGACCGCCGACGCCGTGGTGCTCGCTGCCGGCCTACAGGCCGCCGGTCTATGCCCGGACCTGCCGCTGGTGCCCAAGAAGGGCCATCTGCTGATCACGGACCGCTATCCCGAGCAGGTCCGCCACCAGCTGGTGGAGATCGGCTACGGCGCCAGCGCTCACGCCAGCAGCGGCGCCTCGGTGGCCTTCAACGTCCAGCCGCGGCCCACCGGCCAGTTGCTGATCGGCTCGTCGCGGCAATTCGAGCGCCCCGATATGGCTGTGGAACCTGCGGTAGTTGGCCAGCTGCTGCGCCGCGCCCTGGACTTTCTGCCCGGCCTCGCGCACACCTCGCTGATCCGCGGCTGGACCGGCCAGCGCGCCGCCAGCCCCGATGGCTTGCCGCTGATCGGCGCCCATCCCAATCAGCCCGGTCTGTGGTTGGCGGTCGGCCACGAAGGCCTGGGCGTGACCACCGCGCCAGCCACCGCCGAAGCCATTGCCAGCGGACTGTTCGGCGAGGGTTCCACGTTCCACGTGGAACCCTTCGCGCCGGCCCGTTTCGCGACTGCCCCGAGGAGCCTGGCATGCTGACCTTGTTCATCGATGGAGTGCGCCTGGAGATCCGTCCTGGCAGTCTGCTCACCGCGGCCCTGGCCAAGAGCGGCAACCCTGCCGCGCGCCGTTCGGTAACCGGTGAAGCCCGAGCGCCCTTTTGCAGCATGGGCGTTTGCCAGGAATGCCGGGTAAAGGTCGATGGCGTGCGCCGCCTGGCCTGCCAGACGCCCTGCCAGGACGGCATGCAGGTGGAGCGCCTGTCATGAGTACCGAGCATTGCGATCTGCTTATCATCGGCGCCGGCCCGGCCGGTCTCGCCGCGGCGCGTGCCGCCAGTGGTCGGGGCTTGAACCTGATGCTGCTGGACGACAATCCCTTGCCTGGCGGCCAGATCTGGCGCGCTCGGGCGGGCCAGGTCGCCGCCGAAGTCGGCAGCCTGCCGGCCGATGTCACCCTGCTCACCCAGACGCGCGTCGCCGCGGTCCTGGGATCGCACCGGTTGCTGCTGGAAGACGCCCGGAGCAGTCGTACCCTGGATTTCGACACCCTGATCCTCTGCACCGGTGCCCGCGAACTGCTGCTGCCATTCCCTGGCTGGACCCTGCCCGGGGTGACCGGCGCCGGCGGCCTGCAGGCGCTGATCAAGGGCGGCGTGGAGGTCGCTGATGAGCGCCTCGTCGTCGCCGGTACCGGTCCGCTGCTGCTGGCCAGCGCCGCCACCGCGCGCCAGGCGGGTGCCCGTGTTGCCCTGGTCGCCGAACAGGCCGGGCGCCGTGCCGTACTCGAGTTCGGTCTGCAGCTCTGGCGCTGGCCGAACAAACTACGCCAGGCGCTGACGCTGGCCACCCCGCGCTATACCCCCGGCACCTGGGTCGAGGCGGCGCTTGGTACCGAGCGTCTCGAAGCCGTGCGTCTGCGCCAGGGCGATCGTCGCTGGGAGGTCGCCTGCGACCGCCTGGCCTGTGGCTATGGTCTCGTGCCTAATGTCGAACTGGCCCAAAGTCTGGGCTGCGCGACCCTGGACGGCGCCGTGGCGGTGGACGGACACCAGCGCACCAGTCAGCCGCACATCCTGGCTGCTGGTGAATGCACCGGCATCGGCGGCAACGAACTGGCCCAGACCACCGGCCGTATCGCCGGCCTGGTCGCCAGCGACCAGCGCGATGCCGTTACCCGCGTGCAGGCCGAGGCCCGTGCCTGGCGCCGCTTCGCCACCCAGCTGGCGCGCACCTTCGCTCTGAATCCGGCCATTGCCCGGTTGGCCCAGCCGGATACCCTGGTCTGCCGCTGCGAAGACGTCGCCCTCGGCGCCCTGGTCGGCCATGCCGACTGGACCCAGGCCAAGCTGCGCAGTCGCTGTGGCATGGGCGCCTGCCAGGGCCGCATCTGCGGCCAGGCCACCCGCGTCTTGCTGGGCTGGACACCTCCGGCTCCGCGTTTTCCCCTGCAACCCACCCGTATCGACAGCCTGCTGGCCCTGACCGAGGACGAGAGATGAACGCCGCTGCCCACCTGGACGCCCTAAGCCGCGCCCGGCCCGCCGATCTGCCCGCGCTGCTCGCCAGCCTGAGCCTGGTGGCGCCGCTGCTCGACGCCATCCCCGGCGTGGTGTTCTTCGTCAAGGATCTGGAGGCGCGTTATGTGCTGGTGAACCTGACCCTGGCCCAGCGCTGTGGCTTCGAGGACGTCAGCGAGTTGCTTGGCCGGACCGCTGAGGAAGTCTTTCCCGCACCCCTGGGCGGCGCCTACGCCGAACAGGATCGCCGCGTGCTGCGCGAAGGCCTGGCGCTGGACGATCAACTGGAATTGCACCTCTACGCCGGCCGTACCCCGGGCTGGTGCCTGACCCGTAAGCTGCCGCTGCACGATGCTCAGGGCCGACTGATGGGCATGGCCGGTATCTCCCACGATCTGCAGGCGCCGGCCGCCGATCATCCGGCCCATGCCAAGGTGGCCGAGGTCGATCGTTACCTGCGCGAGCACTATGCCCAGCCGCTCTCGGTAGGCGAGCTGAGCCAGCGGGTGGGCCTGTCGGTCTCCCAGCTCGAACGCCAGTGCAAGCGCATCCTGCGCCTCACGCCCCAGCAGTTGCTGCACAAGGCCCGGCTTGATGCCGCCTCGCGTCTGCTGGCCCGCGACCTGCCCGTCACCGAAGTGGCCCTGGCCTGTGGCTATACCGACCACAGCGCCTTCAGCCGCCAGTTCCGCCGTCTCACCGGCCTGTCGCCCCGGCAATACCGCGACTCTCTCAAGCCCCGTTCCCGTCTGGAGGAAACCCCCGCATGAGCACTCCCCGCGTCAACTGGAGCGGCGTCTTTCCCGCCGTCACCACCCAATTCAACGACGACTTCTCGGTCAACCTGGAGAAGACCCACGGCGTGATCAGCAACCTGGTGCGCGATGGCGTCTCTGGCCTGGTGATGTGCGGCACTGTGGGCGAGAACACCTCCCTGACCTTGGACGAAAAGATCGCCCTAGTGGAGGTCGCCAAGGACGCCGCCGGCGGTCGCGTGCCGGTGATCTGCGGTGTGGCCGAATTCACCAGCCTCAATGCCACCCGCACCGCCCAGGCGGTGGGTCGCGCCGGCGCCGACGGCATCATGCTCATGCCGGCCCTGGTCTACTCGGCCAAGCCCCACGAGACCGCCGCCCACTTCCGCAGCGTGGCCAGCGCCCTCGACCTGCCGCTGATGGTCTACAACAACCCGCCGATCTATAAGAACGATGTCACCCCGGACATCCTCATCTCCCTGGCCGACGTCGACAACATCGTCTGCTTCAAGGATTCCTCCGGCGACACCCGTCGCTTCATCGACGTACGCAACGAAGTAGGCGACCGCTTCGTGCTCTTCGCCGGTCTCGACGACGTGGTGCTGGAAAGCATCGCCGTGGGCGCCGAGGGCTGGGTCTCGGGCATGTCCAACATCTTCCCCACCGAAGGCGAAACCATCTTCCGCCTGGCGAAGGCTGGCCGCTTCGCCGAAGCCATGCCGCTCTATGAGTGGTTCATGCCGCTGCTGCACCTAGACGCCCGCCCGGACCTGGTGCAGTGCATCAAGCTCTGCGAAGAACTCGCCGGCCGCGGCAGCGCCCTGACCCGTCCGCCGCGCCTGGCTCTGCCCGACGCGGACCGCGCCTTTGTCGAACGCCTGATGGCCAAGGCCCTGGACACCCGCCCGCAACTGCCGGACGTGGGGATCTGAGGCAGGGCTTTCTGGCGGTCTGTCGACGCGGCCCCTCCTACCGGCGCCGATGTGCCCGTAGGAGCGGCCTACGACCGCGATAAGACAGCTCTGCAGTCGAGTTCACAACGGCAGCCGCCCTAGACACCAACGCCCTCATTCCTCACCGCTCCAGCCCTCTCCCGCCTGCGGGAGAGGGCTGGAGCGAGGGCGCTCCTCAGGGCAACCCAACCTGGATTCCCAGGCATCTAGCCTGCACCTCTCATTCCCTACCACCACCTATCCCACGAGCGCCACGTCCTGTCCTCCAACCGACGGGCGATACCCGGCGCAGGAGCACGCTCCGGCCCGCTTTCGTCTATACTGTGCCGCTCATTTCCCAAGCCACGTCCGCCGCGTGGCTTCTTCATTTCAGAGGCACGACGATGAGCGCAATCGTAGGCGTGATCATGGGCTCCAAGTCCGACTGGTCCACCCTGAGCCACACCGCCGACATGCTGGACAAGCTGGGCATTCCCCACGAAGTGAAAGTGGTCTCCGCCCACCGCACCCCCGATCTGCTGTTCCAGTACGCCGAAGAGGCTGCCGGACGCGGTATCGAGGTGATCATCGCCGGTGCCGGTGGCGCCGCCCACCTGCCGGGCATGTGCGCCGCCAAGACCCACCTGCCGGTGCTGGGCGTGCCGGTGCAGTCCTCCATGCTCTCGGGCGTCGACTCCCTGCTGTCCATCGTGCAGATGCCGGCCGGTGTACCGGTCGCCACCCTGGCCATCGGCAAGGCCGGCGCCATCAACGCGGCGCTGCTCTCCGCCAGCATCCTCGGCGGCAAGTACCCGGAGTACCACGAGCGGCTGAACGCCTTCCGCGACGAGCAGACCCGCACCGTGCTGGACAATCCCGATCCGAGGGAGCAGGCATGAAGATCGGCGTCATCGGTGGCGGCCAGCTGGGCCGCATGCTCGCTCTGGCCGGCACCCCGCTGGGCATGAACTTCGCCTTCCTCGATCCGGCGCCGGATGCCTGCGCCGCTGCCCTGGGCGAACACCTGCGCGCCGACTACGGCGACCAGGATCACCTGCGCCAGCTGGCCGACGAGGTCGATCTGGTGACCTTCGAGTTCGAGAGCGTCCCGGCCGAGACCGTGGCCTTCCTCTCCCAGTTCGTGCCGGTCTATCCGTCCGCCGAAGCCCTGCGCATCGCCCGTGATCGCCTGTTCGAGAAGTCCATGTTCCGCGACCTGGGGATTCCCACGCCGGCCTTCGCCGACGTCCTCTCCCAGGCCGACCTGGACGCCGCCGTGGCCCGCATCGGCCTGCCGGCAGTACTCAAGACCCGCACCCTGGGTTATGACGGCAAGGGCCAGAAGGTCCTGCGTCAGCCGGAAGACGTCACCGACGCCTTCGCCGAGCTGGGCAGCGTGCCCCTGCTGCTGGAAGGCTTCGTGCCCTTCACCGGCGAGGTCTCCCTGGTGACGGTGCGCGGTCGTGATGGCGAGGTGGCCTGCTACCCGCTGGTGCACAACACCCACGAGAGCGGCATCCTGCGCCTGTCGGTGGCTAGCTCCGACCATCCGCTGCAGGCGCTGGCCGAAGACTATGCTCGCCGCGTGCTGGAGCAGCTCGACTACGTCGGCGTGTTGGCCTTCGAATTCTTCGAGGTCGAGGGTGGCCTGAAAGCCAACGAGATCGCCCCGCGCGTGCACAACTCCGGGCACTGGACCATCGAAGGCGCCGAGTGCAGCCAGTTCGAGAACCACCTGCGCGCCGTGGCTGGCCTGCCGCTGGGCTCCACCGCCAAGGTCGGCGAGAGCGCCATGGTCAATTTCATCGGCTCGGTACCGCCGGTGGCCGCCGTCACCGCCTTGGAAGACTGCCACCTGCACCACTACGGCAAGGCCTTCAAGGCCGGGCGCAAGGTCGGTCACGCCACCCTGCGCAGTGCCGATGCCGCGACCCTGCAGACCCGCATCGCCGCCCTGGAAGCCCTGATCCAGGACTGATGCCACCCGGCTTCCGTTCGCGGAAGCCGTTTTTCCCTGAACCTCGGCGGATTACCGGTGGTCGGAGTGTACAAGGCGCCTGCTGACCGGCGCCGTACTTACCAGCACTCAAACAGGGGATTCTTCACATGGGCATCATCGCAACCATCATCATCGGTCTCATCGTCGGCCTGGTTGCCCGCTTCCTCAAGCCGGGCGACGACAGCATGGGCTGGATCATGACCATCATTCTGGGCATCATCGGCTCCGTGGTCGCTACCTACCTTGGCCAGGCACTGGGCATCTACCGTGCCGGTGAAGGTGCAGGCTTCATCGGTGCCGTGGTCGGCGCCATCATCGTGCTGTTCATCTACGGCATGGTGACCAAGCGTCGCTAAGACGCTGCTTCGCCTCGGCAAAGCCGAGTAGCACAAGTTTTCAGCCCCTGGCGTCGCCCGTCGACCCAGGGGCTTTTTTATGGGAGACGCTCTGCTTTGCGGCCTTGAGACTGGACCCCTGGCCTGGCGCACCGCACACTCGGACTTTTGCGTCCGACCTGCCGACCATGTCCAGATTGCTCATTACACTGCTGCTTGCCAGCCTGCCCCTGCTGACCCACGCCGCCAAGGGTGAGCCGCCGGAAACTAATTGGCTCGACCTGCTCACTGCCGAGGATCGTCATGCCTTGGAAACTATGCCCGAAATCAGCCACAACACCCCCGAGGCTCCGGGCGGTTTCGGCTCACCGGGCGGGCTCAAGCAGAAGGACAGCAGCCTACCCGAGGTGATGCACTCCGCCCGCACTGTGGCCGCCCTGAATGGCAAGAACGTGCGCCTGGGCGGCTTTCCAGTGCCGCTCGAGACCGATGCCAAGGGCAATTTCCGTGAGTTCTTCCTGGTGCCCTACCCAGGCGCCTGCATCCACGTGCCGCCGCCCCCGCCCAACCAGATCGTACTGGTGCGCTACCCCAAGGGCGTGCCGCTCCCCGACATCTACGAGCCCTACTGGGTCATCGGCACCCTGCACACCGAGTCGGTCGACAATGCCCTGGCCGAAGCCTCCTACACTCTGGATGCCAGCAAGGTCCGCAAAGTCGAAGAAAGCGACCTCTGACGTCTCGTAGGTTGGGCGAAGACAGCTCCACCGTTGCAGTTCGATAACCAGAGGCAGCGTCGTAGCCTGGACAACGGCGCAGCCTCGTCCACCACCACTCCTACGTTAAACCCTAGGCCGGCTGGCGTTCGCCGTAGCGTTGCTCCAGATAGGCGATGATGTCGTCCGACTCATACATCCATACGCTCTGACTGCCCTCGTCGATCCGCAGGCAGGGCACCTTCACCCGGCCACCGCCCTGTTCCAGCTCAGCGCGCAGGTGCGGTTCCTTCTTGATGTCCTTGAGGCGGACCGGCAGGTTCAGCCGATGCAGCGCCCGCCGCGTCTTCACGCAGAAGGGGCAGGCCTGGAACTGATAGAGCGACAGATTCGCCAGCTCCGCCTCGATGGCAGCCTGGGCCTGCTCGGTGCGCTTGAGCTTGCGCGGCCGGGTCACCAGATCCAGGCCGACGATCACCTGGCCGAGGCCGTTGCGTAGCAGATTGATCAACGGGATTCACCTTGAGGGTCGTTCGAGCCGGGCAGTTTACCCTATCGCCCCAGGGCTGCCCCTCCGCCAGTCGTTACGGAACGTCACCTGCAGGGCAGAGCTCTACTAGAGGGATTAATTCCTCGATGGAGACCTGTTGCATGCCGCTGTCTTCCGCAGAGCGCGAAGCCTTTCGCCAGCTCGCTGCCGATCTTCCGGGTGTCGATCTTACGGTCTATGAACAGTTCGCCAAGGACCCGCTGGACCCCATCATCGGTCTGGGCGATCCCGATGCGCCGCTGGGCTTCTTCGGTCGCGATCCGGGGCGGGACGAGGTGAAGTACGGCGAGCCCTTCATCGGCAGCGGCGGCCAGATCGCCCGCAAGGTCCTCTACAAGCACCTGCACGGCCAGCCCCCAGCCGACTTCGAAGCCACACGCAGCCTGAGCCAGCAGTTCTTCTGGGCTAACACCGTCCCCTACAAACCGCTCGGCAACAAAGCCTGGTCGGAGCGGGTGAAAAAGGCCTTCCACCCCCTGATGCGCCGTCTGCTGGTGGAACACTGGCACGGCACCCAGCTCATCACCCTTGGGCGCGAAGCTTTTCTCTGGTTCGGCATCGGCCAATCCAAGGAAGAGCGCGCCCGCCTGGAAGCCTTCTGGAAGAGCGAACACCGCTTCGAAAGCAGCATCGAGGTCACCTTGGAAACAGAGGAGGCGACGCGTAAGACACTGACCCTCTATCCGCTGCCGCATCCGTCGCCGTTGAATCAGACGTGGTATACGCGATTTCCTGGGCTATTAGAGCAGCGGCTTAAAATACTAACGCTCTAACAGTGACAATCCTGGAATAGCAGGAGAACTCGTGAAGTGGGCTTTCTGGGCTTTCGCTAAAGCAGTTACTTTCTCGACTCGCCGAGTTTGGATCGCGAGGCGCGTGTAAGTATGAAAGACCGCTTAGTACGCGTGACAGTAGTCTTCAATTTGATACCGATGAACGCCGTCTTCATACGTTTCCTTATTGAGCCTGCAGCATTGACCTATTAGCGATAGTGGGCTGCACCTAAACTGGCGCGGCGCCTGCGCTGTGCAGGCGCTGTGCTATCTTAACCGGATGATTTGCGGGCGCGCGTAGACCTCTATTGGTCCCGCGATCCCTATCCTAGATGGTTCGAAAACGGAACAGGCAATATGCAGCGGCTCCATCGTAAACGCATCGTGCTGGGCGTCGGAGGTGGCATCGCCGCTTACAAAAGCGCCGAGCTAGTACGCCGACTCAAGGATCAGGGCGCCGAGGTGCGGGTGGTGCTGACCCGCGGCGGGCGTGAATTCATCACGCCGCTCACCCTACAGGCGTTGTCCGGCTTGCCGGTGCATTTGGATCTCCTGGACCCGGCCGCCGAAGCGGCCATGGGTCACATCGAGCTGGCCCGCTGGGCTGATCTGGTGCTGGTCGCGCCGGCCACCGCCGATGTGATGGCACGTCTGGCCCAAGGCGTGGCGGATGATCTGCTTACCACCCTGGTGCTGGCCACCGATGCCCGGGTCGCCCTGGCACCGGCCATGAACCAGGCCATGTGGCGCGATCCGGCCACTCAGGCCAACGCCGAGCTCCTGCGCAGTCGCGGCATCAAGCTGTTCGGCCCGGCCAGCGGCAGCCAGGCTTGTGGCGACGTCGGCCTCGGCCGGATGCTGGAGGCTACTGATCTGGCCCAGCTCGCTGCCGACTGCTTCCAGCGCCTGGACCTGACCGGTCGCCATGTGGTCATCACCGCCGGCCCGACCCAGGAAAACATCGACCCGGTGCGCTACATCACTAACCACAGCTCCGGCCGCATGGGCTTCGCCTTGGCGGAAGCGGCGGCAGAGGCGGGCGCGCGCGTCAGCCTGGTGAGCGGCCCGGTGCATCTACCGACCCCAGATCGCGTCGAGCGCATCGACGTGATCAGCGCTCGCGACATGCTGGCCGCCTGCGAGGCACTGATGCCCTGTGACGTGCTCATCGCCTCGGCGGCGGTGGCGGACTATCGCCCCGAGGTCATCGCGCCGCACAAGCTGAAGAAGGACCCCACCCGTGGTGACGGTCTCATACTGGAGCTGGTGCGTAACCCTGACATCCTCGCCACCTTGGCGGGACGCCCAGATCGCCCCTTCAGCGTCGGCTTCGCCGCGGAAACCCAGAATCTGCTGGAGTACGCCCAGCGCAAATTGCGCGACAAGAATCTCGACCTCATCGTCGCCAACGACGTGGCCAACCCGGCCATTGGCTTCAACAGCGAAGACAACGCGGTCACCGTGATCGACCGCGGCCTGCACGAGATCCGCTTCGAGCAGACCAGCAAGGGCAAGATCGCCCGTCAGCTCATCGCTCTTATTTCCATCCACCTGAAAGACACCACCCAGAACCATGCATAGCCTTCAAGCCAAGATCCTCGACCCGCGCCTGGGGCGCGATTTCCCGCTGCCGTCCTACGCCACGCCCGGATCGGCCGGCCTCGACCTGCGCGCCATGCTGCAAGAGGATCTGGTGCTGGAGCCGGGCCAGACCGCGCTGATTCCCACCGGGCTCGCCATCCATGTCGCGGATCCGTCGTTGGCGGCGTTGATCCTGCCGCGCTCGGGCCTGGGTCATAAGCACGGTATCGTGCTGGGCAACCTGGTCGGTCTGATCGACTCGGACTACCAGGGGGAGCTCATGGTCTCCTGCTGGAATCGCGGCCAGACCACCTTCACCGTAAGTGTGGGCGAACGTATTGCCCAGCTGATGCTCGTACCTGTGGTACAGGCGCACTTCGACATCGTCGAGAGCTTTACCGAGACCGAGCGGGGCGCTGGCGGCTTCGGGCACTCCGGTACCCGCTGACGCCGGGCACGCAAGGCACGCCGTCACATAAAGGAGAAGAACGGCATGACAAGGGGCAAGAACGACAAGGATGTGCGCAAGGCGGCCCCCCGGGTCGCTGGCTTGCCTGGCATGGGCGCGGGGCTGCTGCTGGCGCTCGCCGGCTTGCTGCTGGCCGCGCTGCTGTTGTGGTTCCTGGTGTTGCAGCCGCAGGGCGCGCGCAACCAGGAGCAGCAGGCGGACCAAACGCTGCAGGCCCAGGCGGCCTCCCTCAATCAGCTGCTGGTCGGCTTGACCCGTCGGCTGCAGGGGGTTGCCGGGGATGCCCTGGTGCTGCAGGCCCTGCAGGGCGACGATCCCGCGGCGCGCGCGGCGGCGGAAAGCCAGTTGCGCGAGCGCCTCGGTGTGGTCGATGTGCTGGTGGTACCGGCCGGTATGCGCCAGATCGACGACAGCCGCCCCGGTCCCCTCAACTATGCCGCCCTCGATCTGCTCAAGCGCCTGGAAAGCGGCCAGCGGACCCCGCCGGAAGCCTATCGGCTGGGCGACCGCTGGCTGGTCTACAGCGCCCAGCCCATCCGCCGGGGTGATCAGTTGCTCGGCAGCGCCGTGCTGGTGGAAGAACTCCCGGCCGTCTTGCAGGGCTGGGCGACGCCGCCGGCGAACGTCGGCCAGTGGCGCCTGTTGCAGCAGTTTCCAGGCGGCGGTGTGCAGGTGCTGGCCAGCGGCGGTAGCCCCGGTGATCCGGCGCTGATGCGGCGGCTCGCCACTGGCAGTCCACTCTGGACGCTGGAGCTGGCACCGGCCGCCGAGGCCGGAGCCGACACCCCCGTGGGCATTCCCCTGGTGGCCCTGCTGCTGGCGTTGTTCGGTGTGCTAACGGGCTTTTGGCTGTTTTCCCGTGAGCTGTCACGCCGGCTCCGTGATGACGTCCGCAGTCTGACGGCCTATGCCGAGGAACTAGAAGCCAATCAAACAGCCAAAAGCCCGACTTTGCGCCTGGCGGTAATGGAACCCGTGGCCAAGTCGACGGCCCGATTGGCCAGCCGATCGGCCGGGTCGTCGCCGGACCTATATGCCACCGCTCCCAGCGATGCGGTGGCCAAGACCCTGGCGGAGTTTGCCGACAGAGGGCGCCCTCAACAGAGCGAGCCGCTGTTCCAGACCACCGACATCCTCGATATCAGTATCCTCGACGAAGACCAGGATCTCCTGGGATTGGAGAAACCCCCGATGAGCACTACCCCGCAAGCCCCCCAACTCAATGCCAGCATTTTCCGCGCCTACGACATCCGTGGCGTGGTGGGTGACTCCCTGACCGCCGAAGCCGCCTACTGGATTGGACGTGCCATCGGCTCGGAGAGCCTGGCGCGTGGCGAGCCCAACGTGGCCGTCGGCCGTGACGGCCGTCTGTCCGGCCCCGAGCTGGTCGCCCAACTGATCAAGGGCGTGGCCGACAGCGGCGCCAATGTCAGCGATGTCGGCATGGTGCCGACCCCGGTGCTCTACTACGCCGCCAACGTGCTCGAAGGCAAGTCCGGCGTCATGCTGACCGGCAGCCACAACCCGCCGGACTACAACGGCTTCAAGATCGTCATTGCCGGCGAGACCCTGGCCAACGAATCCATCCAGCGTCTGCGCGAGCGCATCGAGACCGGCGACGTGGCCAGCGGCCAGGGCCAGATCAAGCAGGTCGACGTGCTCAAGAGCTACGCCGACTACATCCGCAACGACGTGGTGCTGGCCAAGAAGCTCAAGGTGGTGGTGGACGCCGGCAACGGCGTTGCCGCGGTCAACGCGCCCCAGCTGATCGAGTCCCTGGGCTGCGAGGTCATCCCGCTGTTCTGCGAGGTGGACGGCAACTTCCCCAACCACCACCCGGATCCGGGCAAGCCCGAGAACCTGGAAGACCTGATCGCCAAGGTCAAGGAAACCGGTGCCGACCTGGGCCTGGCCTTTGACGGCGACGGCGACCGCGTCGGCGTGGTGACCAACGAAGGCAAGATCATCTATCCCGACCAGCTGCTGATGCTGTTCGCCAAGGACGTGGTCTCCCGCAATCCGGGCGCCGACATCATCTTCGACGTCAAATGCACCCGTCGCCTGAACAACCTCATCGCCGGCTACGGTGGTCGTCCCATCATGTGGAAGACCGGCCACTCGCTGATCAAGAAGAAGATGAAGGAAACCGGCGCGCTGCTGGCTGGCGAGATGAGCGGCCACGTGTTCTTCAAGGAGCGCTGGTTCGGTTTCGACGACGGCATCTACAGCGCCGTGCGGCTGCTGGAGATCCTCAGCCAGGAGAAGAACAGCGCCCAACAGGTGTTCGATACCTTCCCGGTAGACATCTCCACCCCGGAGATCAATATCCAGGTGACCGAAGAGAACAAGTTCGGCATCATCGAAACCCTGCAGCGCGACGCCCAGTGGGGCGATGCCCAGATCACCACCCTGGACGGCGTCCGCGTCGATTACCAGAACGGTTGGGGCCTGGTGCGTGCGTCCAACACCACGCCGGTGCTGGTGCTGCGCTTCGAGGCGGAAACCCTCGAAGAGCTGGAGCGCATCAAGACGGTGTTCCGCAAGCAGCTGCTGGCGGTACAGCCGGATCTGAATCTGCCGTTCTGACCTCGGGTCAGCGGTAGCACAGAGGGCGCCTAGGCGCCCTTTGTCTTTTCTATGTCGACCTTGAGAGGTGAGCCATGACCCTGAGCCGCGAGGATGCCTCGCACGTCGCCGAGGTGCTGTCCGAGGCGCTGCCCTATATCCGCCGGTTCGTCGGCAAGACGCTGGTGATCAAGTACGGCGGCAACGCCATGGAGAGCGACGAGCTCAAGGCCGGTTTCGCCCGTGACATCGTGCTGATGAAGGCGGTGGGCATCAACCCGGTGGTGGTGCACGGCGGCGGTCCGCAGATCGGCGACCTGCTCAAGCGCCTGTCCATCGAAAGCCACTTCATCGATGGCATGCGCGTCACCGACGCCCAGACCATGGACGTGGTGGAGATGGTGCTGGGCGGCCAGGTCAACAAGGACATCGTCAACCTGATCAACCGCCATGGCGGCAAGGCCATCGGCCTGACCGGCAAGGACGCGGGCCTGATCCGCGCCACCAAGCTCAAGGTCAGCCGGCAGACGCCGGAGATGACCAAGCCGGAGATCATCGACATCGGCCATGTGGGCGAGGTCACCGGGGTCAACACCGACCTGATCAACATGCTGGTGCGCGGCGACTTCATCCCGGTCATCGCGCCCATCGGCGTGGGTCCGGACGGCGAGTCCTACAACATCAACGCCGACCTGGTGGCGGGCAAGGTGGCCGAGGCGCTCAAGGCCGAGAAGCTGATGCTGCTGACCAACATCGCCGGCCTGATGGACAAGCAGGGCCAGGTGCTCACCGGGCTGTCCACCGAGCAGGTCAATTCGCTGATCGCCGACGGCACCATCTACGGCGGCATGCTGCCGAAGATCCGCTGCGCACTGGAAGCGGTGCAGGGCGGCGTGCAGAGCGCCCACATCATCGATGGTCGGGTGCCCAACGCGGTGCTGCTGGAAATCTTCACCGACGTCGGCGTCGGTACCCTGATCTCCAACCGCAAGCGCTGAGCGCTCTCGGTCGGACCCAGAAACGGCGCCCCAGGGCGCCGTTTTCATTGCTGGCCCGGACTCACTGCTCCCAGCTGGCCTTGGGCAGCGTCAGGCCGTGCTGGCCGTTGTAGGCCGCCCGCTTGGGCGATTCCCAACCCTGCAACAACGCCTCCTCGACCCGGTAGATCTCCACTCCCAGCGGGCGACAGACCTTGAGCGGGTCCTCGGCGTCCGGGCCCCACATCGCCAGGGACAGATCGCCGCCCGGGCAGGTGGACAGGGCGCAGAGCACGTCGATCTCGGCGAAGAACTCCAGGTAGTCGCCGGGCTTGGCCGGGCAGGCCTTCATGAAGTACAGGTCGTCATGGTTGAGGCCGGTGCACTGGAAGATGTTCAGCACATCGTGGACATCGAATTCGGTGAGGCCGTGGGGCAGCACCGCGCGGGTCAGGTTCGAGTGGCAGTGGTGGTGGAAGTCCTCGCCGGTGAGCATCTTGTTGACGTAGGGATCGCAGCGGGTGCCGAGCAGGTCATGCAGGCGGCCGCCGTGTTCGTCGATGCCGTAGCCGGCCAGGCTGTCGTCGGTGATGGTCAACAGCGGACGCAGGAAGGGCAGGTTCGACCAGAGGCGGTCGTAGGTGCTGACGTGGGCCCCCTGCAGTTGCCGGGTGCGCGCGGCCCACATGCGCTCGCGTGGGTCCTCGGCGTTCCAGACGTTGAAGTCGCCCACCTGGGGACCGTGCGGGGTGGTGACGCGGAACAGATGGCCCGCCGGGACCTTCCAGGCGCGACCGGTGCGGATCGGGATCTCGAATTGCTCGATCAGGGTACGCGCGTCCTTGTCCTCGCGCAGGCGATCGTAAAAGGCCTGGTCGACCTGCAGGGCGGAACCCTGGGTGGACTGGTAGGCGGCGGGGTAGTCCTTGTACATGGGAGGTCTCCTCGGTCAGAGCGGCCTGGCTGCGCTCAGCAAATCCAGCAGCCGGTTTTCGGAATCGTCGAGATAGCTGGCCATGGCCTCGGCCGCCGCCTGGCGCTGTCCGGCGGCGAGCAGGTCGTGGATCTGGCGGTCGCGGATGATCCAGGGCCGCTGGAAGTGCTCCTCGTCGGGCGCGAGGGAAAACAGCAGGCGTATCTGGGCGGCGACGGTGGCGAAGAATTCATCGAACAGCGGACTGCGCAGCAGGCCGACGATGTGCTGATGGAAATGCAGGCCGTGGGTGCCGAGGGCGCGCCAGTCTTCGCGCGACTGCGCCAGTTCGGCGGCCTCCAGGGCGTCCAGCATCCGATCGGACTGGTATTCGCGCAGCGGGCGGCTGGTGAGGATGGCCTGCAGTTCGAGGGTGCGGCGCACGGTAAAGAGGTCGCGCACCTCGGCCAGGCCCAGGCGCCGCACCATCACCCCCTTGTGCCGCACGTAGGTGGCCAGGCCCTCGCGATCCAGCTGGTGCAGGGCTTCGCGAATGGTGTTGCGCGAGGCGTTGTAGGCCTTGACCAGTTCAGCCTCGACCAGCGCCGTACCGGGTAGCAGGCGACCGCCGATGATGTCTTCGCGCATTTCCAGCAGCAGTTGAGCCCCCAGGGACAGTGCGCCTGCGTCTTTGCCGCTCATAGGTCTTCACGCCCAATTGTTCAACAATGCGTTGGAAATTGGTTTGCACGGTGCGTGCCAGAATATGGCGTGAAGAGGCGGGTCTGTGCTGTGTTGCCCAGCAGGCCATCGGCGGAGGGGACTGCAGAAGGGCTAGCGATCCGTGGTCTGAGCGGCTTCCAGTCGCTGCATGCGCGCACGATCGGCGTCGAAGGCCGCGCTGGTACTGGTGCGCAATTCGGCGTAGCGCTGCAAATCGGCCTGCAGGCGCACCTGATCGGCGGCCGCGGCGTCGAGCCGTGCCTGGAGGTCCGCCGGCAGCGCCTGGCCGTTGCGCTGCTGCACCGCCGCCTGCTCCATGAGCTGGCTTTGCAGCTGGCGTGCGGCCTCAAGGTTGGCCTTCTTGATCTGCAGCAGGCCGTCGAGCTCGGCCAGCTTGCGCGCCTTGGCGCGGTCGACGTCCTCGACATTGCTGTAGAGCTTGCGCAGCTGGCCATCGACCACGGCCTGCTGGCGCTCGCGCGCCTGGCGGTCGAGTTCGGCGGCAGGTAGGGCCGGGGCGACCTTGCGGATCACCCGGCCCTGCTCGTTGAGCACGTCGTAGCCCTTGCCGGCGTATTCCGGCGGCACGCCCTGGCGGTCGATGACCAGGGTGCCGTTGCGGTCCAGATAGCGGTACAGCTCGGCCGCCTGGCCGGCCAGCGGTAGGGCGATGAGCAACAGGCTGGCAGCGGCGCGACGTACGACCATGGCCGTCTCTCCTGGGGCTAGATGCCGTATTGAGCGCGATAGTCCTGGACGGCGGGGAGGTGACGCTTGAGCTCGGCGTCCTCGGCCAGGTATTCGAGCACCTGATCCAGGGCGACGATGCTGAGCACCGGAATGCCGTAGTCGCGCTCGACTTCCTGGATGGCCGACAACTCGCCGCGGCCGCGCTCCTGGCGGTTCAGGGCGATGAGCACCCCGGCCGCGCTGGCGCCCTGGCCTTCGATGATCTGCATGACCTCGCGGATGGCGGTGCCGGCGGTGATGACGTCATCGATGATCAGCGCCCGGCCGGTCAGGGGCGCGCCCACCAGCAGGCCGCCTTCGCCGTGGTCCTTGGCTTCCTTGCGGTTGAAACACCAGGGCACGTCGCGGCCGTGGTGCTCGACCAGGGCCACCGCCGTGGCCGCGGCCAGGGGGATGCCCTTGTAGGCCGGGCCGAAGAGCACGTCGAAGGGCAGGTTGGCCTGCACCAGCGCATCGGCATAGCAACGGCCGAGCTGGGCCAGGGCCGCACCGCTGTGGAACAGGCCGGCGTTGAAGAAATAGGGACTGATACGACCCGATTTCAGGGTGAATTCACCAAAGCGCAGAACTCCGCGCTCGATGGCGAAACGAATGAAATTACGCTGATACGCCTGCATATAAGTCCTTGCGCGGCTTGTATTTAGCTAAACCGGTTTAGCTCGGGTATCATACATCCACGATTTTTTGGGGGCCATTTATGCGGATCATCAGCTTGAACGTCAATGGTATTCAGGACGCTGTGGAGCGGGGCCTGTTGCCCTGGCTTAAGGCGCAGAATGCCGACGTGATCTGCTTGCAGGATACGCGCGCCTCTTCTTATGACATGGACGATCCGGCCTATGCGCTGGAGGGTTACATCCTCTATGCCTGCGACGCCGAAGTGCCGTCCCAGGGCGGGGTCGCGCTCTATACGCGGGTCCAGCCGAAGGCGGTGATCAGCGGTCTGGGCTTCGAGTCCTGCGATCGCTTCGGTCGCTACCTGCAGGCGGACTTCGACAAGGTCAGCATCGCCAGCCTGCTGCTGCCCTCGGGCAAGCGCGGTGACGAAGACCTGAACATGAAATTCAAGTTCATGGACGACTTCACCCACTACCTGAACAAGCAGCGCCGCAAGCGTCGCGAGTACATCTATTGCGGCTCGCTGTACGTGGCGCACCAGAAGCAGGACGTGAAGAACTGGCGCGACTGCCAGCAGATCCCCGGCTTCCTGGCCCCCGAGCGGGCCTGGATGGACGAGGTGATCGGCAACATGGGCTATGTGGATGCCCTGCGCGAAGTGAGCCGCGAAGGCGACCAGTTCAGCTGGTGGCCGGACAGCGACCAGGCCGAGCACCTCAACCTGGGCTGGCGCTTCGACTACAACATCCTCACCCCGGGTCTGCGCCGCTTCGTCCGCTCGGCGCGCCTGCCACGGCAGCCGCGCTTCTCCGAGCACGCGCCGCTGATCGTCGACTACGACTGGACCCTGAGCATCTGATCCACTCGGTGCCCGGAAATGAAAAAACCAGCCCGCGGGCTGGTTTTTTGTTGGGCGACTATTTCACCAGGATCACCGGCAAGGGCACCTGATGGACCACGCGATGGGCCACCGAGCCGAGCAGCAGGCCGCTGAGCGAGCCCAGCCCCCGCGTGCCCATGACCACGGTGTCCACCTGCAGGCGCCGCGCCGTCTCGCCAATGGTCTCGGCGATGCCGCCGAAGCCCACGTGGGTCTGGGCCTCGATACCGGCTTCGAGCAGGGCCGGGCGCGCCCGCACCAGGATGTCTTCGGCCTTGTCCTGCAGGCTGCCGCGCCATTCGCGCAGGATGCGGTCGTCGAAGGGCGCGCCGTAGATCTCCGGCTCGTTCTGGACGTTGAGCAGGTGCAGCTCCAGCGACAGCCCGGCCTTCACCAGGTCGAGGATGTAGCGCAGGGCGTTGTCGGCGCTGGGGGAACCGTCGTAGGCGACCAGGACATTGTGCATGGGGCATCTCCACGAGAGGGGTATGCCTTCATGCTAGACCCTGGCTGTCAGGGACGCTTGATCCCGATCAAGCCTGAGGTCTCAATGCCCCACCCAGTTGCGCGCGCCCTTGGGAATCACCTCGGATTCGTCCAGCTTGCTGGCGAACATGCTCACGGCTTCCACGGCGTCGCTGGCGCCATCGCGGATTTGCACGATCACCGCACCGGCCTGGTCGGCCAGTTCGACGCCCTTGACCGCTCGACCCTGGGTGCTTTCCATGCTGGCGACCGCCTGCTGGGTCTCGCTCAAGATCCGCCCGATCATCTCGGCGATCTCCGCCGTGGCGCTGCTGGTGCGTCCCGCCAACTGGCGGACCTCGTCGGCGACCACGGCGAAGCCACGCCCCTGGTCACCGGCGCGCGCGGCCTCGATGGCGGCGTTGAGCGCCAGCAGGTTGGTCTGGTCGGCGATGCCGCGGATGGTGTTGACGATGGCGGTGATCTGCTCGGATCGCTGGCCCAGCTGGCCGATCACCTCAGCGGAGGCGCTGACGTTGTGGGCGATCTCGCGCATCTCGCCGGCGGCCGCCTGGATGATCCGGGTGCCGTGCTCGGCGACCTTCTCGGTCTCGGCGGAGATGTGATAGGCCCGCGAGGCGCTGCGGCCGTCACTTTCGTGCTTTTCCACCCGCTCGCTGATGTCGCTGGCGTACTTGACCACCTTGTATAGCCGGCCGGTGGCGTCGTACACCGGGTTGTAGCTCGCTTCCAGCCAGATCACCCGGCCATGCTTGCCCAGCCGCTTGAATTGGCCCCGAAAGAATTCGCCGGCATTGAGGCGGCGCCAGAAGTCGGCGTATTCGCTGCTGTTGACCAAGGCCGGCTCACAGAACAGGCGATGCTGCTGGCCCTGGATCTCCTTGAGGCTGTAGCCCAGGGTGGCCAGGAAGTTGTCGTTGGCGTCCAGGATGCGCCCGTCCAGGTCGAACTCGATACGCGCCAGGGCGCGGTCCAGCGCCTTGAGCTTGCTCTGGGCTTCGCTGTCGCGCTCGATCTGGGCGGTGACGTCGAGGGCGTACTTCACCACCTTGGCGATCTTGCCGCTGCTGTCGGGTACCGGGTTGTAGCTGGCTTCCAGCCAGAGGGTACGGCCCTGGGCATCCAGGCGCTGGAAGGTGCCGGAGACGAAATCGCCGCGCTTGAGGCGCGCCCAGAAATCGCCATAGTCGCGACCCTGCACCACGCTGCTCGGGCACAGGCGGCGATGATGCTGACCGATCAGGGCGTCGGCGCGGTAGCCGGTCAGCCTGAGGAAGTTGTCGTTGGCGCGCAGGATCGCGCCGTCGAGGTCGAACTCGATTACCGCCATGGAGCGTTCCAGGGCGCGGGTCAGGCCCTGGTTGGCGTGCAACTCGGCCTCTAGCCGAGCGATGGTCTTCTTATAGTGCGCATTGAACATGGCAGAGCTCGCTGGCCGGGTGAAGTAGTCAGCCTATCGGCGCGGAACGAGCCGGCTTGATCGGACCCGGCGAACGGCGAAACTCGACGCCCAGACGGCTGTCGCAAACGCGCCGGCCCGGGGCGTAAACAGGCATCTTGGGGTCAGGGGGCGGGCCTACCATCGCGGCCAAGGGGGTGGTTTTCACCGCCACAGACTTTAGGAGCGCCGCGATGTTCAGTAAGCAGGACCAAATCCAGGGCTACGATGATGCGTTGTTCGCCGCCATGGGCGAGGAAGCGCGGCGCCAGGAGCATCATCTGGAGCTGATCGCGTCCGAGAACTACACCAGCCAGCGTGTCATGGAAGCCCAGGGCAGCGTGCTGACCAACAAGTACGCCGAAGGCTATCCGGGCAAGCGCTACTACGGTGGCTGCGAGCACGTCGACAAGGTCGAGCAGCTGGCCATCGAACGCGCCAAGCAGCTGTTCGGTGCCGACTACGCCAACGTCCAGCCGCACTCAGGCTCCCAGGCCAACTCAGCTGTCTACCTGGCGCTGCTGCAGCCCGGCGACACCATCCTGGGTATGAGCCTGGCCCACGGCGGTCACCTGACCCACGGCGCCAAGGTCAGCTCCTCCGGCAAGCTGTACAACGCCGTGCAGTACGGCATCGACACCGACACCGGGCTGATCGACTACGACGAGATCCAGCGTCTGGCCGAAGAGCACAAGCCCAAGATGATCGTGGCGGGTTTCTCCGCCTACTCCAAGACCCTGGACTTCCAGCGCTTCCGCGACATCGCCGACAGCGTGGGTGCCTACCTGTTCGTCGACATGGCCCACGTAGCCGGTCTGGTCGCCGCCGGCGTCTACCCGAACCCGGTGCCCTTCGCCGACGTGGTGACCACCACCACCCACAAGACCCTGCGCGGCCCCCGTGGCGGCCTGATCCTGTGCAAGGCCAACGCCGACATCGAGAAGAAGCTCAACGCCGCGGTATTCCCGGGTGCCCAGGGCGGCCCGCTGATGCACGTCATCGCCGGCAAGGCGGTGTGCTTCAAGGAGGCCCTGGAGCCTGGCTTCAAGACCTATCAGCAGCAGGTGATCAAGAACGCCCAGGCCATGGCCGGCGTATTCAAGGCCCGCGGCTTCGACGTGGTTTCCGGTGGCACCGACAACCATCTGTTCCTGGTCAGCCTGATCAAGCAGGGCATCACCGGCAAGGACGCGGACGCCGCCCTGGGTCGCGCCTGCATCACCGTGAACAAGAACGCCGTGCCCAATGACCCCCAGTCGCCCTTCGTGACCTCCGGTCTGCGCATCGGTACCCCGGCGCTGACCACCCGTGGCCTGGGCGTCAGCGAAAGCGAACGCGTCGCCAGCTGGATCTGCGACATCCTCGACCACCTCGGCGATGCCGATGTGGAAGCCCAGGTGGCGCGCCAGGTGGCCGCGCTGTGCCGCGACTACCCGGTTTACCGCTAGTCGCACGCGCCTGACGCAACCCTTATCCAACCCCTTTCCCCCTCGCGGAAAGGGGCGTCGTCTGCAGGAGTCTCCAGATGCAACGCTATTCCGGCTTCGGCCTCTTCAAGCACTCCCTGAGCCATCACGAGAACTGGCAGCGGATGTGGCGCACTCCGACGCCCAAGCCGGTGTACGACGTGGTCATCGTCGGCGGTGGCGGTCATGGCCTGGCCACCGCCTACTACCTCGCCAAGCAATTCGGCGTGAAGAACGTCGCCGTGATCGAGAAAGGCTGGCTGGGCGGCGGCAACACCGCGCGCAACACCACCATCGTCCGCTCCAACTACCTGTGGGACGAGTCGGCGCACCTCTATGAGCACGCCATGAAGCTGTGGGAGGGCCTGTCCCAGGACCTCAACTACAACGTCATGTTCTCCCAGCGTGGCGTCTACAACCTCTGCCACACCCTGCAGGACATGCGCGATTCCGAGCGCCGGGTCAGCGCCAACCGCTTGAACGGCGTGGACGGCGAACTGCTCGACACCCGTCAGGTGGCCGAAGAGATTCCCTACCTGGACTGCAGCAAGAACACCCGCTACCCGATCTTCGGTGCCACCGTGCAGCGCCGGGGCGGCGTAGCCCGTCACGATGCCGTGGCCTGGGGCTTCGCCCGCGCCGCCGACGCCCTGGGCGTAGACCTGATCCAGCAGACCGAAGTCACCGGCTTCCGCAAGCAGGACGGCAAGGTGATCGGCGTGGAAACCAACCGCGGCTTCATCGGTGCCCGCCGCGTCGGCGTCGTCACCGCCGGCAACTCCGGGCACATGGCCAAGCTGGCCGGCTTCCGCCTGCCGCTGGAATCCCACCCGCTGCAGGCGCTGGTGTCCGAGCCGATCAAGCCCATCATCGACAGCGTCATCATGTCCAACGCGGTGCACGGCTACATCAGCCAGTCCGACAAGGGCGACCTGGTGATCGGCGCCGGTATCGACAGCTGGGTCGGCTATGGCCAGCGCGGCTCCTACCCGGTGATCGAGCACACCCTGCAGGCCATCGTCGAGATGTTCCCGATCCTGTCGCGGGTGCGCATGAACCGCCAGTGGGGCGGCATCGTCGACACCTCGCCCGACGCCTGCCCGATCATTTCCAAGACCCCGGTGGAAAACCTGTTCTTCAACTGCGGCTGGGGTACCGGCGGCTTCAAGGCCACCCCGGGCTCGGGCAACGTCTTCGCGGCGTCGCTCGCCTCCGGCGAGATGCATCCGCTGGCCAAGCCCTTCTCCATCGACCGTTTCCACACCGGCGCGCTGATCGACGAACACGGCGCAGCGGCCGTCGCGCACTAAGGAGCCTGAGCATGTTGTACATCCATTGCCCCCACTGCGGGGAACTGCGCTCCGAAGAAGAATTCCACGCCGCCGGCGAGGCGCACATCCCGCGCCCGCTGGATCCCGAGGCCTGCAGCGACGCGGAGTGGGGCGATTACATGTTCTTCCGCGACAACCCGCGCGGCCTGCGTCACGAGCTGTGGGTCCACGCTTCGGGTTGCCGCCAGTACTTCAACGCGACCCGTAACACCGAGACCTACGAAATTCTCGAAACCTATCCGATCGGCGAGCAACCCCGCTTCACCGCCGAGCGAGGAGAGCGCACATGAGCCAGGTCCATCGACTCACCCAGGGCGGTCGCCTGGACCGCAGCCAGGCCATCACCTTCACCTTCAACGGTCAGACCTACCAGGGCTTCAAGGGTGACACCCTGGCCTCGGCCCTGCTGGCCAACGGCGTCGACGTGATCGGCCGCAGCTTCAAGTACTCCCGGCCGCGCGGCATCGTCGCCGCCGGTGCCGAAGAGCCCAACGCCATCATGCAGATCGGTGCCACCGAGGCCACCCAGGTGCCCAACGTGCGGGCCACCCAGCAGGCGCTGTACCAGGGCCTGGTCTCGGCCAGCACCAACGGCTGGCCGAGCGTCAACAATGACCTCATGGGCATCCTCGGCAAGGTCGGCGGCAAGATGATGCCGCCCGGGTTCTACTACAAGACCTTCATGTATCCGCAGAACCTGTGGATGACCTACGAGAAGTACATCCGCAAGGCCGCCGGCCTCGGCCGTGCGCCGACCCAGGTCGATCCGGACACCTACGACAACTTCAACCAGCACTGTGACGTGCTGGTGGTGGGCGGTGGCGCCGCCGGTCTGGCCGCCGCTCTGGCCGCCGGTCGCAGCGGCGCCCGGGTGATCCTGGCCGACGAGCAGGAAGAATTCGGTGGCAGCCTGCTGGACAGCCGCGAGCGGCTTGATGGCGCCCCGGCGGCCGACTGGGCCGCCAAGGCCGTGACCGAGCTGCAGGGTCTGGACAACGTGGTCCTGCTGCCGCGCGCCACGGTCAACGGCTACCACGACCACAATTTCCTCACCATCCACGAGCGGCTGACCGATCACCTGGGTGATCGCGCGCCCCATGGCCAGGTGCGTCAGCGCCTGCACCGCGTCCGCGCCACCCGCGTGGTGCTGGCCACCGGCGCCCATGAGCGGCCGCTGGTCTACGCCAACAACGACCTGCCAGGCAACATGGTGGCGGGCGCCGTGTCCACCTACATCCGTCGCTATGCCGTGGCTCCTGGTCAGCGCCTGGTGCTGTCCACCAACAACGATTACGCCTACCGCGTGGCCCTGGACTGGCTCGAAGCCGGTCGCCAAGTGGTGGCCGTGGCCGATGCGCGGCCCAACCCCCGCGGCGCCTGGGTCGAGGAAGTGCGCAAGCGTGGCGTGCGCGTCATGGGCGGTACCGCCGTGAGCGAAGCCCGCGGCAACACCCGGGTGACCGGGGCCAAGATCGCCACTATCGACCTGACCGCCTTCCGCACCCTGGGTGGTGGCGAGTGGCTGGACTGCGACCTCATCGCCACCTCCGGCGGCTACAGCCCGGTGGTCCACCTGGCCTCGCACCTGGGCGGTCGCCCGCAGTGGCGTGAAGACATCCAGGCCTTCGTGCCCGGCCCGGCGCCGCAAAAGCGCCTCTGCGCCGGTGGCGTGAATGGCGTCTTCGCCTTGGGCGACGTCCTGGCCGACGGTTTCGAAGCCGGCGCCACTGCCGCGGCCGAAGCCGGTGCCAAGGTGGTCAGCGGTGAACTGCCCCAGGCCGAATTCCGCCAGGAAGAGCCGAGTCTGGCGCTGTTCCAGGTGCCCCACGACAAGCCGTCGTCGCGCGCGCCCAAGCAGTTCGTCGACCTGCAGAACGACGTGACCGCCGCCGGTATCGAGCTGGCCTGCCGCGAGGGCTTCGAGTCCATCGAGCACGTCAAGCGCTACACCGCCATGGGCTTCGGCACCGACCAGGGCAAGCTGGGCAACATCAACGGTCTGGCCATCGCTGCCCGGGTGCAGAGCAAGGCCATCCCGGAAGTCGGCACCACCATGTTCCGCCCGAACTACACGCCCATCACCTTCGGCGCCATCGCCGGACGGCACTGCGGCCACCTGTTCGAGCCCAAGCGCTACACCGCGCTGCATGCCTGGCACCTCAAGCAGGGCGCCCTGTTCGAGGACGTCGGCCAGTGGAAGCGTCCCTGGTACTTCCCCAAGGCGGGCGAGGACCTGCATGCCGCGGTCAACCGCGAGTGCCTGGCCGTGCGTCGCAGCGTCGGCCTGCTCGACGCCTCCACGCTGGGCAAGATCGACATCCAGGGCAAGGACGCGCGGGAATTCCTCAACCGCGTCTACACCAACGCCTGGACCAAGCTCGACATCGGCAAGGCGCGCTACGGCCTGATGTGCAAGGAAGACGGCATGGTCTTCGATGACGGTGTCACCGCCTGTCTCGCCGACAACCACTTCCTGATGACCACCACCACCGGCGGCGCCGCGCGCGTCTTCGAATGGCTGGAGCTCTACCACCAGACCGAATGGCCGGAGCTGGAGGTGTACTTCACCTCGGTCACCGACCACTGGGCGACCCTGACCCTGTCCGGTCCCAACAGCCGCAAGCTGCTGGCCAAGCTGACCGACATCGATCTGGATAACGCCGCCTTCCCCTTCATGGCCTGGAAGGAAGGCCAGGTGGGCGGAGTACCGGCGCGGGTGTTCCGCATCTCCTTCACCGGCGAACTCTCCTACGAGATCAACGTGCCGGCCAACTACGCCATGGGCGTGCTGGAGCAGGTGGTCGCCGCGGGCAAGGAATTCGACCTCACCCCCTACGGCACCGAGACCATGCACGTGCTGCGGGCGGAGAAGGGCTTCATCATCATCGGGCAGGACACCGATGGTTCGGTCACGCCCCAGGACCTGGGGATGGGCTGGGCGGTGAGCCTGAACAAGAGCTTCTCCTTTATCGGCAAGCGCGGCATGCATCGCCAGGATTGCGTCCGCGAGAATCGCAAGCAGCTGGTCGGCCTCAAGCCCCAGGATGCCCGCGACGTCCTGCCGGAAGGCGCGCAGCTGGTGTTCGAGCGCAACCAGCCGATCCCCATGGACATGGTCGGTCACGTGACCTCCAGCTACCACAGCGCGACCCTGGGCTACGGCTTCGCCATGGCCATGGTCAAGGGTGGGCTGGGCCGCATGGGCCAGACCGTCTACGCCCCGCTGGCCGATGGCCGCTACATCGCTGCCGAGATCGTCTCGCCGGTGTTCTACGACCCCAAGGGTGAGCGGCAGAACGTCGCCTAACGAGGATAGCGCCCCATGAACAACATCAATGTCTACGACCAATACTCCGCCACGGCGCGCGCCGAATCCCCGCTGTTCCACGCCGAGCTAAGCAAGCTCGCCGGCCGCGGCCCGGCCACCGCCGGGGTAACCCTGCGCGAGCGAGCCCTGCTGGGGCATCTGGTCATCCGTGGCGACGCCCATGACGAAGGCTTCACCGGCGCGGTGCAGAGCGTGGTCGGCCTGGAAGTGCCCGGTCCCCTGGCGATCACCCAGAAGGGCGAGAGCTCGCTGCAGTGGCTCGGCCCGGACGAGTGGCTGCTGGTTGTGCCCGGTGGCAGCGAGTTCGCCACCGAGCAGGCCCTGCGCCAGGCGCTAGGCGAGCGTCATGTCGCCATCGTCAACGTCGGCGGTGGCCAGACCCTGGTCGAGCTCAAGGGCCCCAAGGTGCGTGAAGTGCTGATGAAGTCCACCTCCTACGACGTCCATCCGAGCAACTTCCCGGTGGGCAAGGCGGTGGGGACGGTGTTCGCCAAGTCCCAGCTGATGATCCGCCATACCGCGGAAGACACCTGGGAGCTGGTGGTGCGGCGCAGCTTCGCCGACTACGTCTGGCTGTGGCTGCAGGACGCGAGCGCCGAGTACGGACTGCGCATCGAGGCCTGATCCGGCTCCGCGTTCAGCCCCGTTCCAGCGAACCCGACCTGCGTGATGCGCAGGTCGGGTTTTGTGATTCTGGCTTCATCTCCATGCAAAGGACTTCATCATGAGCCGCACGCCCGATACCTGGATTCTCACCGCCCAGAGCCCGAGTCGCCTCGGCACCGTGGACGTGGTCACGCGCTATCTGTTCGAGCAGGGCTGCTATGTCACCCAGCACCACAGCTTCGATGACCGCGAAGCCCAGCGCTTCTTCATCCGGGTGGAATTCCAGGTGCCCAGCGATTTCAACGAGGGCCTGTTCCGCGTCGGCCTGGACCTGCGCTTCACGCCCTTCGACATGACCTTCGAGCTGACCCCGCCCGGCTATCGCGCCAAGGTCGCCATCATGGTCTCCAAAGCCGACCACTGCCTCAACGACCTGCTCTATCGTCAGCGTATCGGCCAGTTGCCCATGGACGTGGTGGCGGTGATCTCCAATCACCCGGATCTGGAGCCCCTGGCGGCCTGGCACGGCATTCCCTATCACCATTTTCCGCTGGATCCCCAGGACAAACCGGCTCAGGAGGCCAGGGTGTGGCAGGTGCTGCAGGAGACCGGCGCGGAGCTGGTCATCCTCGCGCGCTACATGCAGGTGCTGTCGCCCGAGCTGTGCCGTCGCCTCGATGGCTGGGCAATCAACATCCACCATTCGCTGCTGCCGGGTTTTAAGGGCGCGCGTCCCTATCACCAGGCCTATGCCAAGGGCGTCAAGCTGGTAGGCGCCACCGCGCACTACATCAACAACGACCTGGACGAAGGTCCTATCATCGCCCAGGGCGTCGAGTCCGTGGACCACGCCCACTACGCCGAGGACCTGGTGGCCCGTGGCCGCGACATCGAGTGCCTGACCCTGGCCCGGGCGGTGGGCTATCACCTGGAGCGTCGCGTCTTCCTCAACGCCGGGCGGACGGTGGTGCTCTAGGTCTTCCCGCTACCTCTCCAAGCAGGCTGCGAGATCACCGAGGCGCTCGCAGCCTGCCTGTCTTGTGTCACCTCGATCATCTCCCAGTCGCTCGGCGGCACCGTCAGGCGCTGCCGGGGAAGGCGCCTGCACGTCTTTTGGCAGGGCCAAAGGCGTAGCTCAGGATCATGGGAGGCGGAAGCCGGCCAGGCGAGCCTGCTGGGTCTGTCGGCAGTGGAGCAGGAGGGAGATGCGCACCCGCCTCTGCAGCGGAGAGGCGGGTGGCGAAGCGGGGGGTCAGCCCGCCTGGGACAGGGTCGAGCGGACCGCGGGCGGAGCGACGTCTTCGCCGGCCTTTTCCAGATTCTTGCCCAGCAGGGCGTGGTAGAGCTCCTTGTCACCAAGGATGCCCACGGCGCGGCCATCGGTCTCCAGCACCAGCTTGTGCCCGGTGTGGTAGCGGATCTCCAGGGCGTCGCGCATGCGGATGTCGGCCGGTGCCAGGGTCGGCTGGCGCTGCAGGCTGGTGACCGGCATGCCCGGGGTCCAGCGTTGCAGGGCCAGGCTCTCGCCACCGCGGCGCAGCGCCTTGACCGTCTGGCCATCCAGGGCCAGCCAGATGTCGTGGCTGCGTTCCAGGCAGATCTCGTTGCCCTCGCGACCGCACTTGTCCAGGCCGCGCATCAGGCTGTAGCCGCTAAGTACGTTGAGCGGATTGGTGTGGGCGACGAAGGTGCGCACGTATTCGTCCGCCGGATTGAGCACGATGTCCTCGGGACGGCCATGCTGGATGATGCGGCCATCCTTCATGATGGCGATGTTGGTACCGATCTTGAGGGCTTCGTCGAGGTCATGGCTGACGAAGACGATGGTCTTGTTGACCTTGGCCTGTAGTTGCAGCAGTTCGTCCTGCAGCTGCTGGCGAATCAGCGGGTCAAGGGCGGAGAAGGGCTCGTCCATCAGCAGGATGTCGGCATCCATGGCCAGGGCACGAGCCAGGCCGACGCGCTGCTGCATGCCGCCAGACAGGGAATCGGGCTTCTTGTTACGCCATTGGGTCAGGCCTACCAGCTCCAGCTTCTCGTCGACCAGCTTCTTGCGCTCGGCGGCCGAGCGGCCCTGCATCTCCAGGCCGAAGCCAACGTTCTCGGCCACGGTCAGCCAGGGCATCAGGGCGAATTTCTGGAACACCATGGCGATGCGCGTAGTGCGCATGTCCTTGAGCACCGCGGGCGAGCAGTTGGCGATGTCCACTTCGCTGCCTTTGTGCTCGATCAGCAGCTTGCCGCGGCTCACGGTGTTGAGGCCGTTGATGCAGCGCAGCAGGCTGGATTTGCCCGAGCCGGACAGGCCCATCAGCACGCAGATCTCGCCCTTCTGGACCTCCAGGCAGGCGTCCTCGACGCCCAGCACCTGGCCGGTCTCCTGGAGGATCTCGCTGCGACCCTTGCCCTGGTCGAGTAGCTCCAGGGCACGCTTGTTCTGCTTGCCGAAGATGACGTCGACGTGTTCGAAACGTATGGCGGTCATGACTTATTTAACCTCGCGAGGAGCGGGTTGCTTGCACACCCGGTCGAGCAGGATGGCGATCAGGACGATGGACAGGCCGGCTTCGAAGCCCAGGGCGATGTCCGCGGTGTTGAGGGCGTTCACCACCGGCTTGCCGAGGCCGTCGGCGCCCACCAGGGCAGCGATCACCACCATGGACAGCGACAGCATGATGCACTGGGTGATGCCGGCGCCGATGCTGGGCATGGCGTGGGGCAGTTCGATGCGGGTCAGCAGCTGCCAGCGCGAGCAGCCGAAGGCCTTGCCGGCGTCCATCAGCTCGGCAGGAACATCCTGGATGCCCAGGCAGGTCAGGCGGATCGGTGCGGCCACGGCGAACACCACCGTGGAAATCAGTCCGGGCACCACGCCCAGGCCGAACAGGGTCAGGGTCGGAATCAGATAGACGAAGGTGGGGACCGTCTGCATCAGGTCCAGGACCGGGCGCAGGCCGGTGTAGAACCAGGGCTTGTGCGCGGCGATGATGCCCAGCGGCACGCCGACGGCGATGCACACCAGGGTGGCGAAGACCACCTGGGCCAGGGTTTCCATGGTTTCCTGCCAGTACCCCAGGTTGAGGATCAGCAGCAGGGAGACGAGGGCGAAGATCACCAGGCCGATGCTGCGTTGCAGCAGATAGACCCCTACCGCGACCAGGGCAATGAAGGCCAGCGGGTTGAACCACATCAGGCCGGCGGTAAGGCCGTGGATGAGGCCGGACAGCACATCGGAGATCTTGTCGAAGACGCTGGCGCCATGCAGCGTCAGCCAGTCGATGAAGTCGGCGATCTGCTGGCCGAGAGGAAGCTTGTGGTCGGTGATTAACATAACGGTGCCCGTCAGGTAGGAGTGGACAGGTCGAAGCACGAGAAACGCTGATTCGTGCTTCGGCTGTGGCAGTACCCGCCCGAACTGGCGCGGGACAGTCGAATGTTATTGTTCTGTCAGGGTGCCAGGGCGGCCTTGGCCGCCTCCACAGCGGGCTTGCCATCGCGTGTGGTCACGCCGGCCAGCCACTGGTCGAGCACCTGCGGATGCGCCTTGAGCCACACCTTGGCGGCCGCGCTCGCGGATTGTTTTTCGTTGAGGACCTTGTCCATCAGCTGGTTTTCCATGTCCAGGGTAAAGGACAGGTTGGTCAGCAGCTTGCCCACGTTGGGGCATTCCTGGACGTAGCCCTTGCGGACGTTGGTGTAGATGGTGGCGCCGCCGAAGTTGGGACCGAAGACGTCGTCGCCGCCTTCGAGATAGGCCATCTTGAAGCGGGTATTCATCGGATGGGGTTCCCAGCCGAGGAATACCACCCACTGCTGGCGGCGCTCGGCGCGCTGGATCTGCGACAGCATCCCCGCTTCGCTGGATTCCACCAGCTTGAATTTGCCCAGGTCGAAGGCGTTCTTGTCGATCATGCCCTGGATCAGGCGATTGCCGTCGTTGCCCGGCTCGATGCCGTAGATCTTGCCGTCGAACTTGTCGGCGTTCTTGGCGATGTCGGCGAAACTCTTCACCCCGGCGTCGTAGACGTACTGGGGCACGGCCAGGGTGTACTTGGCGCCTTCCAGGTTGGCGCGCACGGTCTCGACGCTGCCGTTGTCGGCATAGGGTTTGATGTCCGCCGCCATGCTCGGCATCCAGTTGCCGAGGAAGACGTCGATGTCCTTGTTCTGCAAGGACTTATAGGTAACCGGTACGGAGATCATGTTGGTCGTGGTCTGGTAGCCGAGGGCATGCAGCACCTCGCTGGTCACGGCCGTGGTCACGGTGATGTCGGTCCAGCCGACATCGGCAAAGCGCACCTTGGCACAGGAAGCCGGTTCGGCTGCCTGAACAGCGAGTGGCGCCAGCAGGGCGGCACTCAAGAGCCAACGGGAACAACCTTTCATGGACACATCTCCTTGCGTTTGGCGGGGTACCTTTCGGTGCGCCCCACGTGTATTTATCTGTAACCCATCCCCCCAGGCTCGCCTACCGCCTGCGTCGCTACCAGTGTACGCGGCGTCGTAACCAGAAGCGGAAATGTCGCATCCAGCATGAGGCTCAGGGCACCCTGGCGGCCGGGCGCGGTTGCCGAAGTTGGGCTTGTAGCCATCATACGGCCCCCTGGGGCAAGACGCGGGCCAGGGGTGCTGGCAAGCCCTTGGGCCCCCGTGTTCAGTTGGCCAGAGTGGCTTTCACCGAGGCGTTGCCCGGCGCACCGCTGCGGGTGGTGACACCCTTGAGCCAGACATCCAGGTGTTCGGGATTGCGCTTGAGCCAGTTGCGCACGGCGCGGCGCGGGTTGTCCTTTTCGTTGAGCACCTGGTCCATCAGCTGATTTTCCATGTCCAGGGAAAACACCAGGTTGCCCAGCAGGCGGGCCACGTTGGGACACAGCTGGGCATAGCCCTTGCGCACCACCGTGTAGACCGTTGCCCCGCCCTGGTTCGGGCCAAAATACTCGTCGCCCCCGTCGAGGTAGGCCAGCTTGTGCCGGACGTTCATCGGATGGGGTTCCCAGCCGAGAAAGACGATCCATTGCCGGTCCAGCAGCTCCTTCATCCGCACCTGGGTCAGCATGCCCTGCTCGCTGGATTCGTCGAGCTTGAAGTCGCCCAGGCCGAAGGCATTGCTGGCGATCATCTTCTTCACCAGCGCGTTGCCATCGTTGCCGGGCTCGATGCCGTAGAGGGTGTGATCGAAGCGCTCGGCGAAGCGGGCGATGTCGGCGAAGTTCTTTACCCCGGCGTCATAGACGTACTGGGGCACCGCCAGGGTGTAGCGGGCGCCTTCCAGGTTGGCGTGCAGACGGTCGATCGCACCCGCGTCGACCAGGGGCTGGCTGAGCTTGGTCTGCGCCGGCATCCAGTTGCCGAGAAAGACATCGGCCTCGCCCGCGACCAGGGTGTCATAGGTCTGCGGCAGGGACAGGCGCAGCAGCTCGGTCTCGTAGCCGAGGGCGCTGAGGAGATAGCGCGTCGTGGCGTTGGTGATATTGAGATCCGACCAGCCGACATCGGCCAGGCGCACCTGCCGACAACTCTCAGGCTCGACAGCAGCCTGCACGGTAGAGCTCAGCAACAGACCGGACAACCACAGCGCTGGGGAGATTTTCATCCTGAACTCCAGGGGTCGCGAGGGGAAGGGCGCCTGGCTGCTGCACGTACCGGTCCGTCTGGCCCGGGGTTTGGTGGCTTTTCGCCACAAGTAGCCAGAAGGGCGACGGACGGTCGAAAGGCCTGACCTACAACCGTGCCCGTTGAGTCGCCCTGCCACATTTTGGCGCGCGCCGGTTACGTCCTGGTGTTACCGATGGAATACACCTGGCGAAGTGCCATTGGCCAGAGGTCGGTCTCGGATCAGAAGGGTCGCAATTGAAAACGCTATCTAATCAACGCCATTGGCCGCTGCTGAATGGGTTATTCGGCCCTGACAGTCCCGTCGTGCCGGGGTTCACCTAGTTTCGGCATGGGAATTGCGACATGACTTATGCGTCCGCGACACATCTTTCGCCCAACGTCGTCCGCCGCACCTCATTAGAGCCCAGCCAAGGGCCCCAGCCTGCGTGAAGGAGATTCAAACCATGTCGCCCATTCCCACCTCGTCACAGGCCCGTGCGATCCAGTCCATCGGCTTTCTGCTGCTGGACAACTTCACACTCATCTCCCTGGCGTCGGTGGTGGAGCCGCTGCGCATGGCCAACCAGCTGTCGGGACGGGAACTCTATCGCTGGTGCACCCTGAGCCTGGACGGCCGACCGGTGCGGGCGAGCGATGGCCTGCAGATCACCCCGGACAGCGCCGTGAGCGCCGCCCCGGTGATGGACATGGTGATCGTCTGCGGCGGCGTGGGCATCCAGCGCAGCGTGTCGCGCGAACATTGCACCTGGCTGCAGAGCCAGGCGCGCCAGGGCCGCAAGCTGGGCGCGGTCTGTACCGGCAGCTGGGCCCTGGCCCGGGCCGGCCTGCTCGACGGCTACGACTGCAGCGTGCACTGGGAAACCCTGGCGGCCCTGCAGGAAGCCTATCCGCGCGTGGTGCTCAGCACCCGCCTGTTCACCATCGACCGCAATCGCTGCACCGCCTCGGGCGGCACCGCGCCGATGGACATGATGCTGCACCTGATCGGTCGCGAGCATGGCCGCGAGTTGTCGGCGGCGATCTCGGAAATGTTCATCTACGAGCGCATCCGCAACGAGCAGGATCACCAGCGCGTACCCCTCAAGCACATGCTGGGCACCAACCAGCCCAAGCTGCAGGAAATCGTGGCGCTGATGGAAGCCAACCTCGAAGAGCCCATCGACCTCGACGAACTGGCGGTCTATGTGGACGTGTCCCGGCGCCAGCTGGAGCGCCTGTTCCAGAAGTACCTGCACTGCTCGCCGTCGCGCTACTACCTCAAGCTGCGGCTGATCCGCGCCCGGCAGCTGCTCAAGCAGACCACCCTGTCGATCATCGAGGTGGCCTCGGTGTGCGGCTTCGTCTCTACCCCGCACTTTTCCAAGTGCTACCGCGAATACTTCGGCATCCCGCCGCGTGACGAGCGCCAGGGTCCGACCATCCAGCAGCCCATCGCGCTGATGCCGCTGTCCCAGGAATTGTCGCTGATGCCGGCCTCGTCCGCGCTAGCGGCCCTGAGCCAGGCCCAGGGCGAATCCACCTTTGCCAGCGTGCGGTTGTAAGCCGCCTGCGGCCGCCTAGCGCCCGCTGGGCAGGCTGAGCAGCAGCGCCGCCGTCTGCAGATCCGGCTGGCCGTCGAAACGGCCCGGCCGGTACTTCATCTGGAAGGCGCCGATGACGTCGCGGGTGGCCGCATCGAGCACGCCGGTGCGGGGCACCGCATAACCGATCCGTGCCAGCTGATCCTGGAACCAGGCCGGCGGCGGCAGCACGCCGCCCAAGCTGGCCTGGCGCTGGGCAACCACCGCCGGATCCGGCCAGTTGATCAGGCCCGCCGCGGCCAGGCGCGCCCAGGGAAACAGCGGACCCGGATCCTGTTTGCGCCCCGGCGCGATGTCGCTGTGGCCAACGATGGCGCGGCGATCCAGGCCGTGACGTTGTTCGATGTCCTTGAGCAGCGGAATCAGCGCCTTGATCTGGGCTTCGCTGAAGGGATACCACTGGCGTCCGGCCGGGGTGTCGCGAAAGCCCAGGTTGACCATCTCGATGCCGATGGAGGTGGAGTTGAGCCAGGTGCGGCCTTCCCATTCGCTCACGCCGGCATGCCAGGCGCGGCGATTCTCGTCCACCAGGCGATAGACGGTGCCGTCGGTATCGATCAGATAGTGGGCGCTGACGCCGGCCTGGGTCAGCAGCTTGAGCGACTGCTTGGAATCGGCCGCGGTGTAGTGCAGCACGATGTACTGCACCCGGCTGTCCTGATCGCGGGCGGTGTAGTCGTCATTGATGCGGGGGCCGCTGGAGCAGCCGGCCAGGAGCAGGCCGCAGAGCAGCCAGGGGAGGAGCTTGAAGGGCTTTCGCACGATTACCTCGCGAACGTGGAAGGGGTCAGGCCACGTCCAGGCGATCGCGTCCGGCGCGCTTGGCGCGGTAGAGCGCCTGGTCGGCACGCTCGAATACGGTATCGGCATCCTCGCCCGGCGCAAAGGCCGCGAGACCAGCGGACAGGGTGATCACCACCCGTTCGCCCTTGAAATGGAAGGGGCAGGCGGCGACCGCGGCACGCAGTTGCTCAATCAGGGTGACTCCGCCGGCGAGCGGCGTGGCACCCAGTAGCATGACAAATTCCTCGCCGCCGAAGCGGGCGATGAAGTCGGTCTTGCGCAGGCGGCGCTGCAATTCGCTGGCGATGATCTTGAGTACCTTGTCACCGGCCAGGTGGCCGTAGCCATCGTTGATGCGCTTGAACAGATCGACGTCGAGCACCGCCAGCAGCAGGTCGCCGCCGTGGCGCTGCCAGCGGGCCACCTCCAGGTCCAGGCGCTCGCTCCAGGCGGCGCGGTTGGGCAGCCCGGTGAGGGGGTCGCAGAGGGCCTTCTGCCGCTGTTCTTCCAGATGGCCGCGATACTGCTGGGCCTCGCGCTCCATGCCGGCGACGCGCTCGGTGAGGGCGCTGAGTCTTTCGCTGGCTTCCTGCTCGCGGGTCTCGCGCTGGCTCTGCTGGTCAGCCAGGCTGGTCAGCAGCCCTTCCAGGCGGCTGTCGAGTGACAGCTTGAGGCTGTCCAGGTCGGTCGCCTCCTGTACCTCGTTCTGCAATTCATTGACCTGGCCACGCAGGGCGTCGCCAAAGGCGCGCTCCTGGGTCTGGCCGTCCTGGCGCCCGGCGTGGACGTCCTGCAGACCGGTCTGGAAGGCGGCGAGGCGCTCGTTGAGGCGGCGCAGGTAGAGCTGGAATTCGCTCTGTCCGGAATGGTTGAGCGCCAGCACCAGCACCGACAGATCGTCGAGCACCGGCACCAGTTCGTACCAGTTCAGACTGCCCTGGATGCGCTGGCGCAGGTGCTCGGCCTGGGGCTTGTGGCTGTCCGGCAGCGCCAGGTCGTCGAGCAGCCGCAGCAGGGTGGCTTCCAGGTGCGGGGCAATGGCGCTGTAGCCGGGTTCGGGCACCGGGGGCAGGGCATAGGCCGGATCGGCCTGGACTGCCAGGGGCTCTACAGGGGATTCAGATGGCGCAGCGGCTATACCTTCGACCGGCAGCGGCGGCGGTTCGGACGTTGCCAGCGCTTCCGCCGCTGGCGCCGGCGAGGCGTCTGTAGCTAGCGGACTCGATGTGGTCGCCGGCGCCTCTTCCGCCGCCTCGCCCCGGCCGCCCAGCAGGCGCTGCAGGAAACCGGCGCGGGCGGGCTGTTCGGGGTGCAGCTGACTCAGCGCCTGTTGCTGCAGACGGCTGAATTCGCCGAGCAGCGCGGGCAGTTCGCCCGGTTGGTCGGCCGCGGCCTGGGCGCGCTTGGCGAAACCCTTGAGCGCCTTGCGCTGGTCGCGCGGCAACTCCAGGGTCGGCAGCAACCGGCACAGTTCGGCAAAGGCCTCGGCCACCTGGCGCGCACGCAATTCCCGGCGCTGCTCGGAGTCGAGCACGGTGCGCTCCAGGCGTGGAATCAGCTTGGCGAGATCGGCGTCGCTGTCGTCACGGCGGAGGATGTCGCGCAATTCGACCAGGCAGGCGTCCACCGCCGCGTCGTTGCCTTCGGCGGCCAGGCTGCTGCGCACGAGGCCACGACGCACCAGGTCCAGGCGGTTTTCCCACCGGCTTTCCAGGCGTTCGAGATTCTCGAGGCTCTCCAGGTATTTGCTTTTCCAGCGTTCGACGTCCGCGCGCTCCATCCGCCCGCTCCAAAGGCTTGAGGGTGGCCAGCAGGCAGGCACGACGGGGCGGCCAGCCCACTTGATAGTCGCTAGGGTATCGGCGGTTTCAGGGAAAGTTTGAGCAGGACGACCGGAGGCCGCTTGAGAGGGACGAGCTGAGGAGCCGCCGCCGCGGGACGCGGCGGCGGGTAACGCTTATTTGGCGGCGCGTTCTTTCTGGATCAGGAAGTCGGCGACCTTCAGGGTCTCGTCCGGACCACCCGAGGAGCCCAGGTCGAAGCGGTACTTGCCGTTGACCACCATGGTCGGCACACCGGTGATCTGGTAGGCCATGGCCAGTTTCTTGTCCTTTTCCACCTGACCCTTCACGGCGAAGGAGTTGTAGGTGCTGAGGAACTTGTCGCGATCCACGCCCTGGGTGGCGAGGAAGTCGGCCATCTCTTCGGGGGTGGCCAGCTTCTTGTGCTCCTTGTGGATGGCGGCGAAGACGGCGTCATGCACCTTGGCTTCCACGCCCATGGCTTCCAGGGTCACGAACAGCTGACCGTGGACGTTCCAGATGCCGCCGAACATGGCCGGCACGCGCTTGAAGGCGACGTCGTCGGGCAGCTTCTTGGACCAGGCGTTGAGGGTGGGCTCGAAGGCATAGCAGTGCGGGCAGCCGTACCAGAACAGCTCAACCACTTCGATCTTGCCGGGTTCGGACACCGGAACCGGACTGCTCAGTTCGGTGTACTGCTTGCCGGCCTGGATGTCGTCGGCATGGGCGGCCGCGCCGAACAGACTGGCGGCGGCGAACACGGCGGAGAAAAGCAGGTTGCGCATGGGACTACTCCTGGAAGAAGGCACGCCCACCAACCGGGCATGACGGATTGCGGGCATTGTAGCCGGGTGCATCGCCGCGCCTAGTCGCCGACGCGCCCGAGGCCGGCCATGTTCAGGCTTCGTTCAGGTTGCCGGGGGCACGGCTCTCGCCCGGCGCATCCGATATACTGCTGGCTTTGCCGCGCGCTCGCGAGTACCCCCATGTCCAGCTTCAAGAATCCCATCGTCGGTCTGTGCCAGCAGGCGTCCTTTCTCATCAGCGCCGCCAAGGTCGATCAGTGCCCGCTCGACAGCGGCCTGGAAGTGGCCTTCGCCGGTCGCTCCAACGCCGGCAAGTCCAGTGCGCTCAACACTCTGACCCACGCCAATCTGGCGCGTACCTCGAAGACGCCGGGGCGGACCCAGCTGCTCAACTTCTTCAGCCTCGACGACGAGCGGCGCCTGGTGGACCTGCCCGGCTATGGCTACGCCAAGGTGCCGATCCCGCTCAAGCAGCACTGGCAGGAGCACCTGGAGGCCTATCTGAGCAGCCGCAATTCGCTCAGCGGCGTGGTGCTGATGATGGACATCCGCCATCCGCTGACCGAATTCGACCGCCTGATGCTGGACTGGGCCCAGGCCAGTTCCATGCCGCTGCACATCCTGCTGACCAAGGCCGACAAGCTGGCCTTCGGGGCGCAGAAGAATGCCCTGCTCAAGGTGCAGCGCGACGTACGCCAGGGCTGGGGCGATACCGCCAGCATCCAGCTGTTCTCGGCGCCCAAGCGCCAGGGCGTGGAAGACGCCCAGCGCGTGCTGGCCCGCTGGCTGGGCCTCGACGAGCCCGTCGCCGAGGCATAAAAAACTCCGGACTTCCATCGGGGGAGGGGAGAAGTCCGGAGTTCAAGACTGGACCGCCACGCAGGGGTCCAGCATCTGCCAACACTAAACAGCAAAGGAGCAGAACGGCTATCCAAACCGTTCAGCAGTTCAGACGGGGCGCCAGGAAAAAGGTTCGCCCCGTCCGAGCAGAAAGCCGGCGCCCTGACTAGCGGCCGCTGGTGAGCCCCAGACCCTCGTCGGCGCCCAGGTGCACGTTCATGCACTGGACCGCAGCGCCCGCCGCGCCCTTGCCCAGATTGTCCAGGCGCGCCACCAGCGTCATCCGCTCGGCATTGCCATAGACGAAGAGATCGGCGCGGTTGGTGTCGTTGCTGGCCTGGACGTCGAAGAAGCCATTGTCCAGCTCCTCCTCGGCGGCCACCGGGGCCACCCGAATGAAGGCTTCGCCGTCATAGTGACGGGCCAGCGCCGCCTGCAGATCGGCAGCGGTGGTGCCCGGGCGCAGCTGGCTGGCGTGCAGCGGGATGGTTACCGCCAGACCCTTGAGGAAGGGGCCGACGATGGGGCTGAACACCGGCGCAGCGGTCAGACCGCTCTGCACGCGCATTTCCGGCAGGTGCTTGTGGCCCTGGCCCATGGCATAGGGGCGCGGACTCAGCAGACGCGCGTCGCCGCCGGCTTCGTAGGCGGCGATCATCTGCTTGCCGCCACCGCTGTAGCCGGTCAGGGAAAAGGCCGACAGCGGGGTGTCCGGGGCCAGCAGGCCCGCGTCCACCAGCGGCCGGGCCAGCAGGATGAAGGCGGTGGCGTGGCAGCCGGGGTTGGCGATGCGCTTGCTGGCGCGCAGCGCCTCGCGCTGACCGGGCGCCAATTCCGGCAGGCCGTAGGTCCAGCCGCTGTCGGTGCGGAAGGCGGTGCTGGCGTCGATGATGCAGGTGTTGGGATTGGTCACCAGGCTGACCGCTTCGCGGGAGGCGGCATCGGGCAGGCAGAGGAAGGCCACGTCGGCGGCATTGAGGAAGCGCGCACGCTCGGCCGGATCCTTGCGCTTGCTCTCGTCGATGCGCAGCAGTTCGATGTCCGAACGGCCGGTCAGGTAGTCCAGCAGACGCAGGCCGGTGGTGCCTTCCTGGCCGTCGACGAAAACTTTGAAGCTCATGGCGGTGCCTCTCGCGGATGGGCGCTGAAAGGGTCGATTGTAGCGACTCGGACAGATCAGGCATACGCCGCAGGGAGGCGATACAGCCGTATCCCGCCCGACCGGCGCAGTGAGGCGTACCAGAGCGGTTCGGGCAGGACCGACAGGTACAGATCCGAAATTTGGGTTTTTGTACGGATACAGTGCTTTGCAGCTGTAAGTGGTCTGGTTCCGCGTCAGCGGCGAATCTGGAGTTCCTCCACCGCTTCGCTGGATAACGCCATGGATCGCCTCTCGCCAGACAGTGCCATTGCCCCCTTGATCTCCCCTCGGCGCGGATGCCGCGCCTTGTTCGCGCTGCTCGTCCGCTGGCGCCTGCGCGCCCTGGGCCGACGGCAATTGCAGCAGCTGGACGGCCGGGCGCTGGGCGATCTGGGGCTGAATCTCGCGGATCAGCGGCGCGAAGGCGGCAAACCCTTCTGGCGGGAGTGAAAATCTGCGCCGGGATGCGACTTCCTCGGGCTGACGGTAGTCTCACTCAGGCCTATCCAGACGGGAGTCCCCCATGAAAACCCTGCACCTGGGCGCCGCCGCGGCGCTGTTCTGCCTGTCCACCGCCGCCTCGGCGTCGAGCTTCTATGTCACCACCGACATCATCGTCAACGCCATCGATGCGACCTCGGACACCACCTCGTCCATTACCGGCTCCTTCAAGAACGACAAGCTGGTCCAGGAAGCCCGTGACGATGCGGCCACCTACGTCGGCAGCGCCGGCGACATCCGCGGCGTACGCCTGGAAGCGGCGCTGGACCACCTGCGCAGCCAGGCGCCCGCACTGCGTCAGGCCAGCGATGACCAGCTGGCCCAGGCGATTCTCGCCATCTGAGGCGCAACACCGCGATACCCCCCGTACCCCGTGGCTGCTAGCCCGGAGCGGGGGGCTGCGTTAGCCTTGGCGACCATCTGCCACCGGAGGGTCGTCATCCATGCATATCCGTCGTTCTGCCGCGCTGTTGCTCGGCCTCTGTCTCGCCACGCCGGTCCTGGCGTTCGACTCCACCACCGAGGGTCTGGTGAAGACCATCTACGGCACCAGCCAGCTCACCACCGGCCCCTTCCAGAACAAGCTGGTCCTGGCGGCGCGTGACGATGCCGCGGCCTTCATCGCCACCGACGGCGCCCTGCGCGGTGCTCAGCTGGAGGAAACCCTCCGCGCCCTGCGCGCAGCCGATCCGGCGCTGCACGCCTCCGACCGGGAACTCGCCCAGGCGATTCTGAGTCAGTAGTCCGTTTCAATTCCGTGACATCCCTGGAGTATCCATGCGCCGTTCCCTGCTTATCGCCGCTGCCCTGACCCTGGGCGTTTCGAGCCTGGCTCAGGCCCAGACCCTGGTGGCCACCAGTAACATCGTGGTGCGGGCGCTGCAGCGCAGCATCGACTTCACCTCCGATACCACCACCTCCATCCGCGACGCCAAGATGATCCAGGCCGCGCGTGGCGATGCCGCCAGCTTTGTCGCCACCGACGGCGACATCCGTGGCGTCCAGCTGGAAGAAGCCTTCCGCAGCCTGCGCGACCAGTTCCCGGCCGCGCGCCAGGCCAACGACCTGCAGCTGGCCCAGGCCATCCTGGCGCTGTGAAGAACCGCGCCGGCCGGCTGCGGCAGTGGCTGGCTGGCCTCGCGGCCGGCCTGGCCCTCGGCGGGGCCCAGGCCGCCCTGCACCTCGAACTCGATACCCAGGGCCTGACGCCCGCGCAGATCCAGGCGACCCAGCAGCTGCTGGATGAAGCCCAGGGCCTGTTGCCACCCAGATTCAAGGCGGCGCTGGACGAGCGCATCCCGGTGCGCTGGAGCAGCGAGCTGCTGGAAGAAGCCTATGGCGAGGCGGATCGGCGCAATCTGCTGCTCAATCGTCGCCTGCTGCCCAGCCTGGTCGACGGCAGCGACACCCGTATCCAGACCGGCCGGCCCCATGGCACCCAGCACCGCGAACTGCTGGCCACGGTGCTGCACGAGCTGACCCACTTCTATGACCGCGAGCGCGTCTGGACACCCGAGCAGCGCCAGCTGATCCTCTCCTGCGGCGGCCTGGGGCTGACCTCCGACCAGTTGCCGGTGAAATGCCAGGGCCAGGCCGGGCGCAGCTATACCCTGTCCGACGATCCGCGGCTGCTGGACCTGGCCGGCTGGCAGGTGAAGACCCGCAAGCACGGTAATCGCGAGTCGAAGAATCTCTTCATCGCCCGCAGTCCCGATCTCTATGAAGTCACCAACCCGAAGGAATTCGTGGCGGTGAACATGGAGTACTTCCTGCTCGATCCCAGCTACGCCTGCCGGCGGCCGGCGCTGCAGCGCTACTTCGCCGAGCACTTCGGCTGGTCGCCCGAGCACGATGCCTGTCCGGGGCGCTATCCCTATCTCAACGCCGGCAACGACTTCGGCGAGGCGCCCCTGGGCTGGCTCGATCCAGAGCGGGTCTATGCGGTGGATTACCTGCTGGCCGAGGGCAACGAGAAGGTCATGAGCCGCTGGGGCCACAGCATGCTGCGCCTGGTGGTCTGCGCCCCGGGTCGGCCGCGTGGCCCGGATTGCCGGCTGGATCTGCAACACCACCTGGTGCTGTCGTTCCGCGCCTTCGTCAACGACGTCCAGCTCTCCAGCTGGCGCGGCCTGACCGGCTCCTATCCCTCGCGGCTGTTCGTGCTGCCGCTGGCCCAGGTGGTGGACGAGTACACCAAGGTGGAGCTGCGCGGTCTGCAATCCGTGCCGCTCAAGCTGACCCGCCCGGAGATCGCCGACTTCCTCGAGCGGACCGCCCAGGTGCACTGGAGCTATGACGGCCAGTACTACTTCGTGACCAACAACTGCGCGGTGGAGACCTTCAAGCTGCTGCACGACGGGGTGCCGCGCCTGGCCGATGCCCAGCTCGATGTCATCACCCCGACGGGTCTGATGGATGCGCTGAGGTTCAAGGACCTGGTGGACACCTCGGTGCTCGACGATCCGCGCGAAGCGCTGCGGCTGGGCTATCGCTTCGACAGCTTCCGCGAGCGTTTCCAGGCGATGTTCAAGGTGGCCCGGGAGCGCCTGAAGCTGCCCCAGGCGGATGTCGAGGCCTGGCTGGCGCTGACCCCGCAGCAGCGCCGCGAGCAATTCCAGCGTGCCGATCTGCGCGCCAGCGCTGCCCTGCTGCTGCTGGAGCAGGCAGCCTATCGCCGGGCGCTGCTGCAGGCCCAGACCGAGCTCAAGGATCGCTACCTGGGCCAGGACGCGGTGGACAAGGCGCGCTTCGGCAAGGCCGGTGGCGCCCTGGAACAGATCCTCAAGGACAGCGGCTACCTGAGTCGTCCGGCCGAGTTGCTCGGCACCGACGGCTACGGCCTGCCGCAACCGAGCGAGTGGGAACAGCTGACCGCCGAGAGCCAGAAGCGCCAGGCGCACCTGCGCAGCCTCAGGGACACCCTCAACAACGAGGTTCGCCAGCTGCTTTCGCCGGAGGCCCGCGATGGCCTGGACCTGACCGAAGCCAACCTGGATCTGCTCGGCAAGCACCTGCGCGAGCTGAACAAGGCCAGCGGCGGGCTGGAGTTGAAGTAGGGCGTTGGGGCGTTGTTGGGCTTCGCTGGGCTCAACACAGCCTACGCAAGGTACAGCAGGGGCCAGATAGCCCCCTCTCCCCTGGGGAGAGGGCTGGGGTGAGGGGAGCGGTACCAGGCTGTTGGGCTTCGCTGCGCTCAACCCAACCTACGGACCTGCGTAGGTTGGGTTGAGGCGGTTTTATCGTCGAAGCCCGACAGCCCCGGCATCCGCTAGCGCTTAGGCGCCTTGCCCTGGGGTTTGGCGGGAGCTGCGGGTTGCGGGCGTTCCAGCAGGGCCAGCAGCTGTTCCGGCGGGACTTCCTGGCCGTTGAGCAGCAGCCGCCCGGCGCTGTAATTCAGGGTCGCCACCAGATCCTCGCCTTCGGCCTTGAGCAGGCCGCTGTTCAGACCGATGCCGGCCAGGGCTTCAGCGGTGGCCTGGGCCTGTTGCTGCATGGCCGGCTGGCTGCGCTGGGCGCCCGCCTGGAACAGCACGCCATCCACCAGGCTGCCCCGCGCCACCGACAGGCGCGCATCGAGACCGGCCAACAGCTGGGCCGCGAGTTGCTCCGGCGGCAGATCGTAGGTCGCCGGCTTGGCCAGGGTCAGGTCCAGGTGCAGGCGGTTGCTGCCGCCAGGGGTGTCGAAGCGCAGCTCATCCACCACCAATTGGGGGCGCGCGGCGAGCACATCGCCGAGGTGCTGCTGCAGGGTCGCCTGGGTGGTGGGATCCAGACCCTGCTCGGTATCCAGCTGCAGGTGCTGCAGCAGGGCATTGAGCTGGGCCAGGGCCGGGCTGTCGAGATTGCTGTAGTGGCTGCTCAGGGTCGCCTTGCCCAGGGTCTGGCCGGCGATGTCGAGCCGGCCGAGGCTGGCGTTGAGCGTGCCCGCCAGTTGCTGGCCCTGTTGCCGGGTGTCGCCCTGGAGCTGCAGATCTCGCAGCTCGACCGCCGGCTTGCCGGGCATGGCCAGCAGCAGGCGGCCGAGGCGCAACTGCCCCGGGCCGAGCCAGAAGCCATCGGCATTGCGACGGTTGTCGCCGGTCAGGCCGAAGCCTTCGGTCTCCAGCTTGGCCCAGCCATCCGGCGTGCGCACATTGAGGCTGAATTGGCCGACCGTGCTGTCCAGGCGCAGCCGGTTGGCCTCCATGTCGGTAGCGAAGGTGGCGGTCAGGCCGGAGAATGCCACCGCGCCCTGGGGCTGGTCCAGGTGCAGGGCGGCCAGGGTCAGACCGCCGTCCACCGTGCGGTCGTAGCCCAGGGTGGCGTCGAGCCGCACGGGCTCGGCGCCCTTGGCCAGGGTGAAGAGATCGGCGGTGAGCGGCGTGCGCGCCAGGGTGACGCGGTTGACCGCCATGACCGGCGCCAGCTGCAGGGATTTGAGGCGGCTCAGGGGGAGGGGGCCGTGCTGGATGTCGTCGAGCACCCGCAGCACCTCCACCGGCGGTCGATCCTCGGCCTGCACGCTCAGGCTGAAGGTGGCGGTGCTGCTGAAGACACCGCGCTGCAACTCGACCAGCTGCAGTTGCAAGGGGTACTCGGGCAGTTGCGCCTGCAGGGCCAGCTGGGCTTGGCTGGCGGCTTGGCGCAATTCGCCTTCCAGCCGGGTGCCGGTGTACCAGGCGCCGCCCACGGCGGTGCCGACGGCGACCAGGGCCACACCGGCGAGGGTGGTAAGTAGCGGTTTCTTCATGGTGACCAAATCCCTTTGCATGAGGCGCACGGCGGCGCGCGGCCGATAGGAAGCGGAGTGTACGAGAGCGCCGGGTGGATGCCGAGGGGGAGCGGCCGGGATCGGCTCGCCGGGCCGCAGACTGTGATGGCTTTCCGGCCATGCCGGCGCCGAGTCGACGACCCGCTACGCAGGGTGCTAGCGTGCCGCGATCCCCACTGCCGGAACCTCCGCCATGATCGCTCTCCCGTGCCTGCCTGCCGTTTCCATCCTTGTGCTGCCGGGGGTGCCGGCATGAGCAGTCAGCGTCCGGTCGATGGCCTGCAACTCCCCGCCGAACTCCTCGCCCGCGCCGAGGCGCTGCTGGCCCAGGGGGGACGCCGCCTGCTGGGCATCGCCGGTACGCCGGGCGCGGGCAAGTCGACGGTGGCCGAGCTCTTGGCGGCGGCGCTCGGCGAGCGCGCCGTGGTGGTGCCCATGGACGGTTATCACCTCGCCAATCGCGAACTGGCGCGTCTGGGCCGCGCCCAGCGCAAGGGCGCGCCGGACACCTTCGACGCCCGTGGCTATCGCGCCCTGCTGCAGCGGCTGAAGGCGCCGGTGGCCGGCGAGACCGTCTATGCGCCGCTGTTCAATCGCGAGATCGAAGAACCCATCGCCAATGCCATCCCGGTCCACGCCGAGACCCAGCTGGTGATCAGCGAGGGCAACTACCTGCTCTTGACCCAGGCGCCCTGGAGCGATGTCGCCGAGGTGTTCGACGAGTGCTGGTATGTGCGTGTCGATCCTGAAGAGCGTCGCGAACGGCTGGTCGCCCGCCACATGCACTTTGGCCGCAGCCATGCGGACGCCGAAGCCTGGGTGGAAAGCACCGATGAGCCTAATGCACGACTGATCGACGGCGACCGGGCGCGGGCGGATCTGGTGGTGGAATGGCGGGATGGGGCGGCTGCCGGCAAGGCCTAAGCCTGTACCCGCTGCCATTCGGTCGGGTTCTACCCCATTTCCACGGACGGTTTGAAAAGGGCTGAAAACTTCAGAGCTTGCCGGGCGACTCTACGGCGCATTCGTGGGTTATGAAACCGCTCGATGTAGTCGAATAAATCCGCCCGTGCTTCATCACGAGTTCGATACGACTGATGGGCAACGCGCTCCCG
>NZ_SLYS01000008.1:0-244200 GCF_004341115.1 Pseudomonas sp. JUb52
ATTCAACTTGTTAAAGAGCAGTTGGTTGCGACCGTGTCGCTAACCGAGGCGCGCATTCTACGCTGTCCTCACATCCTGTCAAGCGTTGATTTGAACTTTTTCGTTTCAACTCAACCACTTGCGCTTGCCTGATCGGTCTAACCAATCTCGGCAGCGGGAGGCGAATCCTACAGCATCCTCAGACGCTGTCAACCCCCTCCACTTCATTTCGTTGCCACCCGAAGGTGAGCCAAATGGCGAAGAATCCGTGGACCCCTCGCCCGACTCAGACCTAAGTGCTTGATTTTCAAGCCGCTTCAGCGTCTGCGCCGGAAGTGGGGCGCATTATAGGGAGTTTTGGGGCAGGTCAACAGGTTATTTCAAGAATCTTTCGGCAGGGATGAAAAAGGCCACCAAAAGGCGAGCTGTCACCTGTGCGAGGTAAGATGCCGGCAGACCATGTTTCGAGGACTGCATGACTTCCATCCTGGCTCGCTATCGACAACAGCTGAGAAACACCCTGGGCGACTGGTTTCCCCGTACGACGCTCTTCCTTAAAGGAGAGCAGGCGCCAAGCGGCCAGAAAAAGGTGCAGCCGACCAAGGCCCGCAAACGGCAGGCCGAGCCCAAAGTCTCGGTCAAGGCAGCGAACAGCGAGCAATCCTTTATACAGGCTACCCCGGCCATCCCCTCCCCCGCCGGCATCTATGGCCCCGCACTCACCATCAAGCGCTCCCAGGAGCAGCGGATGAAGATACGGGTCGAGCAGGCCGTGGCTCAGGGCATCATCCAGCCACCTTCACCTGAGCAGTGGAAGATGATCCTCACGCGGGTTCCAGCTACGCGTATCTTCGCAGGGGCCGGCTCGGGCAAGACCACGACGCTGGTGCTGCGAGTGGTGTTCATGCTTTGCCACCTCGACATCCCGCGCGAGCAGCTGACCGTCATCTCCTTCACCAAGGCGTCCTGCGAAGAGTTGCGCGCCCAGCTCAAGCGCGTCCTGGCCTTCTGGGAGGCCCCGCTGGATGACGAGGCGGCACGCGAACTGGTAAGAACCTTTCACTCGGCCCTGGCACAGTTGGCGCGCACCGAACTGAAGGCAACACAATGGTTCGAGCAGCTGTCCAGCCAATCGAAAGGTGACGACGAACCGGACAACGGCATGCTGGCTGGTGCCAGCCTGAACGAGGCTCAACGGCAGCTCCTGATACAGGCCTACGAGCAATGCTACCGCGAAGACGCCGGCTTTCGGCGTCGGGTCCATCTGTTGCTGGAACTGGCGCCGCCCAATGAGGAGGAGCTACCCGGCGCGCCACCCTTGCAGCCCTTCGTCCTCAATGGCGAACGTCAACCGCAACCGCTGTCCGACCTCTTCTATGGCCAGGCCTCATTCGCCGAGACCCTGGGATTGCGGGTCGGCTCTATAAAGAGCAGTCAGCTGGAGTGCTCGACGCGGGACCGGATCTTCCTGGAGGCCATGCAGCAGTTCTGGCGACACTTCGGCAAGCTGCTGAAGGAACAGCGGCTGATCACCTTCAATACCGCCTTTGCCGTGCTGACGGATCGCCTGGAAAAGAAACCCAGTCGCGCCCTGATTGCCCGTCTGCAGCCCTTCACCCATTTGCTGATCGATGAATTCCAAGACATCTCCCCGCAGATCGCCCTCTGGCTGCAGCAGGTACAGCGCAGGCTTGCGGAGGAGAAAGCTGCGCCTACGTTGATGGCCATCGGTGACGACTGGCAATCCATCTACGGCTGGAGAGGCAGCTCGCCGGAGCTGTTCATTCACTTCGACCGCTGGTTTCCAGGCCAGACGCCCAGCCAGACACTGATGCTGGGGACCAACTACCGTTCTTCACCGGACATCGTGGCGGACGGCGAACGCATCCTGACGCAGGTACGCCACAAGCAGCCCAAGAAGACCCAGGCCTTTCGCGCGGCGGATGACCAGGGTCATGGGGTCAAGGTCGTGCCGCAATTCGATATCGCCCGCCAGTTGGCTGCGTTGCTGAACGAGATCGAGGCGCAACGGACGTATGCCGCGGAACGAGAGCGGCCGGAGCGGTGCGCGGTCATGGTGATGAGTCGCCTGAACGCGCCCTTGAAAGCCATCAACGAGCAGTTGGGACGTCAGCCAGGCGTACGCACCTGCACCATTCACCGAGCCAAGGGCCTGCAGGCCGAGGTGGCGATCGTGCTGGACGATGGCCAGCCCCAGCAGCCCCACCCGTTGCGCAACGCCCTCTATGCGACCAGCGGACATTTCCAGCAAAGCTATGACGACGCCATGGCGGACGAGGCGTTGCGCCTGAGCTATGTGGCGGTGACCCGCGGGGTCAGCCGGGTGCTGTGGTACACCCGGCAGCCACGGGGTGCGGCGGCAATATTGGCGGGTTGAGTCAGGTGGCGTGGCGAGTGCTGTCACCCGCCGCATGAACGCAGGATGGCTGCCGCACAGCACGGGCGGCAGCCAGACCAGACCGCTACTCGATCACATCGAAATCCTTGAGATGCTCTTCGGACAGTTCCAGGCCCAGGCCGGGTTTGTCGTCGTCGAGTTGCAGGTAGCCGCCGACGGGCTGGGGTTCGCCCTTGAAGACGTAGTAGAAGAGTTCGTTGCCTACCTCCACGTCGAATACCGGGAAGAACTCGGCCATGGGCGAGGCGGTGCTGGCCATGGTCAGGTGGTAGTTGTGCATCTGGCCGGCGTGGGGGATGACCGGCACCGACCAGGCTTCGGCCAGGGCGTTGATCTTGCGCGCGGCGGTGATGCCGCCGACGCGGTTGGTGTCGTACTGGATGACGTCCACGGCGCGGCGTTCGAGCAGGTCCTTGAAACCGTAGGAAGTGAATTCGTGCTCGCCGCCGGAGATGGGCATGATGCCCATCTTCTTGAGTTCGACGTAGCCTTCGATGTCATCGGCGATGACCGGCTCCTCAAGCCAGCGCGGTTCGAATTCGGCCAGCTTGGGCAGCATGCGGCGGGCGTATTCCAGGGTCCAGCCCATGTAGCACTCCAGCATGATGTCGACGTCGGGACCGGCCAGCTCGCGCAAGGCGCGCACCTGCTCGATGTTACGGCGCATGCCCGCGGGGCCGTCCTTGGGCCCGTAGCCGAATCTCATCTTGAGGGCATCGAAGCCCTGGTTGAGATAGCCCTGGGCCTCTTCCAGAAACAGATCCAGATTGTAATTGGCGTAGAGCTTGGAGGCGTAGCAGGGGATCTTTTCCTTGGTCCGGCCACCCAGCAACTTGAACACCGGCTTGTCTACCGCCTTGCCCATCAAGTCCCAGAGCGCCAGGTCCACGGCGGAGATGGCGGCCATGCCGATGCCCTTGCGGCCCCAGGCGTGGGTGCGGCGATACATCTTCTGCCAGAGGTATTCGTTGTCGAAAGGATCCTGGCCCAGGACGATGGGGGTCAGGTAGAGGTCGATGATTTCTTTGGCCACCCGCGGCGCCAGGGCGCAGTTGCCAAGGCCGACCAAGCCGCTGTCGGTTTCGATCTCCACCACCAGCCAGCCGTGGAAGCGGAAGGAGCCCATGGCGTCGCCGCGCTCATAGAGGATGTCGGTGGCGTTGGTGCAGAAGTGCGCCTGAGGCGGGACGACCTTGCCCTTCCATTCGAAGACGCGGGTGCGAACGCTGGTAATTTTCATGGTGAGGTTCCTTTTTCGAGCATGAGTAAGGCCGTCCGGCCCCAGGGACCGGTTCGGCGGATTCGGGAGGCGACTGGACGCCGCGGCAGCTATCAGTGGCGGGAAGCGCTCAGGCGGCAGGCGATCTCGAAGGCCTGACGGGTCGCACCGACATTGGCGCGGCCCTGACCGGCGATGTCGAAGGCGGTGCCGTGGGCGGGCGTGGCGATGGGAATGGGCAAGCCGCCCTGCACCGTGACCCCACGGGAGAAGCCCATCAGCTTGATCGCGATCTGGCCCTGGTCGTGGTACATGGTCACCACGGCGTCGAAGGCGCGGGCGTCCCCCTGGACCTTGAGAAAGATGGTGTCCGCGGGATAGGGGCCGTCGGCGGCGATGCCCAGCGCCCTGGCGCGCTCGACGGCCGGGCCGATGAGGTCGATCTCCTCGCGGCCGAAGCTGCCGTTGTCGCCATTGTGCGGATTGAGGCCGCAGACACCGATGCGCGGTCGCGCCAGGCCGCTGCGCTTGAGTTCGTTGTCGATCAGCTGGATGGCTTCGATCACCCGCTCCTGGCTGAGCAAGCCAGGGACATCCTTCAGGGCGACGTGGGAGGTCACCCGAGAGGTCCAGAGATCGTCGAGCACATTGAATTCGCAAAATGGCCCCTGGTAGCCGAGGTGCTCGGCGAACCAGTGCAATTCGTCGTTGTGGCCCATGCCTGCCAGGTGCAGGGAGGTCTTGTTCAGCGGACCGAAGAGGATGGCGTCAGTGTGACCCGCCTGAGTCAGGTCGAGGGCGACGGCCAGGGTGTCCAGGCTGTAGCGGCCGCCGGCGACACTGGCTTCGCTGCAGGGAAAGGCGCCCTCGGCAGCGCCCCGGTAGGGATACAGCAAGGGTACGTCGTCCTGGAAATCGAGGGCATCCAGGCTATCGATGGGGCGGTAAGGATATTCGCAATCGGCGATGCGCATGCCGGCGCGGGCCTCCTCCTCGTCGGCGATCAGCACCAGGCGGGCGCGGCTGCGCACCTCGGGATCGGCCAGCAGGCGGGCGATCAGCTCGGGGCCGATGCCGGCCGGATCACCCAGCACCAGGGCCAGGCGGGGAAGCGTGGAATTGCTCATGCGGAAGTCCTCAGGTAGGTGTCCAGGCGAAAGACGTCGGCCACCGGGCGATACAGACGCTGGGCGGTGTCGTGGAAGAGTTGGCGCTGGGCCGTGATGGGCAGGTCGGCCACCAGATGCTTGAAGCCGCCGATGATGGTGTCGTAGCTGCCGCACAGACGATCGACGGGAAAGTTGCTGGCGAACATGGCGCGTTCCGCGCCGAAGACGGCGATGGCCTCGTGCACGATCCAGGCGTTGTCTTCGGCGCGCCACGGCTGGCCGGCGCGGCCCAGGCCGGAGATCTTCAGCGCCACGTTGGGCCATTCGGCGAGGCGGGCCAGGGCCGCGCGCCAGTTGGCCAGACCTTCGGCGCTGCGGTCGGACGGCAGCCCCGTGTGGTTGAGGATCAGCTGGGTGGCCGGGAAGTCCCGCGCCAGGCGACAGGCTTCGTCGAGATTCCACCAGGGCGTCTGCAGGTCGAAGTGCAGGCCGTGGCGCTGCAGTTCGGCGTAGCCCTGGCGCCAGCGCTCGTCGCTCATCAGGGTGCGCTGGCTGCCCACCTCTTCCGAGCGCGCCGGGCCACCGGGCTTGTGTCTGACGCTGCGCACCCGTTCGAAGGAGGCCTGGGCGGCGAGCAGCTCGGCGGCGTCTGCCGCATCCAGCCAGGCCTGGGCGACCACCGCATGGGGCGCGCCATGGCGGCGTGCCAGGTCATGGACGTAGCGGGTCTCGCCCAGGGGATCACGCGGATCCCACTCGGTCTCGACATAGACCGTCTGGACCACCTGGTGACCGGCCGCGTCGGCCAGGTAGTGCTCGGGCAGATAGTCACCCTTGATGGCGTTGTAGTCGCCATAGCGGAAGGGGATGGTTTCCGTGCTGGACAGCCAGGGGTGGAAGTTGCGCCGGGGCTCCCAGAAGTGATGATGGGCATCGACGATGGGGCCGTCATAGAGCTCAGCCATGCTGCACCTCCCGCTGGTCCAGGACGATCAACAGGGTGCCGAGGATGAACAGGCCCGAGCAGAGAGCGAAGAAGCCCAGCACCGCGGGATAGCCACCCAGGTGCTGCAGCAGCAGGCCGACCAGGATGGGTACGGCGATGCCGCCGAGGCTGCCGGCCAGGTTCATCACCCCACCGATAAGGCCGACGCGTGCCGGCACCGCCAGCAGCGCCGGGAAGCTCCAGTAGAGGCTGCCCCACATGAGGAAGAAGGCGGTGAGCGACAGCAGCGCCACGGCGGCATAGGGATCGGTCAGCCGCGGCAGCAGCAGGAAGGCCGCCAGCGCCACCAGGCCGGAGCAGGACAGCAGTCCCTTGGCGGCGAGGCCACGACGCACGCCCTTGCGCACCAGCAGGTCGCAGAGGAAGCCACCGACCAGGGAGCCGGCCGCCCCGCAGAGGAAGATGACGAAGGTAGCGGCGCCGATGCCCTTGATGTCGAAGCCGCGGGCCTGGGCCAGGTAGCTGGGCCCCCAGGTCAGCAGGCCGAAGAAGACCATGGCCCAGCTGGCGCGACCGATGAGGATGCCGGCCAGGGAGCGACGGGCGATGCCCAGGCCTCGAGCGCCGGCCTTGGCCGCCTGGGCCACCGAGGTGGTGCGACCTTCGTTGATGCGCGCCAGCTCGGCGGCATTGACCCCGGGGTGGGCGGCTGGGTCGTCCCGGAGATAGCGCCAGGCGAGCCAGGCCATGGCCAGGGTGGCGATACCGGCGATGAAGAAGGCGGTGCGCCAGGAACCGAAGACGGCGATCAGGTAGGCGATGAGCAGTCCGCCCAGGGCCACGCCCAGCGGTCCGCCGCAATCCATCAGCACCGCGCCACGGCCGCGCTCGCTGGAAGCCAGCCAGAGGGAATTGAGCTTGCCACCGGCCGGGAACAGCGGCGCCTCGGCGGCGCCCAGGGCGACTCGGGCGAAGATCAGTGACAGCCCGCCGGTGGCGAAGGCGGCGAGGGTCTGGAAGACGCCCCAGAGGCCAGTGGACCAGCCGATGACGCGGCGCGGGCCGTAGCGGTCGATCAGCCAGCCGCCGGGAATCTGCAGGAGCGCATAGGCCCAGAAGAAGCTGCTGAGAATCAGCCCCTGGGTGGCCGGCGTCAGCTGGAATTCGCGGGCGATGGTAGGCATGGCGATGGACAGCGACACGCGATCCACCAGGTTGATGACCGTAAGACCGAAGATGATGGCGAAGATGCGCCAGCGGACGCGGGAAGCCTGGAGCGCCGTGGGCACGGCGGCTTCGCCGAGGCGTGAGGAACGGGACGTCGAGAGCATGGCATGGACCCCTGGGATTCTTGTTATGGGTGTTCAGCTGCCGGCTGGCGAGGTCGACTATCAGCCGAGGGGCGATAACCGTCTAATCAAATCTGCGCATAGGTGTATAGCCGCAGGATATAGGTCGTTTTTCGCTCGTCACTACAGCCCTTTTGCCGTGCGGAGTCAGATTAAGAGCAGCGCCAGGCATAACCCCAGGCTATAGGTGCATGCCTTCTTTTGACTGGTCAGGATCGCCGGGTGCTGCGCACACTCGGCCCACCCAAAACAACGACAAGAAAGAGGTAGTCCCATGCGCAGCACTTCCCTGCTCGCCGCCCTCCCCCTGTGCCTGGCCGCTGTGGTGGCTCCCGTCGCCCAGGCTGCCTGGCAACCCGAGGGCAAGGTGGAGATCGTGGTCGCCGGTGGTCCCGGTGGCGGCACCGACCAGCTCGGCCGACTGATCCAGTCGATCATCACGCAGCACAGGCTGCTCGACGCCAGCACCGTGGTGATGAACAAGGGTGGCGGCAACGGCGCCGAGGCTTTCCTGGAGATGAAGATGGCCAAGGGCGAGGCGGACAAGCTGGTCATCGCCACCAACAACGTCTATCTGCTGCCGCTGACCGCCAAGCTCGGCTACCAGCTCGCCGACCTCACCCCGGTGGCGGCCATCGCCGAGGATGACTTCATCCTCTGGAGCTACGCCGACGCGCCCTGGAAGGACGCCCGGGGCTACCTCGACGCCATCAAGCAGGATCCGGCCGGCAAGCGCATGGGTGGCAGCCAGTCCAAGGACGTCGACCAGACCCTGACCCTGCTGCTCAATCGCACCGAGGGCACCAAGCTCACCTACATTCCCTTCAAGAGTGGCAGCGAGGCGGCGACCCAGCTGGCCGGCAAGCACATCACTTCCAACGTCAACAACCCCAGCGAGAGCCTGAGCCAGTGGCGCGGCGGCCAGGTGGTGCCGCTGTGCGTGTTCAGCCAGGCGCGCATGACCTATACCGCCAAGGTCACCGAGACCCAGGCCTGGTCCGACGTGCCCACCTGCAAGGAGCAGGGTCTGGGCATCGACCAGTACCGTTTCCCGCGCACTGTGCTCTTGCCGGGCGGGGTCAGCGAGGAACAACGGGCCTTCTATATGGAACTGCTGCGCAAGGTCAGCCAGACGCCGGAGTTCAAGGCCTACATCGAGCGCAATGCGCTGGTGCCCACCTTCCTCGAAGGCCAGGCGCTGCAGGACTACATCGCCCAGGACACCGCCCGGGTCACCCCGGTGTTCGAGGACGCGGGCTGGCTCAAGCGCTGATCGGCGCACCGACACAGGAGAGACGGCGATGGCCGGAGATTCTCTGATCACCACCCGCTGGGTGGAACTGGGGTTGGCGGCCTTTACCGCTGGCCTTGGCGGCATCGTGATGGTGGGCAGCCTTGAACAGGGTATCGGCTGGGGCGATGCCGGCCCCGAGCCGGGCTACTTCCCCTTCTACATCGGCCTGCTGCTGACCCTGGCCAGCCTGGCCACGGCGCTGCAGACGCTGTGGCGCTGGCAGTCGCTGCGCTCGGGCTTCGTCGAACGCGCCGCCTTCGGCCAGGTGCTGCGGGTATTCCTGCCGATGCTGGCCTTCGTCGTCGCCCTGCCCCTGCTGGGCCTCTATCTGACGGCCTTCCTGTTCATCGCCTGGTTCATGGCACGGGATCGCCAGCGGCAAAGACGCTACGGCGCCTGGCAGATCCTCGCCACCGCCGGCGGCGTGAGCCTGGCCAGCTATCTGATCTTCGCCCTCTGGTTCAAGGTGCCGCTGGATGCCGGGCCCTTGGCCGACCTCACCCGCCTGCTGAGGAGCCTGTCATGAGCGAATTCGACTCCCTGATGCACGGGATGGGGCTGATCCTGTCCTTCCACCACCTCGCCCTGATGGTGATCGGCGTGCTGCTCGGCATCCTGGTCGGGGTGCTGCCCGGCCTGGGCGCCCCCAATGGCGTCGCCCTGCTGCTGCCGCTGACCTTCACCATGAGCCCGACCTCGGCCATCATCCTGCTCTCCTGCATGTACTGGGGTGCGCTGTTCGGTGGCTCCATCACCTCGATCCTGTTCAACATCCCCGGCGAACCCTCGTCGGTGGCCACCACTTTCGACGGCTATCCGCTGGCGCGCCAGGGTCGTGCCGGCGAAGCCCTGACCGCGGCCTTCACCTCGGCGCTGCTGGGCGCCCTGGTCGGGGTGCTGCTGCTGACCTTCCTCTCCAGCCGCATCGCCGCCTTCGCCATGGAATTCAGCTCCCCGGAGTTCTTCGCCGTCTACCTGCTGGCCTTCTGCACCTTCATCGGCATGAGCAAGAATCCACCGCTGAAAACGGTGGCGGCCATGATGATCGGCTTCGCCATGGCGGCGGTGGGCATGGATACGGTGTCCGGCAATCTGCGCCTGACCTTCGACCAGCCGGCACTGCTGTCGGGCATCAGCTTCGAGGTGGCGGTGATCGGCCTGTTCGGCATCGGCGAGATCCTCTGCACCGTGGAGGAAGGCCTGGTCTTTCGTGGCGAGCAGGCGCGCATCACCCTGCGCACCGTGCTCGGCACCTGGAAACAGTTGCCACGCTACTGGCTGACCTGGCTGCGCAGCGCCCTGGTCGGTTGCTGGATGGGCGTGACGCCCGGTGGCCCTACCGCCGCCTCCTTCATGAGCTACAGCCTGGCGCGGCGCTTTTCAAAGAACCGCGAGGGCTTCGGCAAGGGCGAACTGGAAGGGGTGATCGCGCCGGAGACCGCCGACCACAGCGCCGGCACCAGTGCCCTGCTGCCGATGCTGACCCTGGGTATTCCCGGCTCCGCCACCGCCGCGGTAATGCTCGGTGGCCTGATGATCTGGGGCCTGCATCCGGGGCCGACCCTGTTCGCCGAACAGCACGACTTCGTCTGGAGTCTGATCGCCAGCATGTACCTGGGCAACGTGGTCAGCCTGATCGTGGTGCTGGCGACGGTGCCGCTGTTCGCCGCCATCCTGCGCATCCCGTTCTGCATCATCGCGCCGATCATCTTTACCGTCTGCGTGATCGGCGCCTACTCGGTGCACAACAGCCTGTTCGACGTCTGGCTGATGCTCGGTTTCGGCATCCTCGGCTATGCCTTCAAGAAGCTCGGCTATCCCATCGCCCCCTTGGTGCTGGCGGCTGTGCTGGGCGACAAGGCCGAAGACGCCTTTCGCCAATCGATGCTGTTCTCCGATGGCCAGCTGGGCATCTTCTGGTCCAACCCGCTGGTGGGCAGTTTGACCACCGCGGCGTTGCTGATGCTCTGCTGGCCGTTGCTCGCGCGGGGCTTGCAGGCGCTGCGCCTGGGCCAGCCGCGGGCCAAGGTACGGCCGTCGTGAACGCCCCGGCCTGGCGCGGACGCACCCCACCGACGCCAGGCCCGGGCTCATGCGCTACCCTAGCCGGCTCCCCTGCCCCAAGGTCCGCCAGCATGACGCGCATTCCCGATGCCCACACCATCCACAGCCGTCTGCGCCTGCGCCAGTTGCGGCTGGTGCTGGCACTGGCGGAATTCGGCTCGCTGCGCCGCGCCGCCGACGACATCGGCATGACCCAGCCGGCCGCCACCAAGATGCTGCACGAGATCGAGAGTCTGCTGGGCGTGGGGCTGTTCGAGCGGCTGCCGCGCGGCATGCGCGCCACGGCCTTTGGCGACACGGTGATCTACTACGCGCGGATGGTGTTCGCCGAACTCTCGGGCATGCGCGAGGAGCTGGTCGCGCTGGAATCGGGCAATCTGGGCCGGGTTGCGGTGGGCGCCATCCCGGCGCTGGCCTCGGGTCTGCTGACCCGCACCATCGCCACCCTAAAGCAGAGCCATCCGCGGCTGTCCATGTCCATCCAGGTGGATACCAGCGACGTGCTGGTCCAGGCGCTGCTGCAGGACCAGCTCGACGTGGTCCTGGGCCGCATTCCTACCGGGGCCCGCGCAGAAGAGTTGCTGTTCGACAGCCTCGGCGAAGAGGTGCTCTGCGTGATCGCCGGCGCCCAGAATCCCCTTGCCCAGGCCACTCACCTCACCTGGGGCGAATTGCAGGAGCACACCTGGGTGCTGCAACAGCACCCCAGCCCGATGAGGGCCATCATCAACCAGGCCTTCCACGATGCCCGGGTCGACATCCCCGGCAGCATCGTCGAAACCACCTCCATCATGACCCTGCTGGCGCTGCTGCAGCAGACCGACATGCTCGGCGTGACGCCGCTGTCGGTGGTCAACGACTATCCCGGCCGGCACCTGCTGGCGGTGCTGCCCATCGCCTTCGAACCACGACTGCCGCCCTATGGACTGATCCGTCGCCGCCACCGGGTGCAGTCCTCGGCCATGCAGACCTTCATGGCGGCGGTGCGCAGTGAGCATGGGCGGCTAAGGCACGATGAGGGCTCTGCGGCCAATTCCGGCTGACCGGCAAAGACCATCGATTGCCCCACCCAAACGGCTTGGGCATAGTGAACCGGCCTGCCAGACGCCGGAGTCACCCACCATGCCCGTCCTGTCGCCCCTCGTCCGCCCCGCTGCCTGCCGGGGTCGCCCATGACCCAGCGCACCATGCTGCTCACCGGCGCCAGTCGCGGAATCGGTCACGCCACGGTCAAGCTGTTCCGCAGCCTGGGCTGGCGTCTGCTCACCGTCTCCCGCCAGCCGTTCTCCGAAGAATGCGCCTGGCCGGAAGCCCGCGACGCGCACATCCAGGCCGATCTCGCCGACCTCACCCAGATCGATCGCCTGGTCGCCACGGTCCGCGAGCGCCTGCCCAGCGGCAAGCTGGATGCCCTGGTCAACAATGCCGGCATCTCGCCCAAGGGGCCGGATGGCGGTCGCCTCGGGGTAGCCGCGTCGGATGCCGAGACCTGGACCCACGTCCTCAACGTCAATCTGGTTTCCACCGCCCTGCTGGCCCGCGCCCTGCTGCCGGAGCTTGAAGCCGCTCGAGGCAGCATCGTCAACGTCACCTCCATCGCCGGTTCGCGAGTGCATCCCTTCGCCGGAGTGGCTTATGCCGCCTCCAAGGCAGGCCTGGCCGCGCTGACCCGGGAACTGGCCCATGAATTCGGTCCCCGTGGCATCCGCGCCAACGCCATAGCACCGGGCGAGATCGCCACTTCCATCCTCTCGCCCGGTACCGATGGCCTGGTGGAAGCCGAGGTCCCGCTCAAGCGCCTGGGTACCCCCGACGAAGTGGCCGAGACCATCTACTTCCTCTGCAGCGAACGCTCCTGCTACATCAACGGTGCCGAGATCCATATCAACGGCGGTCAGCACGTCTAGTTGGCGCCTGTGACCGAGGGCAGTCCGCCTGGATCAATGGCGGGCGGCTCGAGTCACCCACCCGGTTAGCTGAAGAAGACGTTGTGCAGGGAACAGGTCCGTCCTTAACCTGCAATTAATGTTATGTTATAACGTGTTATAGAATTCTGGAGCATCCTCTACAGGGACGCGCCCGCCCTACTACCTACCCTAGCCGTGATAACCATGACGATCCTAGCCAGCCTCCCCAGCCAGAAACTCCCTGTCACCGTGCTGTCCGGCTTTCTCGGCGCCGGCAAGACCACCCTGCTCAACCATATTCTCAACAACCGCGAAGGCCGGCGGGTGGCGGTCATCGTCAACGACATGTCCGAGGTCAACATCGACGCCGCCCTGGTCCGCGACGGCGGCGCCGAGCTGTCGCGCACCGAGGAAAAGCTGGTGGAGATGAGCAACGGCTGCATCTGCTGCACCCTGCGCGAAGACCTGCTGCTGGAAGTCGAACGCCTCGCCCGCGATGGCCGCTTCGATCAGCTGGTCATCGAATCCACCGGGATCTCCGAGCCCCTGCCCGTGGCCGAAACCTTCACCTTCGCCGGCGAAGACGGGCGCTGCCTGGGCGACGTCGCCCAGCTCGACACCCTGGTCACCGTGGTGGATGCCTTCAACTTCCTACGCGACTACGCCTCCAGCGATCTGCTGGAATCCCGCGGCGAATCCCTCGGCGAGGAAGACGAACGCACCGTGGTCGACCTGCTGATCGAGCAGATCGAATTCTGCGACGTCCTGGTGGTGAACAAGCTAGACCTCATCGAACCGGCGGAACGCGATCGGCTGCTGGCCATCCTGCGCAGCCTCAACCCCAGTGCGCGGCTGGAACTGGCGAGCTTTGGCGCCGTACCGCTGGAGCGGGTGCTGCAGACCGGACTCTTCGATTTTGATAAAGCCGCCCAGGCGCCGGGCTGGCTGCAGGAGCTGCGCGGCGAACATACCCCCGAGACCGAGGAATACGGCATCTCGAGCTTTGTCTATCACGCCCGCCACCCCTTCCATCCCGAGCGCTTCTTCGCCCTGGTCGAGGGGGAATGGCCTGGCGTGATCCGCTCCAAGGGCTACTTCTGGCTGGCCAGCCATCCCGCCCATGCCGGCACCTGGTCCCAGGCCGGCGCCGTGGCCCGCCATGGCGTGGCCGGGCGCTGGTGGGCCGCGGTACCGCCCGAGCAGTGGCCGGAGGATGAAGAAACCGTCGCCCTCATCAAGGAAAAATGGCACGAGGGCGTCGGCGATGCTCGCCAGGAACTGGTACTCATCGGCATGGACATGGACGAAGCCGCCCTGCGCGCCCGCCTGGATGCCTGCCTGCTGACCGACAGCGAGCTCGCTGCCGGCCCCGCGGCCTGGACGCGCCTGCACAACCCCTTCAGCGACTGGCCCCAGGCCACCGATCCGCACTGAAGCGAGCCCTGCCCATGAACGCCATCCTGCCCGATGTCTCCCTCAGCGAGACAGCCACCCTGCCCGCCGCCCTCGACTGGGTCGGCATGCAGGGTATCGACCTGCCGATCCGCCTCGGCCACGGCGATCTCGGCGGCCTGCTGCCCGCCAGGGCCGACGTCCAGGTCGACCTGCCCGCGGCCACCGCCAAGGGCATCCATATGTCCCGGCTCTATCAACTGCTCGATTGCTTGGGCAGCGAGGCCCTCCTGACGCCCGAGCGCCTGCGTCTGCTGCTGAGTGACATGGTCGCCAGCCACCGCAGCTGCGACTCCCGCGCCGCCCGCCTGCGGCTGGATTTCGCCCTGCTGATCCGCCGCCCCGCCCTGATGACCCCCGAATTGAGCGGCTGGAAACGCTATCCCATGCGCCTGGAAGCCAGTTGGGTGGCTGGGGTATTCCAGCTCAGCGCGCGCGTCGAGATCCTCTACTCTTCCACCTGCCCCTGCTCCGCCGCCCTGTCCCGGCAACTCATCGAACGGGCCTTTCTCGCGGAGCACGGGTCCGCCACGCAACTCGATCCAGCCGCCGTCGCCCACTGGCTGAGACGTCACGCCTCCCTGGCCACCCCGCACAGCCAACGCAGCCTGGCCGAGGTGCGGATCAGCCTACCGGCCGGGGCAACCGACTTCGGCCTACTCCCCCTGATCGACCGGTGCGAACAGGCCCTGGGCACGCCGGTGCAAACGGCCGTGAAGCGCGCCGACGAACAGGCCTTCGCCGCGCTCAATGGCAGCAATCTGATGTTCGTCGAGGACGCGGCGCGCCGCCTGCTGATGGCCCTGCGCAACAGCTACCAGGACGTATGCATCCACGTGCGCCATCTGGAGAGTCTGCATCCGCACGATGCGTCCGCGTGGGCGTCCAGCTCGCCCACTTGACCAGGGCGCTTCTGCAGCCTTCCTTTCAAAACGGTGCTTTAGCGCTTTACTGCAAACGAAGCGGTCGCCTCAGGCGACCTCTCCCGCTGTCTCTACTCAGGAGCGCTTCTCGATGAAATCACGCCCTACCGCAGCCACCCTGACCGTTTTGCTGAGTGTCCTCGGCACATGTGTCGCGCTGGCCGAAAGCCCGGTGGAAAAGAGCATCCGCCAGGACGGCCGGGATGTGAGCAAGGACGCCCGCCACGACCGCAAGGAAGTCGACAAGGGTGCGGCCCATGCCGCCGACGAAGCCGACCGCACCGATACCCACCTGGACAAGGAACGCCACCGCGAAGACAAGAAGGTGGACAAGGAATACAAGAAGACGCTGTAGCCCGCCCGGGTCGGGGCAGAGCCCGGGGACTGTCTTATCCTTGAGCGCTGTGCCTTCCCTTGAGGCTGCGTGAGTCCCCGCCACTGAAAGGCACATAATCCCCTGGCCTGCCTACCCCACTGATAAGTGTGCCAGGCGCATCCACCCGGCTACGGAGCCCGGCAATCGACTCGTGGCCATCCAGATATTTAGTGACATGCATCACATTATTTTGGCATGACGGACCTGATGGCTTAGACTGCGCGCCTCTCGAAAAAGGAGTTTCGCATGAAGCCGTCCCATCTCTTGTTCATCACCTTCGCTGCGCTGCAACTGGCCGGTTGCGCCATCGGCCAGAAGATCGACTACCGCCAGACCGCCCCGCAACTCACCGTCACGGCGAACAAGCCGGTCGCCGTCGCGGTACTCGATGAGCGCCCCTATGTGGTCGCCCAGAACAAGGACGCCACCTACGTCGGCAACATCCGCGGTCTCTACTACAACCCCTGGAGCGTCCGCACCTACAGCGGCAGCCCCCTCTCCGCCGACCTGCAGAATGCCGTGCAAAAGGCCCTCGCCCGCGCCGCCATCACCGCCATGCCCAGCCAGGCCAGCGACCGCGCGCCCCAGGGCCAGAAGCTGCTGGTGCTGAAACTGCGGGAATGGAAATCCGACGCCTACATGCGCGTCCGCTTCGACTATGACGTCATCACCCAGGTCCTCGACGACCAGGGCAAGCTGCTCGCCAGCGACGAGATCAAAGGCAGCGGCCCGACCAACAACGTCATCCTTTCGGGCACCCAGGTCCTGACCAACGCCATCGACGCACCGGCCATCGCTGCCGCCCTGGCCAAGGGCAACACGCCCTGACTGGGACGCTGCTCCTCGGTCTGGAAAAAGCCCGCTTCGCGCGGGCTTTTTCATGTCCAGATACTGGAACTGGATCCGCAGCGGAGCGTATCGCACCGCCATCGATACGAACGCCGGGGCGCACGAGGGGTTTCAGCCGAGTTGCAGTCATCGGCGGCGGTGGCATGTGGGAGCAGGAAGACCAGAGTACAAAGTCGTCAGACAGGATAGCGGGCGAAACCGGTATTCAACTGAGCTGAGCGCAACGCTCAGCTGTGGATCGCGGTATCGCGCTGAATAGCGACGCCTTACCGCGGTGACGGGAGCCAGGGTTGATCGTGAAAACCTGATGCCTCCGCACTTCTGCCGCCTGCGGTTGTCAGACCACCTCATTCGACGTGGACCCGGGCTAGGCAAGCAACATGAATGCGCCTGTGAAAGAACAGAAGGTAATCAATGCGATTGCCATAGGAACCTGCGTAGCAGCAATGGTCTTGCTGTTGAGCTTCGCTGAAGCCACAATCGCGGCCAATAGCTGGGTGCCGCAGCCCAGTACCGAAACTGAAAAGGATATTTCAGTTGCGCTATCAATTGACAAGGACAGTGACGCTCTTCGAGTCGAGGCCCCACGGCCGGCTAAATAGCGTCCCGCTTAAATCTGCACTCATTCGTCCACGATCGCTGGCCAGCGATCAGGGCCTACTGGCGCTCACCCTGGGTGCCATGTGTATCGGGTTGGCAACTATCTTCGTGGTGGCCATGGTGGCCTGCTGACGATGGCGCGTGACGAGGGTCGTCAGCTTCAGCGGATGACCGATAGTTTGACGATGCTTGGCACGTCCTGACTCAGGCCGTTCTGCCTGCTCATCTCAAAAGGCAGTTCCCCACGATCGCACTCAGCTCAGCCCTGGCTCTCGTTCGGGGGCCAGGGTTGCCGCGATGCTCACCCTCATCAAGTCGAGGGCTATAGAAGGTCAGGCATCGGCGCTGTTCCGAAAGAACTTCGGAACTGCTCTTTTTTCTCGCCCGAGTGCTCTTGAAATTCGACCCTGCAGACAGCAAAAAGCCCCGTAAGAACGGGGCTTCGCAGATGGCGGAAGCGCAGGCAGTCCATATTACGTTTCATAGCGCCTCTTAGCCATGCAGCAAGACCCCCACAAGCCAGCCCCGGTGCGGCCTACAGCCCGACGCGATGTAGCGCAATGTTGCACAAGCGTTTACCCTGTAGCCCATCAGATTGGTAGGTTAAGTGGTGGGTATGGCAGAGGAAATCGTTTCGGCGCTGAAGCTGGAAAAGCTGGTTAAAGCGGCCAAGGCAGCCGGTAAAGGCGCAAGCGTTCGCGTAGCCAACGGGCTGTATGTTTCCGTGAGCAAGTCCGGCGCCGCATCATGGATCTACCGCTATCAAGTCAACGGCCGCCGCCGCGAAATGGGCCTGGGCAGTTACAGCCTGTTCAGCTTGGCAGAAGCCAAGGAAATGCGACTGAAGCAAGCCAAGCTAGTGGCCCAGGGCAAAGACGCCATCGCCGAGCGCGACACGGCAGCCGCCGCCCAGCGCGCCATACCCACATTCCAGGAAGCGGCAGAGGACTACATTAAGGTCAATGCGCCTGGGTGGAAGAATGCCAAGCACCTTCAGCAGTGGGAAAACACCCTGGCGACCTACGCCTATCCCGTTATCGGCGCCATGCCGGTGGACCAGGTGCGGGCCGATCAGGTGGCTAAGCTTCTGGCCACTATCTGGACCGAGAAGCGCGAGACCGCCAGCAGGCTGCGGGGCCGAATCGAGTCAGTCCTGGAGCGCGCTAGATCGCTCGACCAGCGCAGCGGCGACAATCCAGCAAGCAAAGGCCGCATGGAGGCTGCCTTAGGCGCCCAGGGCAGCCGTCGCCGCGCCATCGTCCACCGCCCCGCCCTGCCCTGGGAGCAAGTCCCGGAATTCGTGGCCGAACTGAGCGGCGTTCACGGCCTGTCGGCGCGTGCGCTTGAACTCACGATCCTAACCGCCTGCCGCACTGGCGAAGTCCTGGGCGCCCGCTGGGATGAAATGGACCTGGACGCCGGCTTATGGGTGATACCAGCGGAGCGCATGAAGATGCAGCGCGAGCACCGCGTGCCACTGTCGGCGCAGGCGGTTGCACTGGTGCGTCAACTCCCCCGACTGAAGGGGAGCGCCCATCTGTTCCCCGGACGTGGCGGCAGGGGTCACCTATCGGGCATGGCGATGCTTATGCAGCTGCGCCGCCTGGACCGCACCGACATAACTACGCATGGTTTCCGTTCCAGCTTCCGCGACTGGTCCAGCGAGGCGACGCACTTCCCGAATGCCGTCTGTGAGGCTGCCCTGGCGCACCAGGTTAAGAACGCTGTAGAGGCGGCCTATCGCCGTGGCGACCTGCTGGCTAAGCGGCGGGAGCTAATGCAGGAATGGGCGGATTACTGCACGGGGAGTGGCTGACCATCTCGACCGACTCCAGGATGTAAACAAAATCAACTACCGGTCGTCGGATACAGTAAGGCAATAATACTTCCCGCTTGCGATAGAAAATGAATATGAAAGAATAGAAACGAAACAACCCCGCCTAGTTAAAGGCAGGGTTGTAAGGGGCAAGCAGCGCGCCAACGCCGCTAGCCAAATCGCAATGCCGGGAAGGGCATACCTCTAGTTACGCAGTGAGTATGCCACAAAGTTTACGGATGTAAACACCCGGCCTATATGAGCCGACAAACGTGCAAAACAAACTCCTTACCGCAAATCAAGTAATCGCCCTCCTGGGCATCGCCCGTTGCACCCTCTGGCGCTGGGTCAGAGATGAGCGCTTCCCCGCTCCCTTGAACCTCGGCCCTCGCCGCATTGCCTGGCGCGAAGCTGAAGTAAACGCCTGGATTGACGCGCTCTCTGTTCGCGGGGAGGCGTAAACATGGCCACCTTCCTATCCCCCGAGTTCCAGTCGAACTGGTACGCCCTGGTGGGCGAAGTCTGCGAGCCCACCACTCAGTCTGTGGCAGATACTGATTACGCTCGCGCCCACGCCCTTTACCGCATGGTGAACACGCTGCTGCGCCGTCACGGCATAAAGAGCGGCGATTGCCGGCGCGTACTCGCCAAGGTTCTGGAGCTGCCCGAGCTGGCGCCGGACCACCTGCCGTGGAGCTTCACCGCCACCGACCTGCGCGCCGTCGTGGGGCGCGTCGTGCAAGAGATTCTGGATAAGGCAGAGGTTTACGCATGAAGCGTCTACTCCAACGCCGCATCCGGGCCTATTCTGACCTGGTTATCGCTCCGCGCCCTGCGCGTTTTTCCTCTATCGGCCAGCTGAACAGCATCCGTCACTATCACCTCCAGGGCGTCATCCAGCTGGCTGGCGATATGAGCGCCGCCGAAAAGCTCGCCCTATATGAGCGCCTGGGCTGCATGGCTGACCAGGCCCCCAGCTGGGCGCCCTGCCCCCTTACCGCAATGGACGCCTATCGCTACGCCGTGGACGTTGGGGTGGCAGCATGAAGGCCCCCTCAAGATTCGCCGTGTGGGTTTCTGAGCGCTACCCCTCGCCGCTGGATGCCCTGACCGCGTACTTTGAAGACGCCCAGGCCGCTGCTGCCAGTGTAGGCGCCCTGCTGGAGTCCATGCCCGCCCTGGATGGCGCGTGGCACAAGCTGCCGAACCTGGCAGGCCGCAATGAGCAGGACCGCAGCTATAAGGGCGAGCTGGTGACCGACAGGGACGGCACGGTCTGGCCGTCTGTAACGTTCACTGCCCTGGGTCGGGAGGGTATTTACTGGAAGCCCCGCGACCTGGCTTTTCAGGAGTGGCGTTCTACTGGGGGGCAGTCGTCGGCCGATGACAACGGCGCGCGCATGGCCGAGTACCGCCGCAAGGCTGCGGAACTGCAAGCCCAGGCCGAGGCCGACAAAGCCGCCGCCGAGGACCAGAAGCGCGAAGCCCAGGAGGCCGCAGCAATGGCCGCCACTGAGGCGTGGGAAGCCGCCACCCCGTGCGCCGGGCATGCCTATCTAACCCGCAAGGGAGTGCAAGCGCATGGCCTGCGCGTGGTCAGCGCCGATCATCGTGCCCGCCTCTGGTCCGACAAGCTGGGCAAATGGCTCCCTCGCGCCATTGTGGCCCGCCGTGGCGAGCTGCTAGTGCCCATGGTAGACGCTTCCGGTCGTATCTGGAACGTCCAGCGCATCGACGTCGAGGGCGGCAAGCAATTTGTCATGGGTGGCAGGAAACGCGGCACGTTCCACCGCATCGCCGGCACCGGCCCCGCATGGGCAGCCGAGGGCTATGCCACCGCAGCAACTGTTCACGCTGCTACCGGTTGCCCGGTGGTCGTGGCATTCGACGCGGGCAACCTGGCCGCTGTGGCTGCCGAGCTGCCCGAGCTTCAAAGGGTCGCCGCCGACAACGATGAGAATGCGGCCGGCCTGAAAGGCGCCGAGGCTGCCGGACTGCCCTACGCTATGCCGTCAGTAGTTGGCCAGGACTGGAATGACGCTGCCGCCGCACTGGGCCTGGAATCGGTAGCGCAATTGCTGACGCAGCCCGTCAAGCCGGCTGAGCCCGCCGCGAATGGCACGTTAGCGCCGGATGATGGCCAATTCAATGCCGTAGATGTGCACAGCATGACCCCTGTCCAGTTTATGAGCTGGCCGAACACCAGCGACAAGGGAATGCCGCTCAATACGCGCCCTAACCTGGAGCACCTGCTAGAGAACTACGGCATTACCGTGCGCTATGACGTGGTTCGCAAGGACCTGGTTATTCGCCTGCCTGGGCAGCGTGGCACGCTCGACAACATGCGAGAGACCGCAATAACCGAGGTTTCTAGCCTGTGCGCGCTCAATCGCATGCCTAAGTCCGATGTTCCGGCCTACCTGCTGAGCATTGGCGACCTTTCGCCAGTTAATCCGGTTATGGACTTCATCACCTCTAAGCCCTGGGACGGTCGCAGCCGCGTCGCTGACCTGCTGCAAACCATTTCCACGCAACCCGGCTTTGATCGTGAGTGGATGGCGCTACTAGTGCGCCGCTGGCTGATTTCCGCCGTTGCCGCAGCTGCAAAGCCGCACGGGTTCGTATCCAAGGGCGTGCTGGTCTTCCAGGGGCCGCAATCGAGCGGCAAAACCTCCTGGTTTCGGTCTCTGCTGCCCGAACAAATGCGCGATCTACTGAAGGTGGACGCCCATATCGACCCGGACAACAAAGACACCGTGATTTCGGCCGTGTCTCACTGGCTCTGTGAGCTAGGCGAGCTGGACGGCACGCTGCGCAAGGCCGACATTGCCAGGCTGAAGGGTTTCCTGTCCCAAGACGTTGACCAGTTCCGCCGCCCCTATGCGCGGGCTGAAGGCAAGTATCAGCGCCGCACCGTTTTCTTCGCCAGCGTGAACCCTGAGCAGTTTCTGGCCGACGACACCGGTAACGTTCGCTGGTGGACTGTGCCGGTTACCTCTCTGGATTACGGCCACAACATCGACACCCAGCAACTTTGGGCTGAAGTCTTTACCTGGTTTCAGGCTGGCGAACGCTGGTGGCTGGACGCGGACGAAGAGGCGCGACTGAGCAGGGCCAATGCCGCGCATGAGTCTGCCGACCCTGTGGGCGAGCTAATCCAGTCCCGCTATGGAATGGCGCCAGCAGGTGCCGCCACGCGCTCTATTACGGCCACCGAAGTCCTTCTGGAAATCGGCTATGACCGACCGACCAGGGCCCAGCTTAACGCCGCCGGCTCGGTATTACGGGCGCTATTTGGCGAGGCTAAACGCACCAAGGCCGGACGCCTGTTTGATGTGCCCAACCAGTCGGCGGGGCGGCCGTTCTAGCATCCCTGCAACTACAAAGCCCTGGCATCTGCTGGGGCTTTTTTGTGGCCGTTGCTTTTCAGGGCGGTGGTGGGCGTGCCAGTGAAGGGCGTCGCCTCTGGAGCACTGAGCCATTGCAAGCCGCTGCGAGGCGCTGAGCTAGGTGGTATGCGTGCCAGGCGGTGCGCGCTGAAGGTCATCCCACCGTGGCGTCCTGGTACGAATGGCCGTAGACAGGGTGACCAAGCATAGTTGGTCACCACTTGGTCACCGAGTTGGTCACCTGGATGAAAGTACCGCCCTAGAGCGGTTAAATGGCAAAAGGTGACCAAGTGACCAACTATTTATAGAAAAGAAAATAAGAACCTATAACCGACGAACGGCAATAGGTCCTCCTACTCTTAGGAAAAGTTGGTCACCTTGGTCACCCCATGCGCGATTTCTGGCATCTAACCGCTCTAGGACGAGGTTATTAGCGGGTGACCAACCTTGGTAACCTTGGTCACCCTTGGTCACCCTTGGTCACCCGTAAAAGTCGGCCACCATTTCTCGTGGATTCGCGGGATAATGCAGCCCACCCAGCCCCTGGCAAGCAAGCTGGCGAAGGAACGCACACGACCGATACCCTGGAGATTTACGCAACATGCTATTCAAGACCCTGCCCGCCCTTTCGTTTGCCGCCATGGCCGTGTTTAGCGACCAGGCGAGTGCCCACAGCATTGAGTGGTGCCGTGGCTATTCATCAATGGTCGTGGAGGGCTTCAAGTATCGGCAGAAGGGCATGGAGTGGGCATACGCTGCGAAGGCCGCAGGGACGGTTGAGCCTGAAGCTATGCGCGGCATTGCACTGCTGGCAGCGGCCAGAGCCTACATTGTGCCCATGGACACCGATACGTCGGACTTGGCGATTACGACTTTCAACCGCTGCCGAGCGGACAAGCTGGACTGAGTAGCACCACCAGCACCACCAAGGCCCAGCCATCGCGCTGGGCTTTTTTGTGGGCGAGTGACGATCGCCGAGGTGGGACGGATACCCCCACCCCCTCCCCCTTCGCGGGTCCTTCCTCGGCCCCAGGGCCTTGCGGGGTCAGATACCTCGCGGTGATGCATGCCTGCATGAATCTCAAAAACCACTACCAAATTTCCAACGAGCAGGATAATCAGCCGCAAGAACATCAAATAGCAGGTTTTTATCCCGGAAAAAACCCAAGAGGACCGGCAGCCGGACCCAGAGGAAAATTTCACCAACGCCGGAAAATCCGGCATTGCCAGAAAATCCTCAGGACCACCAATAATGCCCAACCCTATCCAGAACATCCTCGAACAAGCACGCCAGGCGGTAGCATTTCGCCATCATATAGACGAGCGCGGCGACATCCGCCATATCACCACTAAGCCGGCAGCCGCAGGCGGCCCGCTGTCCATTCGCGAAGTTGAGCTGGTGCGCGCTACTGGCGCCGGTCGCGGCCATCGCGTATCTGACCCGCTCCAGGTCAAGGCCGGCCATGTTCTGACGCTAGATACCGCCATCATTGAGGCCAGCTGTGTGGCCCAGGCTGGTGCGACCGTATTCGTGCGTCCCACCGCAACCGAGGCCGTCAGTAGCGGCGTGACTGAACAGGGCCAGGTCCCGGTAATCGGTATCTACGAACGCCCGGCCAGCTATACCGTAACCAACCCGGCGCCCTTCGCAGTCGTGCCCGATCGTGAAGACGTTGCAGACACCGCCCTGCCCCTGGAGCGCGCACAGCTCGACCTGGACAAATTCCCCACCGTGGGCGTCCGTTTCGTCCTGCCCCGCTCCGAACAGAAAGCTTTCGGCGATGGCGTCCTGTCCGATGCCGCCCTGGTAAGCATTGCCCTTGGCCTTGCCAATGCCGCAGACGCTTGCCTGCTGTCGGCTCTGGCGGCTGCCAATCTGCAAGGCTTCACCCTAGCCGCAGCCGCCGCCAAGGGCCTGCGCTTCAACGAGCTACGGGCCATCGCGGGCACTGCTGCCGCTGGTGCGCAAGTCGGTGCTGATGGCGTCCTGCGCGTCGCTGGCGTCCAGGCTGAGCTGTCCCCAGCCGTCGCCGCATCCATCGTCGGCAGCTTCCATCGTGCCGCCGTTGCCATCAGCGACGACCTGTCCGTGATCGCAGAGCGCCGCGACACCCAAGGGAATCTGGTGGTTACCTGCTGGGCGAACCTGGCCGCCCTGACCCCTGACCTATCGGCATTCTGGAAGGTGACCCCGTGAGGGGCACCACCGCCGAGACAGGCACAGCGCTGCCTGTGGACGTACTCGCAGCCATAGAGGCCGCCCACGTCATGGTTAGAAGCGCTGGTGATGAAGACGACGGGGCGCGGGTAGTGGTGCGACTGCCTGGCCAGGGCAGCTGGATTCACGACAACCATGAGACCCGCGAGCGCCTAGCAAATGGTTTTCCAGAGCTGAGCGAGGGCCAGCTGGAGCGCGCGTATCGCTTCCTGGTGAGCCGTGTCGCCAAGACCCTGCGCGAAGTAAACAGCGCCGCCGCGCCCCGCCGCACCTCCTGGGTTCACAACTGGTAATCCCCGAATGAGCAAGCAAAAGCCGCAACTCCAAAAAGTTACCGCAATGATCGACGAAGACCTGGCCGCCTCCCTGCGTGCCGAGGCCGAAACCATCGAACGCCAGTATGGCGTCCGGGTAAGCATGGCAAAGGTCGTGGAGGCCGCCATCAAGCGCGGCATGACCACCGCGCCTCAGGCCGCCCACGCATAACGCCACCGCTGGCACGCTACCAAAGAGACCGCACGACAAATGACCACCACCCGCACGAACATTGAAATCTTGGACGCCCTGTCCGCCGAAGGCATCAGCCTGCCAGGGCTGGCTATCAGCATCCTGGAGCGCCTGGAGAGAGAGGACGCAGAGCGGCGCGCGTTCCAGGAAAGCAAACAACGCCAGGGCCACCGACCAGGAGTCGTTCTAAGCCCTGGCACCCGCCAGCGGCAGAAAGCGAAAGCCAGCAAGCCGCACCCGCGTTCGGGCAAAGAACTACGCCGCCAGGCGGCGCGCCGGGGCACGCTGTCTCTCGGGTCGTCGCTGTGAGAGCATCCACAGAGCTTGACCTTAAGGCTCTGGACGTCACCGACGCCCAATTGGCCGCCCTGTTAAGCATGTCGGCCCGCCGCGTCCGGCAATTGGCCGAGGAGGGCACCCTGGTGCGCACGGCGCCTGGCAGATTCAACCTGGCTGCAGCGGTCCGCGCCATGATCGAGCAGGCCAGCGGCACTGGTTCCGAGTTCCAGCGCCAGCGCACCAGAAAGATGACTGCCGACGCCAGCACCGCCGAGCTGGAGCTGGCCAGGGCACGCGCCGAGGTGGCGCCCATCTCGGAGATGGAGAACCTCTGGAATATGCGCTGTGGCCTCATCAAAACCAACATGATGAACATCCCCCGCCGTGCCGCGCTCCAGCTCCTGGGCTGTACAAATGAGACCGAATTCAAGTCCAAGCTGCGCGAGGAAATCGTGCTCGCCCTACAGGCAGCGGCAGAGAACAGCCTAGATGCTGATGAACCAGAAGAAACCGAGACCGAACAAGATGCCTAAGCCATTCAGCAACATACCCGCCGTTAAGAAAGCCACCATGCGCGCCACCCTGTTCCTTCTGCCGCCGCATGAGGAAAACATTGACCGTCAGGCCGCCCAAGAGCTGGCGTGCGAACACCTGACCGCCGCTATTGAATGCCTGGTTCGCGCCGGCCTGTCCGATGCCGGCCTGGAAGTCATGCGCCTGGCCCACCAAGCAGAAGGCGCCACTGTATAGGCCGACCACCATACTGGCACGCCACCACCTGAAAGGGTCGTTACGAAAGTAGCGGCCCTTTTGCGTTTAGACGACGACATTAAATCGCACGCATAAAAAATCCCGCCTGAGCTAGATGCTTGGCGGGATTCCGAGGAGTAATCAACCCCTTGATTACAGCTGAATTATACCACTCAATTCCGAAAAGCAAAGCAGCCCCCAGGCGCTACCGTTCGTCGGGCGTCTCGGATAGTTAGCGAGTCTCGAAATCTGCCGGAATCGGCGCCTGATGAATCGGCGGAATGGTGGCGGGTAGGCCATAAATCCACCATGCGAAAGCCTCTACAACGGGACTTTGCGGGCAAGGGATGGCGGAAGCGCAGAGATTCGAACTCTGGGACCCTTGCGAGTCGGCGGTTTTCAAGACCGCTGCCTTAAACCACTCGGCCACACTTCCGTAAGAGGGGCGCATAGTACCTGATGGCAACACACTGTCAAACAGTCGCAAGCGATCCTTAAGCAACATTTGCTATCTTCGGGGTCGTACGGTACATCACACCGTTAATTTAGCTTTGGAGTACACCATGAACGAGCGTCAATACGCCTACAACCCTGCTATCGCGCAACCGCGGGACGTCAGCCGTGTATTGCGCAACACCTATGCCCTGCTGGCCATGACTCTGGCGTTCAGCGGCCTGGTCGCCTTCGTCTCGCAGCAGATGCGGCTGCCCTACCCCAACATCTTCGTGGTCCTGATCGGCTTCTATGGCCTGTTCTTCCTGACCGTGAAGACCCGCGACAGCGGCTGGGGTCTGGTCAGTACCTTCGCCCTCACCGGCTTCATGGGCTACACCCTGGGCCCGATCCTGAACATGTACCTGGGCCTGCCCAACGGTGGCAGCGTGATCGCCTCCGCTGCCGGCATGACCGCCCTTGCCTTCTTCGGCCTGTCGGCCTACGCCCTGATCAGCCGCAAGGACATGAGCTTCCTCAGTGGCTTTCTGATGGCGGGCTTCTGGATCCTGCTGGGCGCCGTGGTGCTGTCCTTCTTCGTCCAGATCAGCGGCCTGCAACTGGCCATCAGCGCGGGCTTCGTGCTGTTCGCCGCCGCGGCCATCCTGTTCCAGACCAGTGCCATCGTGCACGGTGGTGAAGACAACTACATCATGGCTACCATCACCCTGTACGTCTCGATCTACAATATGTTCATCAGCTTGCTGCAGATCTTCGGATTCGCCAGCAACAACGATTGATCACGAGCGGTAGCCCAAGAGGCCCGCTTCGGCGGGCCTTTTTACATCCATGAAATTTGCCATCGTTGTCCTTTCTCCACCCCAGGCGCCTTCGGCGCGTCGGGCCCTGCGCTTCTGCGAGGCGCTGCTGGCCGGGGGGCACGAGCTGTCGCGCCTCTTTCTCTACCGCGACGGCGTCCATAACGCCTCTCACGCCCTGGTCAGTGGCCAGGACGAATCCGATCTGCCCGCCCGTTGGCGCGAGCTGATCGAACGCCACCAGATCGACGCCGTGGTGTGCATCGCCGCCGCCCTCAAGCGCGGGCTGCTGGACGAGAACGAAGCGCGGCGCTACGAACGTGAGGGCGCGGTGAACGTGCGGGCGCCCTGGCAGCTGTCCGGCCTGGGCCAGTTGCACGAGGCGGTGCAGGACGCCGATCGCCTGCTCTGCTTTGGAGGCGACTAGCATGGCCAGGAGTACTCTCGTCATCTCCCGCCAACCGGCCCTGAGCGGCCCCGGTCCGCGCGAGGCGCTGGATATCGTACTGGCCGGTGGTGCCTTCGAATTGCCCCTGGCGCTGCTGTTCGCGGGTCCTGGCGTAACCCAGCTGCTGGCGGCCGACAGTGCAGCCATCGAGCAGAAGGACCTGAGCGCCAACCTCTCTGCGCTGCCGCTGTTCGGTGTCGAGGCCATCTACGCTGAAGCCGCCGCCCTACACCGCCTGGGCATCACGCCGGAGCAGTTGCCCGCCTGGGTGACTCCGCTGGAGCCCGAGGGGCTGATGGCGCTGATCCACGACCATGACCAGGTGATTTCCATTTGACTACCCTGCACCTGTTTTCCCGCTCGCCGCTACTGGACGCCGGTGCCCTGGACGGCCTGAGCTGGGTCCGCGGCGAGGACACCGTTCTGCTCACCGGCGCTGCCGTCGAGGCCCTGCGCCCTGGCAGCGCGGCGGCGGAGTTGTTGACGCAACTCCCGGCCGAGACGGCCCTCTATGCCCTGGCGGAAGACGTCCAGGCGCGTCGCCTGCAACCCGAGCGGGCCGTGCCCCTGATCGACTACCCCACCTTCGTCGACCTGAGCGTGAGCTGCGCCAAGGTCATCAGCTGGACCTAGCCATGCCTCTCGACCTCGACCCCGAAGGCTATCTGCGCGACCTCTCCCAGTGGAGTCCCGAAGTAGCCCAGCAATTGGCACTCAAGGAAGGCATCGAGCTGACCGAGCGCCACTGGCAGGTGCTGCAGGCGCTGCGTGACTTCTACGCACAATTCCAGCTTTCACCAGCCAACCGGCCGCTGATCAAGTACATTGCCCAGACGCTGGGCCCGGATCTGGGCACCAGTCTGCAGCTCAATCTGCTGTTCAAGGGCGCGCCGGCCAAGCTCGGCGCCAAACTGGCCGGCCTGCCGAAACCGGATAATTGCCTATGACCCTCACCACGCCCGAAGAACATCCCTTCGCCGTCTATGTCCGGGCCCTGGGCAAGGGCAAGCGCGGCGCCCGCAGTCTGACCGAGGCCGAGGCGGAAATGGCCATGGGCCTGATCCTCGACGGTCAGGTGACCGAAGCCCAGCTCGGCGCCTTTCTCATGCTGCTCAGACACAAGGAAGAGAGCGCCGAGGAACTGGCTGGCTTTACCCGCGCCGTCCGGGCGCGGCTGCAGCCGCCAGGTTTCGCCGTCGATCTCGACTGGCCGTCCTACGCGGGCAAGAAGCGTCACCTGCCCTGGTACCTGCTGGCGGTGAAATGCCTGGCCGGCAGTGGTGTGCGGGTGGTCATGCATGGCGGTGGTACCCACACCGCGGGCCGACTCTACACCGAACAGTGCCTGGCCGACCTGGGGATGCCGACCGCCACTGACTGGCAGGACGTCGGCGCCCTGCTCGATCGCGGTCAGCCGGCCTTCCTGCCGCTGGCCGCCTGGATGCCAGCCCTGCAGCGGATGATCGATCTCAAGGCCGAGCTCGGCCTGCGCTCGCCGATCCACTCCCTGGTCCGGCTGCTCAACCCCAGCCAGGCGCGCTGCATCCTGCAGAGCATCTTCCATCCGGGTTACCAGGAGGTGCACCGCGAGGCCAGTCGTCTGCTGGGTGATGACAGCATCGTCATCAAGGGCGAAGGCGGTGAAGTCGAGCGCAATCCCGATGTCATCGCCCACCTCTACGGCACCCGTGGCGGCGAAGCCTGGGACGAAAGCTGGCCGGCGCTGACGGAGCGTCGCCAGGTCAAGCCGGAGCGCCTTGATCCGGCCCTGCTCGCCGCCACCTGGCGGGGGGAAGCGGAAGACCCCTATGGGCGCCTGGCGGTCATCGCCACCCTGGCCGTGGCCCTGCGCGCCCTGGGCCAGGACCAGGCCAGCGCCCAGCGCGAAGCGGAGCAACGCTGGGAAGCGCGCGACCGGACGCTCTGACGTCGCCTCAGGAACCCGGAGCGGCTCCCCGGGTTCCTAACCGCAACGCAGCGGAGGATGACGATATGGGCTTGTTGGTCGATGGGCAGTGGCAGGACCGCTGGTACGACAATGGCAAGGATGGCCATTTCAAACGGGAAGAGGCCCAGCGTCGGGACTGGATCGCCCGCCCCGAGCAAGCCATTCCGCAAGGCGCCTCGCGCTATGCTCCGGAAGCCGGGCGCTACCACCTCTATGTGTCCCTGGCCTGTCCCTGGGCGCACCGCACCCTGATCTATCGCCAGCTCAAGGGCCTCAGGGACCTGATCGGCTTCTCGGTGGTCAGCTGGCTGATGCGCGAGGAAGGCTGGACCTTCGACCTGGCCAAGGGCTCCAGTGGTGACGACCTCTATCACCTCGAGCGTCTCTACCAGCTCTATCAGCGCGACCAGGCCGACTACACCGGCCGAGTTACCGTGCCGGTGCTCTGGGATCGCCAGGAGGAGCGCATCGTCAGCAACGAATCCGCCGAGATCATCCGCATGTTCAACGGCGCCTTCGACGAGCTGACCGGCAATCGCCTGGACCTCTACCCGGAGGCCCTGCGCGGGCGCATCGACGCCCTCAACGAGCGCATCTATCCGACGGTCAACAACGGCGTCTACCGGGCTGGCTTCGCTACCACCCAGGAGGCCTACGAAGAGGCCTTCGACGAGGTCTTCGCCACCCTCGACGACCTGGAAAAGCTGCTGCAGACCCAGCGCTATCTCACCGGCGAATGGCTGACGGAAGCCGATTGGCGCCTGTTCACCACCCTGATTCGCTTCGACGCCGTTTACCACGGCCACTTCAAATGCAACCTGCGGCGCATCCGGGACTATCCGGCGCTACAGGGCTGGCTGAGGGAGCTGTATCAGTGGCCGGGGATCGCCGAGACCGTGGACTTCGAGCACATCAAGCACCACTACTACGGCAGCCATGCGCAGATCAATCCGACCGGTATCGTGCCCAAGGGGCCGGCCCTGGAGCTGGATCTGCCCCATGGCCGCGAGGCCCTGAGCAGTGCCGGCATCCAGGGCGCGGTCTGAGTGTCAGACCGTCGTCTGGGCGCCTTCGAACCAGGCCAGCTTCTCGCGTAGTGCCACCACTTCGCCGACGATCACCAGCGTCGGCGCGTGGACCTCATGCTCGGCAACCAGCTGCGGCAGATCCTGCAGGGTACCGGTGAATACCCGCTGATTGAGCGTGGTGCCCTGTTGCACCAACGCCGCCGGCGTTGCCGGATCCTTGCCATGGGCGATGAGTTGCTCGCAGATGGTGGGCAGTCCCACCAGGCCCATGTAGAACACCAAGGTCTGCCCCGGCGCCACGAGATCGGTCCAGGGCAGATCGGCCGAGCCGTCCTTGAGATGGCCGGTGACGAAGCGCACCGACTGGGCATGGTCCCTGTGGGTCAGGGGAATGCCGGCATAGGCCGCACAGCCACTGGCCGCGGTGATGCCCGGCACCACCTGGAAGGGAATGCCTTCGGCCGCCAGCTCCTCGATCTCCTCGCCCCCGCGACCGAAGATGAAGGGATCGCCTCCCTTCAATCGCAGGACCCGCTTGCCCTCCCGGGCCAGCTTGACCAGCAGGCGATTGAGATCATCCTGCGGCACCGCATGCTCGGCGCGACGCTTGCCGACATAGATGCGATCGGCATCGCGCCGGCACATGTCGAGGATGGTTGGGGCCACCAGGCGGTCGTAGAGCACTACGTCGGCCTGCTGCATCAGCCGCAGGGCGCGGAAGGTCAGCAGATCCGGATCGCCGGGACCGGCGCCGACCAGATAGACCTCGCCGCGAAAGGTGGCGGTCTCGCTGGTCAGCTTGGCTTCCAGCAGCTGTTCGGCCGCCTGGGGCTGGCCGGAAAAGACCTTTTCCGCGACCTCGCCCTGGAACACCTCTTCCCAGAAGATCCGCCGCGCCTGCAGATCGGCGAAGCGCGTCTTCACCCGGGCGCGAAAGCGCTGGGCCAGTTGCGCCAGCTGCCCGTAGGTCGCCGGGATCCAGCTCTCCAGCTTGGCCCGCACCAGGCGCGCCAGCACCGGGGCGTCACCGCCGCTGGAGATGGCGATCACCAGGGGCGAGCGATCGACGATGGCCGGGAAGATCACGGTGCACAGCTTCGGCGCATCCACCGCGTTGACCGGCAGGCCCAGGGCCTGGGCGTCGTGGGACACCCTCTCGTTGACCTCGTCATCGTCGGTGGCCGCGATCACCAGGCAATGCCCGGCGAGATGGTCCGCCGCATAGCGCTCGACCCGGCAACTGCCGCCCCGCGCCTCGACGAAGGCGCGTACCTCCGGCTCGATCTCCGGCGCCACCAGGGTGATGAGCGCGCCGGCTTCGGCCAGCAGCACGCTCTTGCGCAGGGCGATATCGCCCCCGCCGATCACCAGTACCGGACGGCCGTCGAGCTTGTGGAAGAGCGGCAGGTAGTCCATCAGCCGATGACCTCGAGGCCACCCATGTAGGGCTTGAGGACGTCGGGAACGCGGATGCTGCCATCCGCCTGCTGATAGTTCTCCAGCACGGCGACCAGGGTACGACCCACGGCCAGGCCGGAGCCGTTGAGGGTATGCACCAGCTCGGGCTTGCCCTCGGCATTGCGATAGCGGGCCTGCATGCGGCGCGCCTGGAAGTCACCGCAGTTGGAGCAGGACGAGATCTCGCGATACTTGCCCTGGCTCGGCACCCAGACTTCCAGGTCGTAGGTCTTGGTGGCGCCGAAGCCCATGTCGCCGGTGCACAGCGACAGCACCCGGTAGGGGAGCTCCAGGCGCTGCAGTACGGTTTCGGCGTGGCCGGTCAGCTCTTCCAGGGCCTGGAAGGAGGTGCTCGGCTCGACGATATGGACCATCTCCACCTTGTCGAACTGGTGCTGACGGATCATGCCGCGGGTGTCGCGCCCCGAGGCCCCGGCTTCGCTGCGGAAGCAGGGGGTATGGGCGGTGAACTTGAGCGGCAGACGCTTGGCGTCGAGGATCTGGCCGGCGACCAGGTTGGTCAGGGTGACCTCGGCGGTGGGGATCAGGTAGAGATCGCTCTCGCCTTCGCGGCCGATCTTGAACAGGTCTTCCTCGAACTTGGGCAACTGACCGGTACCCTGCAGGGTTTCGGCCTGCACCAGGTAGGGCGTATAGGTCTCTTCGTAGCCGTGCTCGCCGGTGTGCAGGTTGAGCATGAACTGCGCCAAGGCGCGGTGCAGACGGGCGATGGCGCCACGCATCACGGCGAAGCGGGCGCCGGAGAAACGCGCAGCGGTCTCGAAGTCCAGCCAGCCGTGGGTCTCGCCCAAGGCGACGTGATCCTTGATCTCGAAGTCGAACTCACGCGGCGTGCCCCAGCGACGGACCTCGACGTTGTCGTCTTCGTCCTTGCCGACCGGTACCGAGGCATCGGGCAGGTTGGGCAGGCCCAGCAGCAGGGCATCCAGCTCACCCTGGACCAGATCCAGCTCGCGCTTGGCTTCTTCCAGTTCGCTACCCATGCGATCGACCTCTGCCAGCAGCGGCGCGATGTCTTCACCGCGCGCCTTGGCCTGGCCGATCCCCTTGGAGCGGGCATTGCGCTCGGCCTGCAGGGTCTCGGTGCGGGTCTGCACGGCCTTGCGACGAGCTTCCAGCGACTCCACCAGGCTGACGTCCAAGACGTAGCCACGGGTCGCCAGACGTGCGGCCACCTCCTCGGTTTGGGTGCGAACCAGTTTCGAATCAAGCATGTCCGTTTCTCTTGCTTAGGAATGGGGGCAACGGCGCGGGCGGGGGGTCAGGAACGCCGCCGGCGCTGGCGCGGGCTGGACCGGTCGAGGTCCGCCAGGTGCTGCAGTTTATCGCGGATCTTCAGCTCCAGCCCACGGGGAACCGGCTCATAGTAGCGGCGCGGCTCGAGCTCTTCGGGAAAGTAGTCCTCGCCCGCGGCATAGGCCTCAGGCTCATCGTGGGCATAGCGGTATTCGTCGCCGTAGCCAAGATTCTTCATCAGCTTGGTCGGCGCGTTGCGCAGGTGCAGTGGCACCTCGCGCGAGCCGTTCTGGCGCACATCGGCCAGGGCGGCCTTGTAGCCCAGGTAGACGGCATTGCTCTTGGGCGCGCAGGCCAGATAGACGATCGCCTGGGCGATGGCCAGCTCGCCTTCCGGACTGCCCAGGCGCTCCTGGACATCCCAGGCGTCCAGGCACAGGCTCAGGGCGCGCGGATCGGCGTTGCCGATGTCTTCGCTCGCCATGCGCACCACTCGCCGGGCGATGTACAGCGCATCGCAGCCACCGTCGATCATCCGCGCGAACCAGTAGAGGGCACCATCGGGATTCGAGCCGCGCACCGATTTGTGCAGCGCGGAGATCTGGTCGTAGAAGGCCTCGCCACCCTTGTCGAAGCGCCGGCGCTGATCGCCCAGCAGACTCTGGAACAGCTCGGCATCCAGGACACCACCGTCCTCGGCCAGGTCCGCGGCGTTTTCCAGCAGGTTGAGCAGTCGGCGGCCATCGCCATCGGCGGCGGCCAGCAGCAGCGCCAGGGCGTCGTCGGGCAGACTCAGCCGGCGTTCGCCCAGGCCCTTGGCGCTGGTCAGGGCGCGGCGTGCCAGGCCGCCGAGGGCCTCGTCGTCCAGGCTCTTGAGCACATAGACCCGCGCTCGCGAGAGCAGCGCGTTGTTGAGTTCGAAGGAGGGATTCTCGGTGGTCGCCCCGATAAAGATCAGGGTGCCATCCTCGACATAGGGCAGAAAGGCGTCCTGCTGCGACTTGTTGAAGCGATGCACCTCGTCGACGAAGAGGATGGTGCGGCGGCGATACTGGGCGGCCTGCTGCTTGGCCACCTCCACCGCGTGGCGGATCTCCTTGACCCCGGAGAGCACCGCTGAGAGCGTTTCGAAATGGGCATCGGAGACCTGCGCCAGCAGCCGCGCCAGGGTGGTCTTGCCCACCCCGGGCGGCCCCCAGAAGATCATCGAATGCAGCGCACCCTGCTCAAGCGCCTCGCGCAGGGGCTTGCCCCGCGCCAGCAGGTGCTGCTGACCCGCGTATTCATCGAGGGTCTCGGGACGCATGCGGGCAGCCAAGGGCTGCCCGACGGGTGCGGTGCTGAAGAGATCCATGGGGTGCGATCACTCCTGGATGACGTCGGCTCCCTTGGGCACCTGGAAGGTGAACTGGGACGCGGCCACCGGCTCGTTGAGCTTGACGTTGAAGAAGAGGATGTTGGTTCGCTGACCGGCACCGTCGATCAACTGCATGTCGTTGATCACGCCGTTGCGGAACGACAGCCGCAGGCTGTCGAACAGGGTGTCCTTGGTCTTGGGCTTGAGCACGAAGTCGACGACGTTGCCGGCGTCCTTGCTGGTGACGTCGAAGCTGCTTTCGATCTTGGAGATGTCGCCCGACAGGAGCAGCGCCGGCGTCTGGGTCAGGCGCAGGTCCAGCTTGCGAATGGTGACCTGCTCCAGGTCCGGGTCGTACAGCCAGACCTGCTTGCCATCGGACACCAGCAGCTGCTCCTGGGGGGCATCGGAATGCCAGCGGAACAGCCCGGGACGCTTGAGGCTCATGTTGCCGGCGGTTTCCTGCAGGCGGGTACCCGAGCCATCCAGCGTCAGTTGCGAAAAGCGCGCGGTCAGGGTCTGGGCCTTGTCCAGCAGTTGCGACAGGCGACCCACCGACGCCTGGTCGGCATGGGCGGAAAAGCTTACGGCGGCCAGGGCGGCCAGGGCGAAGCAACGCAGCTTGTGCATCGAGGTCCTCATGGATGTCAGTCTCTCACCGGAGCAGGCGCTGTGACCTCACGCGAGCCGTTGGTGTTCATGGGCGATACGACACCGGCCATTTCCATGGTTTCGATCATGCGTGCCGCCCGGTTGTAACCGATCTTGAGCTTGCGCTGGACCGCGGAGATGGAAGCCCGGCGACTCTCGGTAACGAAGCGCACCGCTTCGTCGTAGAGCGGATCGTCCTCGTCGCTCTCGCCGCCTTCGCCACCACCCCCCTCGAAGCCTGCCCCGCCGCCCTCGTCCGGGCCGCTGAGGATGTCTTCGATGTAGTCGGGGGCGCCGCGCTCCTTCCAGGCCTCGACCACGCGATGGACCTCGTCGTCGGACACGAAGGCGCCGTGGACGCGAATCGGCAGGCCGGTACCCGGCGGCAGATAGAGCATGTCACCGTGACCAAGCAGCTGTTCGGCGCCGCCCTGGTCGAGAATGGTCCGGGAGTCGATCTTGCTCGACACCTGGAAGGCCATCCGCGTCGGGATGTTGGCCTTGATCAGACCGGTGATGACGTCCACCGATGGACGCTGGGTGGCCAGGATCAGGTGGATGCCGGCCGCTCGCGCCTTCTGCGCGATCCGCGCGATCAGCTCTTCGACCTTCTTGCCGACGATCATCATCATGTCGGCGAATTCGTCCACCACCACCACGATGGTCGGCAGGGTCTTCAGCAGCGGCGCCTCGTCGTCCATGCTCTCGCGACGATAGAGCGGATCGGTCAGCGGAGTGCCCGCTTCCTCGGCGTCCTTCACCTTGCGGTTGAAGCCGGCCAGGTTACGCACGCCCATGGCCGCCATCAGCTTGTAGCGCCGCTCCATCTCCGCCACGCTCCACCGCAGAGCGTTGGCGGCTTCCTTCATGTCGGTGACCACCGGACAGAGCAGGTGCGGAATGCCCTCGTAGATCGAGAGTTCCAGCATCTTGGGATCGATCATGATCAGCCGCGCGTCTTCCGGGCTGGACTTGAACAGGATCGACAGCAGCATGGCGTTCACGCCTACCGACTTACCGGAGCCGGTGGTACCGGCGACCAGCAGGTGCGGCATCTTGGCCAGGTCGGTGATGACCGGCTTGCCGCCGATGTCGTGACCCAGGGCCAGGGTGACGGGCGACTTGGCCGCGGCGTACTCGGGCGATTCGAGCACCTCGGAGAACCGCACCATCTGGCGATCCTCGTTGGGAATCTCGATACCCACGGTGGTCTTGCCGGGAATGACTTCCACCACCCGGACGCTGAACACGGCGAGGGAGCGCGCCAGGTCCTTGGCCAGGTTGGAGATGCGACTGACCTTGACCCCGGCCGCCGGCTGGATCTCGAAGCGGGTGATCACCGGGCCGGGATGGACGCTCTCCACCAGCACCTCGACGCCGAACTCCTTGAGCTTGACCTCCAGCAGGCGCGACATGTTTTCGAGGAATTCCGGCGAGTAGCTCTGCTGTTTCTTCTCGGCGCGATCCAGAATCGACAGCGGCGGCAGGGTGCCCTCCAGGTCCGCATCGACACGGGTGACGGCGGCTGCCGGCGCATAAGGCGCAGGGGCTGGCGCCGGCGCAGCCTTGCGCGGCGGCGGGCTGGGCATGGCCACGCTGGCAGCCGCCGCGACGGGCGTGGCAGCTACAGGCACGGGCTCCGCCGGCTCGGCAACGAAGCGACTGGGCGCCGGCATTTCGATGCGCGGCGCGGCGCGCTCGACCCGTGGCGGGGGCGCGATGTCGAGAAGGTCGTCGAGGTCTTCGTCGGCAACCGGAACCGGCACGTCGCGCGCCTTGCTCTTGCGGGCGACGGGTTGCGACACTGGCTCGTCGAAGACGTCCAGCTCCGGCGCCTGACGACGACCGCCGGCCAGGCGGCTGAAGCCCCCCTGCACCAGATCCAGCAGGTCGAGCACGACCTTGCCGGTGAAATCCATCACCTTGAACCAGGACAGGTCGGTAAAGACGGTGAGCCCCAGCAGGAACAGCGCGAGGAACAGCAGCGTGCTGCCCTGGACATTGAGGGCGGCGACCGACAGCTGCCCGAGGCTCTCGCCCAGCGCGCCGCCGGCGGACGCCGGCAGCGCCGAAGCCGCATGGAAATGGATATAGGCCAGTACCGAACCCGAGATCACCAGCAGTACCAGGCCGGTCAGCCGCCAGGAAAACAGCCAGCCGCTCCATTCCCAGGGCAGATGCCGCTTGCGGAAGATCTGCCAGGTCTTGACGGCGAGCAGTACGGGAAACACAAAGGCGAAATAGCCGAGCGCCATGAACAGCACGTCGGCCAGCCAGGCGCCGGCGCGGCCCGCGGTGTTATGGACCTGATCGATGCGACTGGTGTGGGTCCAGCCCGGATCGGAGGGGTCGTAGCTCAGCAGAGCCATGAGCAGATACAGGCACAAGGCGGCCAGTGCGATGAGCACCACCTCCTTGAGACGATAATGCAGATGCTCACGCCATTGGTTGACGTGGCTGACAGAACTGGATTGCTTCAAGCGCGCTTTTCCCGCACACGGAACGTGTGACCGTGAATCAAAAACAGTGCGCCATTCTAGATCGCCCGGGCCCTGCTTCTACAGTCCCACGGCGAAACATGGCACGATAGCGGCCGGCCGTACCGGAACCGCCTTCAGGCACAACATTGGAGCATTCTTTCGTTGTCCTGACAAAGAGTTATGACGATTTCTTGAGCTTGTTACGCACAAGCGGCACAGCTTCGGCTCCACCCATCAGAAGGCGCCCTCCCCTACCATGGTGAAATGGCTGACCCGCGAAAGCCCTGACTTTCCGCCACTGCAGCAGGCGCTACGCGAACCCAACGGCCTGCTGGCCATCGGCGGCGACCTGAGTGCGGCGCGCCTGATCAGCGCCTATCGACATGGCTGCTTTCCCTGGTACCAGGCCGGCCAGCCCCTGCTCTGGTGGTCGCCGGATCCGCGGACGGTGCTTTTTCCGCCGGATCTGCACGTCTCTCGCAGCCTGGCCAAGACTCTGCGCAAGACGCCGCTGCGGGTCACCTACGACCAGGCGTTCGAGCGGGTGATCCTAGCCTGCGCCGGTCCGCGCCGCGATGCGGACGGCACCTGGATCACCGCGGAGATGCGTCAGGCATACCAGCAACTGCACACCCAGGGCTGGGCCCACTCCGTGGAGGTCTGGGACGGCAACCAGCTCGTCGGCGGCCTCTATGGCATCGCCATGGGCAAGCTGTTCTTCGGCGAATCCATGTTCAGCCACGTCGACAACGCCTCCAAGATCGGCTTCGTGACCCTGGTCCGGGACCTGGCGGCCTGGGGCTTCGTGATGATCGACTGCCAGATGCAAACCGCACATCTGCAGAGTCTCGGCGCGAGCTGTCTCTCTCGGGAACGCTTTGCCGAATACCTGGCCAAATACCTGGATCAGGCCAGCATGGCCGCCTGGCCTACCTCCTGCGGGTGACTTACACTCAGGCTAGGCTTATGTAGAGGTTCGACATGACCGAGCTGGCGAGACTCAAGTTCTACGCAACCCAGCCTCACGCTTGCAGTTACCTGCCCAACGAGCAGGCGACCACGCTGTTTCTCGACCCCTCGCAGCCCATGAACGGCCAGATCTACGCGGAGTTGTCCGAACTGGGCTTCCGCCGCAGTGGCGACCACCTCTATCGTCCTCACTGCCAGCTCTGCAAGGCCTGTGTCCCCGCCCGCATTCCCGTCGCCCGCTTTCGCCCCAGCCGCAAGCAGAATCGCGTTCTCAAGCGCAACCTCGACATCAAGGTCAGCCGCTGCGACCCGGGCTTCACCGAAGAGCGCTATCAGCTGTACGCCCGCTACATCAGCGAGCGGCACGCCGACGGCGACATGTTCCCGCCGAGTCGCGGCCAGTTCTCCACCTTCCTGGTCAGCAACCTGCCCTACGCCTTCTTCTATGAGATGCGGGTGGAAGATCGTCTGATCGGAATCGCCGTCACCGATGTCCTGCCCAACGGCATGTCGGCCGTCTATACCTTCTACGATCCCAGCGAGGAGAAGCGCAGCCTCGGCGTCTTCGGCATCCTCTGGCAGATCGCGGAATCCCGGCGCCTCGGCCTGGATGCGGTTTATCTCGGTTACTGGATCAAAGGGTGTCGCAAGATGTCCTATAAGACCGAGTATCGCCCCATCGAGCTCTTCGTCAATCAGCGCTGGGTCGCCCTGGCCTGACGAAATAGCGCTTTTTCTGAATTTCTGTCAGAATATGGGCCTTTTTCGCCCGGACTGCTCTGGGCCTATCTTGTCACCGAGGGCTTTTCTATATATGTCGAAAGAAGACAGCTTCGAAATGGAAGGTACTGTCGTCGACACCCTGCCCAACACCATGTTTCGCGTGGAGTTGGAAAATGGGCACGTCGTCACCGCGCACATCTCCGGAAAGATGCGTAAGAACTACATCCGCATCCTGACGGGGGATAAGGTTCGCGTGGAGCTGACGCCTTACGATCTGAGCAAGGGCCGGATCACCTACCGCGCGCGTTAAGCGAATCCTTTCATGAAAAAGCCCGGCGATGCCGGGCTTTTTCATGAGCGACTGTAAACCGCGACCTGCCCTCAGGCAGGCTCGGCCGTGGTCTCGAACTCGAACTCCAGCTCGTCGTTTACTGCATCGATGTGCACGATACCGCCATGGTCGGCCAGATCGCCGAACAGGATCTGCTCGGCCAGCGGCCGCTTGATCTTGTCCTGGATGAGGCGCGCCATGGGACGAGCACCCATCTGCACGTCATAACCACGCTCTGCCAGCCAGCCACGGGCCGCATCGCTGACCTCGAGCTGCACACGCTTGTCCTCGAGTTGCGCCTGGAGTTCGGTGAGGAACTTGTCGACGATGCTCTTGATGACTTCGGTGCTCAGTCGGCCGAACTGGATGATGGTGTCCAGACGGTTGCGGAACTCCGGCGTGAAGCTCTTCTTGATGACTTCCATGGCATCCGTGGTGTGATCCTGCAGCGTGAAGCCGATGGAGGCACGGGATGCGGTTTCGGCACCGGCGTTGGTGGTCAGGATCAGGATCACGTTGCGGAAGTCGGCCTTGCGACCGTTGTTGTCCGTCAGGGTGCCATGGTCCATGACCTGCAGGAGCAGGTTGAACACCTCGGGGTGGGCCTTCTCGATCTCGTCGAGCAGGAGCACGCAGTGCGGCGTCTTGGTGATGGCCTCGGTCAGCAGACCACCCTGGTCGAAACCGACGTAGCCGGGAGGCGCACCGATCAGCCGGGACACGGTGTGCCGCTCCATGTACTCGGACATGTCGAAGCGCACCAGCTCCACACCCATGGCCTTGGCCAGCTGCCGCGCCACCTCGGTCTTGCCCACGCCGGTGGGACCGGCGAAGAGGAAGGAACCGACCGGCTTGTCAGGCGACTTCAGACCGGCACGGGACAGCTTGATGGCGGTGGACAGGGACTCGATCGCCAGGTCCTGACCGAACACGGTCAGCTTGAGGTCACGCTCCAGGTTGCGGAGCAGCTCCTTGTCGGAACTGTTGACGGTTTTGGGGGGAATCCGCGCGATCTTGGCGACGATGTCCTCGACCTGCTGCACGTCGATGCGCTCGGCGCGACGATCCTCGGGCTGCAGGCGCTGATAGGCGCCGGCTTCGTCGATGACGTCGATGGCCTTGTCAGGCATGTGGCGGTCGTTGATATAGCGGGCGGCCAGCTCGGCTGCCGCACGCAGCGCCTCATCGGTGTACTCGATGTGGTGATGCTGCTCGAAGCGCCCCTTGAGGCCACGCAGGATGCCGTAGGTGTCGTCCACCGAGGGCTCGACCACGTCGACCTTCTGGAAGCGCCGAGCCAGTGCCCGGTCCTTTTCGAAGATGCCGCGGAATTCCTGGAAGGTGGTAGAGCCGATGCAGCGGATCTCGCCGGAGGACAGCAGCGGCTTGAGCAGGTTGGAGGCATCCATCACCCCGCCCGAGGCCGCGCCGGCACCGATGATGGTGTGGATCTCGTCGATGAAGAGCACGGCATGGGGCCGCTTCTTCAGCTCGGCCAGCAGCGCCTTGAATCTCTTCTCGAAGTCGCCACGGTACTTAGTGCCGGCCAGCAGGGCACCGAGGTCCAGGGAGTAGACCACGCTGTCCGCCAGCAGGTCGGGGACCTGACCGTCGACGATGCGCTTGGCCAGGCCTTCGGCGATGGCGGTCTTGCCGACCCCGGCCTCACCCACCAGCAGCGGATTGTTCTTGCGACGCCGGGCGAGGATCTGGGCAACGCGCTCGACTTCGTGCTCGCGGCCGACCAGTGGATCGATGCGGCCCTGCCGCGCCTGCTCGTTGAGGTTGCTGGCGTAGGCTTCGAGCGGATTGTTGGAGGAACTGGGCTCCGCACCCTCCTCCTCGGCGGCGTCCTGATCCTGTTCGGCTTCAGGGGCGGCGCCGGGCACCTTGGAGATGCCGTGGGCGATGAAGTTGACCACGTCGATCCGCGCCACGCTCTGCTGCTTGAGCAGGAACACCGCCTGGCTTTCCTGTTCGCTGAAGATGGCGACCAGGACGTTGGCCCCGGTCACTTCGCGCTTGCCCGAGCTCTGCACGTGGAAGACCGCACGCTGCAGGACCCGCTGGAAGCCCAGCGTCGGTTGCGTTTCGCGCTCGTCATCCTGCTGTGGAATCAGGGGCGTGGTGGAATCTATGAATTCCAACAGATCGCGACGCAGGCGATCGATGTTGGCGCCGCAGGCTCTCAACACGGTGGCGGCCGCTTCGTTGTCCAGCAGCGCCAGCAGGAGGTGCTCAACGGTCATGAATTCATGACGCTTCGTCCTCGCCTCCTTGAAGGCGAGATTCAGGGTGACTTCGAGCTCACGATTCAACATAGCTTCACCTCATAGCCCAAGCAGCACAGTAGCCCAAGCAGCACAGATCTAACTTTCGATTTCGATTTCACACAGCAGCGGGTGGTTGCACTCCCTCGCATATTGATTGACTTGCATGGCCTTGGTTTCAGCGACATCGCGAGTAAATGTTCCGCAGACCGCCTTTCCCTGAGTATGCACAGTGAGCATCACCTGGGTAGCCGCTTCGCGGTTCATGCTGAAGTAGCGTTCCAGCACCTCGACGACGAACTCCATCGGGGTGTAGTCATCGTTATACATCAGAACGCGATATCTGGCTGGCCGTTTTAGTGCAGGTTTGGCTTCCTGCACCGCCAGGCCACCGTTGTCGCCGTCCTGATGTTCGTTGTCGTCCGCCGCCAGTCGGATGGGGTCGATTACACGCATTCTGATCGATTCCGAATTACGGGATGAATAGCAGGAAAAAAAGAGCTTGATCCACGTCTCAGCCGCCTAGTGCCTTGCCTTGACTAAGACTGAAAGGGTGTTACAAACATCCTGTACCCGACGAGGTACCAAGGGTTCCGTTGTAGTGGCGTCTGTGTGGATTCACTGGAACTGTAGTCGAATGATACTCCAGGCTTGGAGTCCTTTGCAGAGGGAGCCGGTATGCTCAGTGGCAAGGTCAAATGGTTCAACAACGCCAAAGGATATGGCTTCATCGTTGCAGATAACAGTGATGAAGACCTATTCGCTCATTACTCGGCCATTCAGATGGACGGTTACCGCACACTCAAGGCGGGCCAGGCGGTCAACTTCAATATCGTTCAGGGTCCCAAGGGGCTGCACGCCGTCGAGATTCGCGCGGCCGAAGTGAGCGCACCCGCCGCAGCGCCAGTCACCAATACCCTCGATGTACGGGATACGGTCAGCTCGGAAGCCTGATCTCACGCCCCTTCGGGGGCGCCATCCCCGCCTTCGCGCCGCTGTCCTTCGCTGTGCCCCAGATCGCGTTCCGGAAACACCAGGTCCCTGACCCGGTTCTTCAGCGTTCTGGCATCGGGAAAGCCGCCATCCCGCTTGCGCTCCCAGAGCACCTCTCCGCCACAGGCGATCTCGAACACGCCACCGGTTCCCGGTAGCAGCGTCACCCCACCCAGATCGGTACCAAAGGTGCTAAGCAGCTCCTGAGCCAGCCAGCCCGAGCGCAGCAGCCATTGGCACTGGGTGCAGTAATGGATGGTGATGACAGGTTTGGCGTTCGACACGATACACCTCGCAAGGCCTGGGCTCCCTATAATACGCAGCCCCCGATCCCGTCCGCCATGTGGTCCGTCCTATGCGCCTGTTGCTGCCCGTAGTCTGCCTTCTGCTGTCCGCCCTGGCCTGGGGTGCGCCACCGCCCAAGGTGGGACTGGTGCTGTCCGGCGGCGCGGCCCGGGGGCTGGCGCATATCGGCGTGCTCAAGGCGCTGGAGGAACAGGGCATCCAGGTCGACGCCATCGCCGGCACCAGCATGGGCGCGGTGATCGGTGGTCTCTATGCCGCCGGCTACAGCGCTGAGGAACTGGAACGCATCGCGCTGGACATGGATTGGGGCCAGGTGCTCTCCGACCAGCCGCCACGCAAGGACGTGCCCTTCAGGCGCAAGCAGGACGACCGCGATTTCCTGGTCAAGCAGAAGCTGAGCTTTCGCGACGATGGCACCCTGGGCCTGCCGATCGGGGTGATCCAGGGCCAGAACCTGGGGATGATGCTGGAAAAGCTGTTCGTGCATACCAGCGACACCCGGGATTTCAACCAGTTGGCCATCCCCTTCCGCGCCGTGGCCACGGACATCACCACCGGCGAGAAGGTGGTGTTCGACCACGGCCACCTGCCCCGGGCCATTCGCGCCAGCATGTCGATTCCGGCGGTGTTCGCCCCGGTGGAGATCGACGGTCGGCTGCTGGTGGACGGCGGCATGGTCGACAACATCCCCATCGACGTAGCCCGGGACATGGGCGCGCAGCGAGTGGTGGTGGTCGACATCGGCACCCCGCTGCTCAAGCGCAAGGACCTGACCACGGTGCTGGACGTGCTCAATCAGTCCACCACCCTGATGACCCGCAACAACTCCCAGGCGCAACTGGCGACCCTGGGCAAGCAGGACCTGCTGATCCAGCCGCCGCTGGCCAGCTATACCAGCGCCGACTTCAGCGAGGTCAAGGCGCTGATCGATGCGAGCTACCGGGCGACGATGGCCATGGCCGGCGAGCTCGCGGTGCTGCGCAAGGACGCGAAGAACGAACGCACCACCGCGGTGGCGGCCGCGCGTGCACCCAGCAGCCGCACCCCGGTCATCGACGCCATCCGCATCGAAAACGATTCCAAGGTTGAGGACGAGGTCATCCGCCACTACATCCGCCAGCGCCTGGGCGAACCGCTCAATGTCGAGCGCCTGCAGGATGACATGAGCACCCTCTATGGCCTGGACTACTTCGACCAGGTGGAATACCGCATCCGCCGGGATGGCCCCGGTGACAACGTGCTGGTGATCTACGCCCGCGGCAAGCGCAGCGGCACGGACTTCCTGCGGCTGGGCCTGAATCTGTCGGATGACCTGCGAGGCGACAGCGCCTTCAACTTCGGTGCCAGCTATCGCATCAATGGCCTCAATCGCCTGGGTGGCGAATGGCTGACGCGGGTGCAGATCGGCGATCACCAGGAGCTCTACAGCGAGTTCTACCAGCCGCTGGACGTCGGCTCACGCTATTTCATAGCCCCCTATATCGGCGGCGAGGCGCGCAACATCGAGCAGCTGGAACGCAACGACCCCATCGCCGAATACCGCCGCGAACGCTATGGCTTCGGCCTGAACGTAGGGCGGCAGATCGGCAACAAGGCCGAGATACGCCTGGGCATCGGCCACGACTGGGGCAGCACCAAGGTGCATGTCGGCCCGCGAGAGACACCCGAGGAATCCTTTACCGAAGGCTTCTACGAATTGCGCTATTCGCTGGACGATCTGGACGACGTGAACTTCCCGCGGGAGGGCCAGGATCTGGCCTTGACGCTCAAGCAATTCGATCCGAGCCTGGGCTCGGATTCGCGCTATCGGCAGCTGGATCTGCACCTGAACAAGGCGCTTAGCTACGGCTACAACACCTTCGTGCTGGGTGGCGGCCTGGGCCGCACCCTGTCGACCGACAGCGACACCAATGTGGTGACCAGCAGCTTCCTGCTGGGCGGAGCCTGGCAGCTCTCGGGCTATCGGCAGGACGCCCTGTCCGGGCAGAACTACGGTCTGGCGCGACTGATCTATTACCACCAGCTCACGCAGCGCTCACTGTTCCCGCTGGACACCCCGGTGTACCTGGGTGGCAGCCTGGAGCAGGGGCGGATCTGGAACCGCGATGACGACTACGACAGCGGCAACATCAGCGCGGCCAGCCTGTTCCTCGGCCTGGATACGCCACTGGGGCCGCTCAAGTTCACCTATGGCCTGAGCGACCAGGGCGAGCACGCCTTTTACATCAACCTGGGCAACAGCTTCTGATCAGGCGATGCGGGACAGCAGGATCTCGGCCCGCTCGCGCTGACTGTCGCTGCCCTCGCTGACGATCTCCTGCAGCAACGAGGTCGCGTGCTGGACGTCGCCCTGGTCGAGACAGGCCTCGGCCTCGGCGAACCGCCGGGCGATGGTGTCGGCCATGAAGTGCTCGTCGAGACTCAGGTCCAGCTCCATGACCGCCGGCAACTCGCCCAGGCCTTCGGGGAAGTCGTCCTCAAGGCTGACCTCCAGGGCATCGACCTGCTTCCACCCGGAATCGGCATCCAGTTCCTCGGTCAGGGCAATGGCCTCATCGAGACTGAGGTCGGCCAGATCCAGGTCATAGTGCTCTTCAGTCACCGGTGCAGGCGTCGCCGGCTCGGCGAATTGCAATTCCGCCGACCACTCGCTCGCCGGCGCGTCGAACGCCGGCAGGTCGAGGTCCAGATCATCTTCCGGCAGGGGATCCACCGGTTCGGCGGACATCCCGGGAAACTGGGCATGCAGCACTGCCAGGCTCGCCGCCACGCCGCCCAGCGCGAGAAAGCGCTGTTCATGCTGCCGGAACGCCTGGGCCTCGCCCAGGGTGGCCAGCACCCGGAGCAGCAGCAGCCGCAGATCCTGACGGCGATCGTCTTCGGCGAGGCCGCTTTCCAGCACTTCTCGCGCCTGGCCGTAGCGGCCATAGGCGATGTAGATCTCCGCACGACCGGCATGATCGTCGACCGGCGCCGGACTGGCGACGGCCGCCGGCCTGGCCTTGGCGGGCACCGGCTGGGTAGCGGCCAGAACGGGCTCGGGGAGGGGCTCCGCCCTATCGAGCTGCTCGACCTCGTCCTCCACGTCGACAGCAGCCTCTTCGGCTTGCCGTCGACGCCACCAGAGCACTCCGGCCAGGGCCAGAATGGCCGCGGCGCCAGCCAGCAACAGGGAGCGCAGGGACAGCAGGCCTTCGTCGGCGCTGTCGGACGTGGAACCCACAACGGGTGCCGCCTGCGGCGCTGGCGTTGCAGGTGCCGCGGGGGTGGCTACCGGCGCCGGCGCGGCCAGGGCCACCGAACGCGCCTGCTTCAACTGCTGCTGCAGACCGTCACGGTCCTGCTGAAGCTGTTCGATCATCGCCTCTTTCTGCGCCAGCAGCGCGTCGTAGCGCTCCTGCAGCTGGGTGAGCTGACCCTCCAGATCGCCGACCTGCCGACCCAGGTCCTGGGTCACCAGCAGCGGCTTGGTGTCCTCGGCAGGGCTTGCGGCGGGCTGCGGCGCCGTTACGGGTGGCGCCGCCCCTTCGCTTGCCGGGGCTGGGGCCGCGACGGGCGCTGGTGCGGCTGCCGAGGCCGCGGGTGCAGGTTCCAGCACCGGCGCGGCGGCGACCGGTGCCGCGGGCACCGGGGTGGGCGCCGGCGATGGGGCGGTCTTGGCCACCACGGGTTGCCGCGGCGCAGGCTCGCTGACCCCCACCGGCAGCCGCAGGCGCTGCCCGGCCTTGAGTCGCCCGGGATCGTTGTTGGCGAAGGACGCCGGATTGAGCGCGAACAGATCGGCCATGAGCTGCTCCGCCGACCGGTTCGCCATGGGCCCCAGGCGCTTGGAAATGCTCCAGAGGGTGTCCTTGGGACGCGTCTGGTAGACGCCTTCCCCGGCAGCCAGATCCGGCGAAGGTGCCAGCCCCTGGCGCGGCGCCGAAACGGCTTGTCGAGCCATCGAGCCCGTGGCGGGGGCCGCAGCGGCGGCGCGCGCGGGTGCAGCCTGGACCCGCGCCGGCGCCGTACTGGCGACGCTGGTAGGGGCGCCACCGCTGCGCGGAGGATCCACCAGCAGGGTGAATTCGCGCAGCTGCTTGCCGCCTGGCTGTTCCAGCTGGACGATGAAGCCGAGATAGGGCTCGACCAGCGAGCGCCGCGAGGTGACCTCGATGTAGCTACCGGCCGCGGTGCGCAGGTGCGGGGTGAATACCAGGTCGTCGAGGAACTGGGTGCGGTCCACGCCAGCCTGGGCGAACGCCTCGTTCGCCGCCAGGTGGATGCGGAAGTCCCCGGCATCGGCATCGCCGATATTGACCAGCTCGATCCGCGCGCGCAGGGGCTCGTTCAGAGCGGACTGCAGGGTGATGCCCCCCAGGCCGAGCGCGAACGCCGCTTGAGGAAGAGTGGCCAGCGCGGCGGCCGACAGGATGACAAAGGCAAGGGGACGGCGTTTCGCGACCATGGATACCGCTGCGTCAGGTATTCGAGTAAACCGGTGTTTTAGCGCGGTGGCTCACAAAAATCGCCTCCGCTACGCTGGAACGTAGCATCGATACCGACAGACGGCAAACCGATGGCCGCACGCGCCGAAAAGCCCACCGCGAAGGCGACTGGGCGCGATAGGCGATCCCAGACGCCTCGGCCGAAGCGGGTGTTGATGGCGGGGGGCGCTACCGCGCGGGGCAAGCCGCCAGACGGCAGTCAACCGCGCTCGAGATTGGCCAGGACGCGCTGGTGTACCTGTTGGCAGATGGCGATCTCTTCGTCGTCCAGGCCGCTGAGCAGCTCCTTGCGCAGGGCTTCGGCGATGGTCTCGATCTTCTCGATCAGCGGACCGGCCTCCTGGGTCAGCATGATGCGCTTGGCACGCCGGTCCTCGGTAACCGCCAGGCGCTTGACCAGCCCCTGCTTTTCCAGACCGTCCAGCAGCCGTGCCAGGGTCGGCCCCTCGATGCTGATGCTCTGGGCGAGCTCACGCTGGGTGGGCTGGACGCCTTTCATCCGCGCCAGGTTCAGCAATACCTGCCAACGCGCCTGAGACAGCCCCAGATGACTCAGGCGCCGGTCGAGTTCGGCGCGCCAGGCACGGGAAACGTGGAAGATCTGGCGGCCAAACAAGTGTGGATCGGTAGGGGTCATTCAGGCTAAACCTTGTACTTGGATTTTCTCATTATTCTGTTTACCGGCATGGCGGAGCAACCGCCGCGCCTCGCTAGTCCGCCAATTCCGCCTGCAGGGCTGCCCGCACGCAGTACAGCGCACCCGCCGCCACCCGCCCTTCGAAGCGCGCGGCGACCTGGGCTACCGGCGGCAATTCGCCCTCGTCCTCAAGGAAGGCATCCTGGATTTCCGCCAGCAGATCCTCTGGCAGGTCCAGGGCCTGCTCCAGGGCGATCTGCTGCCCGGCAATGGCCTCGGCCAATAGTGCATAGACATTCTTTTCCGAGCAATTGAGCTGGCGCGCCGCCTGCTCGGGCGTCATCCCGGCGCGTACCAGGGTCAGCACCTCGTGGCGCACGTCGGCGACCGGCGCTGGCGCGGCGTCGCCGTCATTGAGCGCGTCGAGAAAGGCCTGGCCGTAGCGCTCCAGCTTGCGCGCGCCCACGCCGCTGACCCGGCTCATCTCGTCCAGCGAGCGCGGCTGGCTGCGCAGCATCTCCAGCAGGGTGGCGTCGGGGAAGATCACATAGGGCGGTACCGAGTGCTCCTCGGCCAGCTTGCGTCTCAGGGTGCGCAAGACCTCCCAGCGTTCGCGTTCGTCGGCGCGCACCAACTGGCTGGCGGCACTGGCCGAACCACTGCCACTGCTGCCCCGCCCGCGCTGGGGCTTGGGATCGCGGCGCAATTCGATGCGCACTTCGCCGCGCAGCAGGGGGCGGCAGCTTTCGGTCAGGCGCAGGCCGCCGAAGCCGTCGACATCCACCTCGGCCAGGCCACGGGCGACCAGCTGGCGGAACAGGGTGCGCCACTCGTCTTCGCCGCGGGCCTTGCCCAGGCCGAAAACGGCCAGGCGCTGATGGCCGAGGCTCACGATCTTTTCGGTTTCCCGACCGAGCAGGATGTCGACCAGGTGCCCTACCCCATAGCGCTGACCGCTACGGTAGATGGCCGACAGCGCCTGGCGCGCCGGTTCGGTGGCGTCCCAGGTCTCCACGGTATCGATGCAGTTATCGCAATGGCCGCAGGGCTGGGGCAGGTGATCGTCGAAATAGGCCAGCAGCACCTGGCGCCGACAGCGGGTTTCCTCGCACAGCGCCAGCATGGCTTCGAGCTTGTGCCGCTCGATGCGCTTGTGGCGCTCGTCGCCCTCGGAGTTCTGCATCATCTGCCGCAGCAGCAGCACGTCCTGCAGGCCGTAGGCCATCCAGGCATCGGCCGGCAGGCCGTCACGGCCGGCACGTCCGGTTTCCTGGTAGTAGGCTTCCAGGCTCTTGGGCAGATCGAGGTGGGCGACGAAGCGCACGTTGGGCTTGTCGATGCCCATGCCGAAGGCGATGGTGGCGACCATGATCAGCCCTTCCTCGTTGAGGAAACGCTTCTGGTTGGCGGCGCGCACGTCATTGGGCAGGCCGGCGTGATAGGGCAAGGCCGGAAAACCCTGGTTGCTGAGCTGCTCGGCCACCTCCTCCACCTTCTTGCGCGACATGCAGTAGACGATGCCGGCATCGCCGCGACGCTCGGCCAGAAAGGCCAGCAGCTGCTTGCGTGGCGACTCCTTGGGCACGATGCGATAGAAGATGTTGGGTCGGTCGAAGCTGGAGAGAAAGCGCTCAGCCTGCTCCAGGTGCAGGCGGCTGGCCATCTCTTCACGGGTACGGGAATCCGCGGTGGCGGTGAGCGCCAGGCGCGGCACGCCGGGAAAGTGTTCGGCCAGCTGACCGAGCTGCATGTATTCCGGGCGGAAGTCATGGCCCCACTGGGACACGCAGTGGGCTTCGTCGATGGCGAACAGGGCGATCGGCAGGCGCTTGAGGAAATCCAGCATGCGCGGCTGGACCAGGCGCTCGGGTGCGAGATAAAGCAGCTTAATCTCGCCGCGCTCCAGCTGCGCGGCGACGGCTCTCTGCTGTTCGCCGGTCATGGTGGAGTTTAGCGCGGTCGCCGACACGCCCAGTTCCAGCAGGGTGGCGACCTGGTCGTCCATCAGCGCGATCAGCGGCGAGACCACCACGGCCACGCCGGGCCTCAGCAGGGCCGGCACCTGATAGCACAGGGACTTGCCGCCGCCCGTGGGCATCAGCACCAGCGCATCGCCACCGCTGGCCACGCGCTCGATGATCCGGGCCTGGTTGCCACGGAACGCGTCGTAGCCAAAGACGTCTTTAAGGATGCGCAGCGCAGGTTCTGACATGAAGCCTCCTCGAATGGAACGGCCATTATACGGATGCCGAGGTCGCTGCGGCGGTGCTTTTCCGTCGGCCGGCGCCGGGCCGTCAGGTTCGACGTGACCGGGGCGCTCGTCTACAATTCCGGCCGTTCTGCCCTTTCGAATCCTTTCCGAGGTAAGTAGCCGATGTCCTTCGCCGAACAATTGACCCGTCTGCGCGATTTTCTCGATGCAGACGATCTGCACGAAGAAGCGCTCGACTACGTAGCCGCCCATGGCTACCTGACCGCCCTGTCCATCTGCCCGGAAGAGGTTCCCGAACGCGAGTGGATCGACGCCCTCTTCGCCGAGCCGCCGCAGTATCGCGATGCCGCCCAGCAGGAGGAGATCGAGCGTTCCCTGGTGCAGCTTAAGGCGCATATCCTGCGCGTGCTGGGCAGTGACGAAGAGCTGGACCTGCCCTGCGACCTGGATCTCGGCCCCGAGCCGGACGACTCCGAACTGCGCGGCTGGTGCATCGGCTTCATGGAAGGCGTGTTCCTGCGCGAAGCCGTGTGGTTCGAAGACGCCGAAGACGAGGTCAGCGAGCTGCTGCTGCCGATCATGGTGGGTTCGGGTCTTTTCGACGAACAGCCGGAGTTCTCCGAGATCGCCCAGGACCGTCGCCTGGTCGCCGACATGATGGTGCAGATCCCGGAATTACTGACCCAGCTGTTCCTGCTCTGCCATTCCCCCGAAGAAAAGCCGGCGCTGCTCAAGCCGCGTCACTGAGCGATGGACGAGGCCACCCCCAGACCCCGCCAGCGCAAGGGCTGGGTCCGCTACCTGCTGCTGGGCCTCGGCTGGCTCAGCGTGGCCCTGGGCATCATCGGCGCCTTCCTGCCCTTGCTGCCCACCACGCCCTTCCTGCTCCTGGCCGCGGCCTGCTTCATGCGCAGTTCCGAGCGCTTCTATCTGTGGCTGATCAACCACAAATGGTTGGGGCCCTGGGTCAAGCCCTATCTGGAAGGCGAAGGCATCCCGCTCAAGGGCAAGGTCTACGCCATCGTCGCCATGTGGATCAGCGTGGGCTTTTCCTGCTGGCTGGTGCCCTACGTCTGGGCACGGGTAGCGGCCTTCACCAGCTGCGCGGCGGTGACGGTCTACCTGCTCCGGCAGAAGACCCGGCGCTAGCCGCGCGACCGACATGAAAAAAGGGCGATCAGTGATGATCGCCCTTTTTTCATAGGAAGCGCAGCGGCGCTCAGGCGGCTCTGGCCATGGGGGTCGGCGGTGCCTGATCGGGTACGGTGGGCTCGCCCGGCTCGCTGGGCTGGATGGGCGCCGGATCGGGCTGATCGGGTTCACCGCCAGCACGGGGCATGGCAAGGCTGGCGAATTCGTCGTGCTGGCGGATCGGGAAGCGGGACATGGGGTGACTCCTCTGCTGACTCTCTCTAGGTAGAGTGGTCCGGCACCCAGGTAATTCCCTCAGTCGCGCGGCTCTGCGCCGCCATGATTGCGTGCAAAGGTTTCCGGCCCCATGGCGGCGATCTGGCCGTCGATTAGCGCCTCGAAGGGTGCCAGCAAGGCATCGAAGCGGCGCGGCGCCTCCAGCGCATTCAACGCCGCGACCACGGCCTCCACGGTCGACAGCGCATCCGGCGCCGGGGCCTTGCGCACCCGATAGCGCGAGGGTGCGCCAGGCGGCAGGGTAAGCCTGGGCAAGGCCGCCAGCAGCGGATTGGCGTGCAGCAGCAAGCGCGCCTTGCGCCAGGTGCCGTCGGGAATCACCAGCAGCCGTGGCGCTTTGGTCACGGCAGCAGGCGGCAACAGATCGACCGTGACCGCCTCGGGTCCGGGAAACAGCAGCCAGGCGTCATGGTCAGCGAGCCAGAGCGGCAGGTCGGGAAAGGTCTCGCCAATCTCCAGCTGCGCATTGTCGAGCCCCAGGGCGGCCAGGCGCGCCGTGTTGAGCGGATGGCGCCGCTCGCTGGGATGCTGCAGCAGCAGCACCCGGGTGCGACTGGCCAGGGCAGGAATCAGCGCGCACAGGCAGAGCGACAGGGGACGCTGGCAGCGGGCGCAGGCGGGACGGGACATCAAAGCTTCCGGAGCAAATCGGGGCGGCGATCATACCGGATCGCCGCCGCCCTGCTCCGCCCTAGCGATTGAAGCGCGCGGTGAGATCGTGCAGGTAGTCGGCCATGCCTTCCAGTTCGCGACTCAGTTCCGAGCCGCGACGGGCCTGGGCCGAGCTGTGATCGGAGAGATCGGCGATGCGGCTGATCTGGCGGTTGATGTCCTCGGACACGTGACTCTGCTCTTCCACCGCAGTGGCCATCTGCTGGCTCATGGCGGTGATGAGGCTGACCGAGGCACTGATGCCTTCCAGGGACTCGCGTACCGCTGCCGAGTGGCGTTCGCTCTGGCGCGAGGTCTCTTCGCCGCGACTGGCGGTGGCCACCGCGCGGTCGGCATTGGCCTGCAGATTGGCGATGATCTGGTGGATCTGTTCGGTGGATTCGCGGGTGCGCGAGGCCAGCGAGCGGACCTCGTCGGCCACCACGGCGAAACCACGGCCAGCCTCGCCGGCGCGGGCGGCCTCAATGGCGGCGTTGAGCGCCAGCAGGTTGGTCTGTTCGGCGATGGCGGTGATGACGTCGGCAACGCTGCCGATGCTCTGGGTCGAGTTGGCCAGCTCGCCAACGGTCTGACCGATGTCGCTGACCGCCGCGCCGAGTTCGCGCATGGAGGTCAGGCTCTCTTCGGCCTTGTCCCGCCCGGAATGCACCAGACTCTCGGCATTGGCGGCGGCCTGGGCGGTCTCCTGGACGTTCTGCGAGACCTCGTGGATGGTGGAAGTCATCTGGGTGATGGCAGCGGCGGACTGGTCGGTCTCATGGCGCTGCTGTTCCAGCAGCTCGGCCTCGGACTGGGCCAGCTGGGAGGATTCGCGGGCCTTCAGGCGCACGCTGTCGCCAACGTCGGCCAGGCGGGTCAGGGCCGTCTGCAGCCGCGCAGCCTCGCTGTGCAGCGCCAGGTCCAGGCGCGCCGGGGCGCCGACCTGATCACTGTAGGTCGGGGCGACCACGGCACTGGAAAACATCTTTGGATGATCGGCGAGGATGCGTTCGATGCTGGCGCGCTGGCGATACAGCTGGTGCGCGCTGATGCCCAGCAGGGCAGCGACAATGAGCACCGTTTGCGCGGGGTCATTCAGCACGAAGTGGCCGCCGAGGATGACGCCAGTGGCTGCCACCGTCGACCAGCAGGCGGCGATGGCGCTGCCCAGGCGGCGAGTCATGGGCACGGGGGCCTTGCCGGCATTGATGCGGGCATAGAGTTCGCCGGCGCGACGGACTTCGCTGGCGCTGGGCAGCGAACGCACGGATTCGTAACCGATCACCCGGCCCTGCTCGAGGATCGGAGTGACATAGGCGCTCACCCAGTAGAAATCACCGTTCTTGCAGCGATTCTTGACGATGCCCATCCACGGCTTGCCTTCCTTGAGGGTCGCCCACATGTGGCCGAACACCGGCGGCGGCATGTCGGGATGACGCACCAGATTGTGCGGACTGCCGATCAGCTCCTCCCGGGTATAGCCACTGATGGCGATGAAGGCCTCGTTGCAGTAGGTGATGTTCCCCTGCAGGTCAGTGGTGGAGATGAGTCGTTCTTCTTCCTTGAAGGTACGGCCTTGCTGGGTGACCGGCAAATTCGTGCGCATGCGGGTGCCTTATCTAGCGGGTTATCTACTCCGTGCGACATCAACCAGTTCAATGGTGGCCAACTGCCGTCACAGGCGCCGACGGTAACCATTTGGTTATCGTCATACTAGCTATCGGCATGTTGCATCTGGGCTTTAAGGATGCGCTGAAAACTCTGGATAAGCGGCTCCTTTCCGCGCCCTCGACGGCTGATGAGGGAGAACGGCGCCTGATAGCCAAAGGTGGCCGGTTGCAGGGCCTTGAGCCGCCCCTGGTCGACCCAGGCGTGGACATAGTGCTCCGGGAGATAGCCGATATAGGCACCCGAAAGGATGAGGATCAACTGCGCCTCCATACTTTCCACGGTAGCGGCGCTTTCCTTGAAGCCATGGCGAGCCAGCTCCGCCTGACTCCAGTAGCCGCGTCGCACCATCCGCTGGCGGGTGATCATCTCGGCCGGGATGCGCCGCTCCTGGAACAGTGGATGCCGATCACTGCAATACAGCCAGTGCTGCTCGCGATACAGCGGCTGGTAGACCACCCCGTTCATACGGGCGGAAAAGGCGCCCACGGCGAGATCCAGCCGTCCTTCCAGGACGCCGAGCTGCAACTCATAAGGGCTGGTCACGGCCAGGTGCAGATGCACGCCGGGATAGTCATGGGTATAGCGGCCGATCACCTGGGCCAGCGGCAGAGCCGGTTCGCTGGACAGCGAATCCAGCACGCCGAGGTTGAGGGTGCCGCTCAGTTCGCCCCTGAGCGTGGTGGCGTAGCGTTCAAAGCCCTCGATCTCGCCCAGGATGCGCAGGGTTTCCTGGTGGAAGAGTTCACCCTTGCTGGTCAGGGCGAATCCGCCCCGACCGCGATGACAGAGGGTGACGCCGAGCTGACCCTCCAGCCGGCTCATGTAGGTGCTGATGGCCGAGGTGGACAGGTTCAATTCCTGCTGCGCCGCGGCGAATCCCTGGTGGCGGACCACGCAGGCGAACAGCTTGAGTAGGCGGATATCGTGGAGGGCATTGGCCATGGCGGACTCCGGTGGACGCAGCCCGGCAGTCTAGCCATTAGTTCAGAAATCTCTGAAGTGATTTTTTGTCCGGGCCGATTCTTCAGCCGCCATCGGCTTTGCACAATCGGGACATCACTACGACGAGGATGACCCGTGGAAAAGATCCTGCACCAGCCGCTGGGCGGCAACGAGATGCCCCGTTTCGGCGGCATTGCCAGCATGCTGCGACTGCCCCACCTCGCCTCCCCTCAAGGCCTCGATGCCGCCTTCATCGGCATCCCGCTGGACATCGGCACCTCGCTGCGCTCCGGCACCCGCTTCGGTCCGCGCCAGCTGCGCAGCGAATCGGTGATGATCCGGCCCTACAACATGGCCACCGGCGCGGCGCCCTTCGATTCCCTGAGTGTCGCCGACCTGGGCGATGTGGCCATCAACACCTTCAACCTGCTCGATACGGTGCGGCTGATCGAGGCGCATTACGACCAGGTGCTGGAGCACGATGTCATCCCCCTCACCCTGGGCGGCGATCACACGCTGACCCTGCCGATCCTGCGCGCCATGAAGAAGAAGTACGGCAAGATCGGCCTGGTGCACGTGGATGCCCATGCCGACGTCAACGAGCACATGTTCGGCGAGAAGATCGCCCATGGCACCACCTTCCGCCGCGCGGTGGAGGAAGGCCTGCTCGACTGCGACCGGGTGGTGCAGATCGGCCTGCGCGCCCAGGGCTACGCCGCCGACGATTTCGACTGGTGCCGCGAGCAGGGCTTTCGGGTGGTGCAGGCCGAGGAGTGCTGGCACCGCTCCCTGACCTCGCTGATGGCCGAGGTGCGCGAGCGAGTCGGGGGCGGACCGGTGTATCTGTCCTATGACATCGACAGCATCGACCCAGCCTGGGCGCCAGGGACCGGCACGCCGGAGATCGGCGGCCTGACCACCATCCAGGCGCTGGAGATCATCCGCGGCTGCCGAGGACTCGAGCTGGTGGGCTGCGACCTGGTCGAGGTCTCGCCGCCCTATGACACCACCGGCAATACCGCGCTGCTCGGCGCCAACCTGCTCTACGAGATGCTCTGCGTGCTGCCGGGGGTCGCCTACCGCTGACGCTCCAAGGTGCGGCGACCCGCCATGACGGTCGCCCACCCGCTGTCTTTTCGCTGCCGAACACCGGCGGACCGCCTGGTCCGCCGACAACAAGAACGCGGGTCCGGCCTGCGTATAACCGTGTCGAGGCGTCATCCATGGACCATCATGACGGCATCACCCGTATCGAAACCTTTGGCGTCGAGCAGATTCCCGACCACGAACGCCATGCCACCCCCTTCGACCTGTTCCGCCTGATCTTTGGCGGGGCCAACACCTTCGCCACCGCCGTGCTCGGCAGCTTTCCGATCCTGTTCGGCCTGTCCTTCCAGGCCGGGGTGCTGGCCATCACGACCGGGGTCCTCTGTGGCGCGCTGATCCTGGCGCCCATGGGGCTGTTCGGCGCGCTCAACGGCACCAACAACGCCGTCTCCTCCGGTGCCCATTTCGGCGTCCACGGCCGTATCGTCGGCTCCTTTCTCTCGCTGTTGACCGCCGTCGCCTTCTTTTCGCTATCGGTCTGGAGTTCCGGCGATGCCCTCGTGGGCGGTGCCCAGCGCCTGGTCGGACTGCCGGAGAACGCGCTCAGCCTGGGGCTGGCCTACGGGCTGTTCGCCGTGCTGGTGCTGACGGTGTGCCTCTATGGCTTTCGCTTCATGCTGTGGGTCAATAAGATCGCCGTGGTCAGTGCCAGCCTGCTGTTCCTGCTCGGCATCCCGGCCTTCGCCGGCAGCTTCGACGCCGGTTACGCCGGCACCCTGCAAGCCGGTCAGCCGGGCTTCTGGGCAGCCTTCATCGGCGCGGCCCTGGTGGCCATGAGCAATCCGGTGTCCTTTGGCGCCTTTCTCGGCGACTGGTCGCGCTACATTCCGCGGCAGACGCCCCGCCTGCGCATCCTGCTGGCGGTGAGCGCGGCCCAAGCCGCCACCCTGATCCCCTTCCTGTTCGGCCTGGCCACCGCCTCGCTGGTGGCGACCAGAGCACCCGACTACATCGCGCAAAACAACTATGTGGGCGGCCTGCTGGCCATCGCTCCCACCTGGTACTTCCTGCCGGTGTGCCTGCTGGCGATCATCGGTGGCCTGTCCACCGGCACCACCGCGCTCTATGGCACCGGCCTGGATCTCTCCAGCGTGCTACCCCGGCTGCTGACCCGGATTCGGGCGACCCTGCTGATCGGGCTGGCGGCCATCGCCTTCATCTTCATCGGGCGCTTCAGCTTCAACCTGGTGCAGAGTGTCTCCACCTTTGCCGTGCTGATCGTGACCTGCACCAGCCCCTGGATGGTGATCATGATCCTCGGGCTGGTGGTCCGCCGCGGCTTCTATTGCCCGGACGATCTGCAGGTGTTCACCCGCGGCGAGCAGGGTGGCCGCTACTGGTTCCACCATGGCTGGAACTGGCGCGGCATGGGCGCCTGGATTCCCAGCGCCCTGCTCGGCCTCGCCTTCGTCAATCTGCCCGGTCAGTTCGTCGGGTCCCTGGGTGAGCTGGCGGGCGGCATCGACCTGAGCCTGCCGCTGGCCCTGGGCAGCGCCGCCCTGCTCTATCTGCTGCTGCTCCTGCTGTTCCCGGAACCGGCGGCCGTCTATGGCCCGACCGGCCCGCGACGCCCCAGACGCAGTCGTGCCCGCACCTCGCTCCCGGGCGTCCGCGCCGCCTGATACCTGAACCCTGTCACGGGGTCGGTGCGCCCGGCCCTGTCTAGTCCTGCAAGAGACTCCGTCATGCTCCTGGATATTTCCGTCGTTCTGGCCTACGCCCTGGCCATGCTTCTGCTCGGCTGGTACGGCATGCGCCGCGCTCGCAATCAGGAAGAATTCCTCGTCGCCGGTCGCAACCTCGGCCCGGCCTGCTACCTGGGCACCATGGCCGCCACGGTGCTGGGTGGCGCCGCCACCGTGGGCACCGTACGCCTGGGCTACGTCCACGGGCTGTCCGGCTTCTGGCTGTGCGCCATGCTGGGTGGTGGCATCCTGGTGCTCAATCTCTTCCTCGCCAAACCCCTGCTGAAGTTGCGCATCTACACCGTGACCCAGGTGCTGGAACGGCGCTATACGCCCCTGGCCCGGCAGGCCAGCGCCGCCATCATGTTCGTCTATGCGCTGATGCTGAGCGTGGTCTCGGTGCTGGCCATGGGCACGGTGATCCAGGTGCTGTTCGAGCTGCCTTTCTGGAGCGCCATCCTGCTCGGTGGCAGCGTGGTGGTGATCTATTCCAGCATCGGCGGCATGTGGTCCCTGACGCTGACCGACATCGTCCAGTTCGTCATCAAGACCGCAGGCCTGATGTTCGTGCTGCTGCCGATCTGCCTGACCCGGGTCGGTGGCTGGGATGCCCTTGTGGCCAAGCTGCCGGCCAGCGCCTTCGCCCTGACCACCCTCGGCTACGACACCATCTTCACCTACTTCCTGATCTACTTCTTCGGCATCCTCATCGGCCAGGACATCTGGCAGCGGGTCTTCACCGCGCGCAGCGAAGGCGTGGCGCGCGTGGCGGGCAGCCTGGCCGGCGTCTATTGCGTGATCTACGGCCTGGTGGGCGCACTGATCGGCATGTGCGCCCGGGTGCTGCTGCCGGATCTCGCCGACGCCAACAACGCCTTCGCCGCCATCGTCCGCAGCGCCCTGCCGGACGGCATCCGCGGCCTGGTGATCGCCGCTGCCCTGGCCGCCATGATGTCCACCGCCAGTGCTGGTCTGCTAGCCGCGTCCACCACCCTGACCGAAGACCTGCTGCCGCGACTGCGCGGCGGCCGGGCCTCGACCCTGGGCATGGCCCGGTTGTTCACCCTGCTCACCGGTCTCGCCGTGCTCGCCATCGCGCTGCTGGTCAATGACGTCATCGGCGCCCTGACCTTGGCCTACAACCTGCTGGTCGGTGGCATCCTGGTGCCGCTGCTGGGGGCCATCCTCTGGCCGCGCGCCACCACAGCGGGTGCCCTGGCCAGCATGCTGCTGGGTTCCGGCGCGGCCATCGTCTTCATGCTCAAGGACGGCCTGGAGGCCAATACGCCGATCTATTTCAGCCTCGGCCTGAGCCTGGTCAGCTTCGTGGTGGTGAGTCTGCTCACGGCGCGCTCCCAGGTGGCGGCGCGGGCCGCCTAGCTGACCGAACTGCGCGTCCGCTGCACCGCCTGAACCTCGCTCAGGATCAGGCCGCTGGCCGGGCGCATCGGCATCCGCGCCAGGTCGATGCGCAGGTCCTGGGTCGGTACCTGGTAGGTCATGTCCTGCAGCAGCAGGCGCAGGGCGGAGGTCATGAGCTCCAGGGCGATGCCTTCGCCCGGACAGCGGTGCTGGTGGGCCACCTCACCGCCGCCCTGGGGTACGAAGGCGGCTTCAGGAGCATTTTCCGTGAGAAAGCGCGTGGGATCGAACACCTCTGGACGCTCCCAGCTGCGCGGATCGCGATTGGTGCCATAGAGATCCAGCAAGACGCGCGTGCCCCGGGGAAAGTCGACCCCGTGCCACTCGAAGGTCTCTCGCACCCTCGCCACGGTGAAGGGAAAGAAGGCGTAGAAGCGTCGTACCTCCTGGGCAAAGGGTACCCGGGCGGCGGGATCGGCTCTCAGCCGTTCGCGCCAGGCCGGCTGCTTGTACAACGCCAGGGCGGCGAAGGTGGAAAAGCGTGCCACGGCCACCGTCGGCCGCAAGACATTGAGCAGCTCCACCGCCGCCACCCGCGGCGACAACAGCTCGCCGTCGATGTCCCGGTGGGTGGCGATCAATGCCAGGGCGCTGCCGGCCGGTGCCGGCTGCCGGCGCGCCTGCTCGATCTGGCCACCCAGCCAGAGCTCCAGCCGCCGCCGCGCCCGGCGGGCGCCCAGATTGTTCAGGCCGACACTGCCGGCCCCCTCGATCAGGGCGACCAGTTCGGTGCAACGCCGTGCCTCTTCGCCCTTGGCCAGGACGACGCCGGCCCAGTCGCACACTGCGCGCGTATAGAGGCGATGCAATACGTCCAGCAGGACGATCTCGCCTTGGGCCTGCCAGGTGGGCAGCCTGGCGCGCCATTCCTGCTCGACCCGCGCGATCAGCGCCTCTACCCGTGCAGGCTGGGTGACCTCGACAAAGAGTGCCTTGCGCTGGCGATGGGCCGCACCGTCCAGGCCCTGGACGCCGCCTTCGCCAAACAGTGTCCGGCGCAACTGTCGAGGCGCAGCCGCTACCCGGGTGAAACGTTCTTCGCGATAGAAGAGCTCCACTGCGGCCGGGCCGCGCAGGCACAGGGTGGACTGCAACAGCAGGCGTGTGGCGAAGACATCGCTATCCAGCCGCTCACAGCGATTGCTGATGAAGGCGTAGCCTTCGCGCAACAGCGCCAGGCTGGAATCGAGGCGCCCATAGCGAGGAACGAAAGACATGTTGGTGCTCCGGAGCCCTGGTGATGTCATGGGCTTGGGACCCGCGGCAAGCAGTGCCAGTGCCTCCGCTGCGCTTGGAAAAACCCGGGCATCCACGATCAAGGCAGCGCTACATGGCTTCCTTGACCCCTCGCTGGATGAGCCAGGCATTCACCGGACAGCTGATGACGAAGCCGACATACATGGCGAGCTGCATCATGAACCAGAACACCGGCTCGCTCTTGGGCAGCGCCGCTTCGGAAAACAGCCCGAACACACATAGCGCCATCCAGCCATACATGCCGATCTGCCAGGCCAATAAGGAAAGGGTATCGGCCTTGACCGCCGCCTTGAGTCCCTGCCACCGCGACAGCTTGCGCATGGGTTTGATGCTGAAGTACTGGAAGACGATGCCCAGCAGGAACGCCAGCACGAAATCCACTGCCCAGGTCCCGAATACGCGCTGACCGAAAAGGCTCACAGGTACCGCGATCACCAGGGTTTCCGCGAGGAGATCGCCCAGGGTACAGCCGCTACCGCAGTGACTGGCACCGAGCATCACGCTCTGATGGAAGGGCCGCTGACCATGGGAGTGATGCGCCGCCGCGCCGCTGGACGCGCGACCGATTCGCCGATAGAGCCACAGCCCCGGGAGGCCTGCCCAGAGCATGGTCAAGGGCCAGACCGCATTCATGACGGCCATGGGCTGGGGGCGGCGATACAGGTCGATCAGTACCCAGAGGGTACAGAGGACGGCCAGACTCAGCGACAGGATGGCCAGCGTGTGCAGCCAGGCAGGAACGGACATCGTTGGCGGCTCGGGTGGCGAAAGGTTTTCAGCCGACCACGCGCAAGCGGCGGGAGTTCGGCCCGCGCGCCCTGCTCCCCTCCGCGCGACGCGACCCAGGCGATGCAACCTCTGGGCACGGCCAGGGGTCGCTGAATAAGGTGCACCCCGGCTCTGGACTCCTTCGATGCTCGATCTCGCCGCTGGCTTCGTCTCTCTCACCGCCCTGCTCGCCTTCGTCAATCGGCGCTTCGTCGGCCTGCCACCCACCATTGGCGTCATGGTCATCGCGCTGGTCTGCTCGCTCCTGCTGCACGGTCTGACCCTACTGGGCCTGCCGGGACTGGAGCAGCGCATCCAGACCGCCATGGCGCGAGTCGACTTCGATCGGCTGCTGCTCGATTGTCTGCTGTCCTTCTTGCTGTTCGCCGGCGCCATGAACCTCGACTTCGCCGACATCCGCAAGCGCGCCTGGGCGATCGGACTGCTGGCGACGGCGGGGGTGGCCATTTCCATCCTTGGCATCGGCCTGACCACCTGGTGGCTGCTGCAGCAACTGGACCTGGACGTGAGCCTGGTATGGTGCCTGGTGTTCGGCGCCATCGTCGCGCCGACCGATCCGGTAGCGGTGCTGGGAATCCTGAAATCCGCAGGCGCCCCCAAATCGCTGGAGACCACCATCGTCGGTGAATCCCTGTTCAACGATGGCATGGCGGTAGTGGCCTTCACCCTGCTGGTCGGCACGCTGGGCAGCGAAGCTCCACCTGCCCTGGGCGAGACGCTCTGGCTGCTGTTCGAGGAAATCGGCGGCGGCCTGCTGCTGGGCGCGCTGCTGGGTGCTCTGGCCTATCGCCTGATGAACTCCATCGATGACTATCAGGTGGAGGTGCTGCTTACCGTAGCCCTGGTGCTCGGGGGCTACACCTGGTCCACGCATCTGGAAGTCTCGGGGCCGATCGCCATGACGGTGGCCGGTCTGATCGTAGGCAATCTCGTGCGCGAACGTGCCTTGTCCGATCGCACGCGCAAGCATCTGGACAGTTTCTGGACCCTGATCGACGAATTTCTCAATGCCCTGCTGTTCGTGCTCATGGGGCTGGAACTGGTACTGGTTCCCTTCGAGTGGCGCTATGTGCCGCTGGCGCTCGCGCTGGTAGCGGTCATCCTTGGGGTGCGGCTGGCCACCGTGGGGCCGCCCTTGGCGCTGATCGGCTTCTGGAAGCGCGAGCTGCCGCCCGGGGCGGCCCGCATTCTGACCTGGGGCGGCTTGCGTGGCGGCGTTTCGGTGGCCCTGGTACTGGCCCTGCCAGCCGGCGAAGAGCGCGATCTGCTCCTCAACCTGACCTATCTGGTGGTGCTTTTCTCGGTACTCGTTCAGGGACTGACGATCGGTCGTCTGGTGCAGCGCACCTGTCGAACGGCGCCACCGGCGCACGCAGGGCGGGACTGAAAAATACTGTCCGCTTCGCCCGAACGGTCGCCGTACAGGGGACGTCCCTTCCCTAGAGTCCGTGGCGGCCCCGGTCGACCGCGCAACTGCCGACCAACCGGATCCCTGCCATGCCTGCGCCGTCGAGCTGCACCCTCTTCTACGATGATCGCCCGCTCGAAGGGCCCGTCGATCTGCCCCTGGTGGACTTTCTCGCCGCCCACGACATCCACCTGCCCCATGTGTGCTATCACCGTGCCCTGGGCGCACTGCAGACCTGCGACGTCTGCTGGGTGGAGGTGGACGGCGAACTGGTGCGCGGCTGCACTCTCCGCAGCCAGGATGGCCTGCGTATCGGCAGCCAGGCCGAACGCGCCGAAGCGGCCCGCCACGAGGGCATGGACCGCATCCTCGCCAAGCACGAGCTGTATTGCACGGTCTGCGAGCACAACACCGGCGACTGCACCCTGCACAACACCGTGGCCGATCTCAAGATGCCGATCCAGCGCTACGCCTACCAGCGCAAGCCCTACGCCAAGGATCATTCCAACCCCTTCTACACCTACGACCCCGATCAATGCATTCTCTGCGGACGCTGCGTGGAGGCTTGCCAGAACGTCGAGGTCAACGAGACCCTGAGCATCGACTTCAGCCAGGAACATCCGCGGGTGCTGTGGGACGGCGGCGAGCGCATCGAAGGCTCCAGTTGCGTGAGCTGTGGCCATTGCGTCACGGTCTGCCCCTGCAACGCCCTGCTGGAAAAGACCATGCAGCCCGACGCCGGCCCTTTCACCGCCATGCCCGAGGACCTCAAACGCCCCCTGATCGACGCCATCAAGACCGTCGAGAGGACCATAGGCGCACCCCCGATCACCGGGGTTTCGGTTATGGACATGCACTGGCGCCAGCCGGAGATCCGGCGCACCAAGACGGTCTGCACCTACTGTGGGGTTGGCTGCAGCTTCGAGATATGGACGCGGGACCGCCACATCCTCAAGGTTCAGCCGGTGGTGGACGCGCCCGTCAATGGCATCTCCACCTGCATCAAGGGCAAGTTCGCCTGGGATTTCGTCAACGACCCCCAGCGCCTGACCATGCCGCTGATCCGCGAGGGTGACCGGTTTCGAGAGGCAAGCTGGGACGAAGCCCTGGATCTGGTGGCCCGGCGACTGCTGGAGATTCGCGATCGCCATGGGCCGGACAGCCTGGGCTTCATAGGATCGAGCAAAGCCAGCAACGAGGAGGCGTACCTCACGCAGAAAATCGCCCGGCTGATCATCGGTACCAACAGCGTCGACAACTCCTCTCGCTATTGCCAGAACCCTGCCACCCAGGGGCTGTTCCGTACCGTGGGCTATGGCGGCGATGCCGGCACCCTGGCTGACCTGGAGCAGGCCCAGCTGGTGATTCTGGTGGGCAGCAACCTGGCCGAGAACCATCCGGTGTTCGCCTCCAAGCTCAAGGCCGCTCAGAAGCATGGCGGTCAGCGGCTGCTGGTGGTAGATCCGCGGCGCCATGAAATGGCCGAACGTGCCGATCTGTTCCTACGGATCCGACCTGGTACCGACCTGGTCTGGGCCTCGGCCATGGCGCGCTATCAGTTCGATCACGGCCTGGCGGACGAATCCTTCCTCGCCGAGCGCGTCGCGGGGGTCGAGGAGTATCGTCGCTCCCTGGCGCCCTTCACTCTGGACTTCGCCGAACAGGTGACCGGCATTCCGCACGACCAGCTGGTGGAGGCGGCGGAGCTCATCGGTCGTTCCGGCGCCGTATGCCTGTGCTGGGCCATGGGCATCACGCAGCACAGTCATGGCGCGGACACCAGCACGGCCCTTTCCAATCTGCTGCTGGTGACCGGCAACTATGGCCGTCCCGGCACCGGTGGCTATCCCATGCGCGGCCACAACAACGTGCAGGGCACCAGCGACTTCGGGTGTCTGAAGAACCAGTATCCCGGCTATGAAAAAGTCACGGATCCGGCGGCCCGCGCCAGATGGGCGAAGGCCTGGGGCGTCACGCCGGAGCAGCTGTCCGATCGCGTCGGCCAGGACAATTTCCTGATGGTGCAGGATGCCGCCGAGCGCAAGGTCCGGGCGATGTACGTGATCGGCGAGGAAACGGCCTTCTCCGATGCCGACAGCCATAACGTCCACGCCGCCTTCACCCGGCTCGATTTCCTGGTGGTCCAGGACATCTTTCTGAGCCGCACGGCCGAGTTCGCCGACGTGGTTCTACCCGGGTGCCCGAGCGTGGAAAAGGAGGGCACCTTCGTCAACACCGAGCGGCGTATCCAGCGCTTCTATGAGGTGCTTCCCCCCCTGGGCGACAGCCGGCCGGACTGGCGCATCCTTACCGATCTCGCGGCCCGCATGGGCCATGACTGGGGTTACAGCCATCCCAGTCAGATCATGGACGAGGTAGCCGGTATCGCCGGCCTCTTCGCCGGGGTCAGCTACGAGCGCCTCGAGGGCTGGAATTCACAACTCTGGCCGGTCGACGCCAGCGGGGTGAGCACGCCGCTGCTCTACACCGACCGCTTTCATACCGAGGACGGGCGCGCCACCCTCTACCCGGTGGACTGGCAGCCACCGGTCGAAGACGTGGACGCCGAATACGACCTGCTGCTGGACAACGGCCGGATGCTCGAACACTTCCAGAGCATGAACCAGACCGACAAGGGCCGGCGCGTAACCGAACTCTCGCCCCACTGGTTCGTCGAGATCAGTCCGACGCTTGCCCAGGAGCGGGGACTGGAAGAAGGCAGCTGGGTGCGCCTGAGCTCCAGGCGAGGCCAGGTGGAGGTGCCCGTGGTGATCACCGACCGGGTCGCCGGCGAGGTGCTGTTCATGCCCATCCACCAGGGCAAGCCGGGGCTCAACGCCCTGACCGGGGAACATCACGATCCCGACGTCAATACCCCTGCCTACAAGGAAACCGCGGTGCGCCTGGAGCGCCTCGGGCGCGCGCCGCTGCCGCATCCGTTGCCGCAAGAAAACTTCCGCCACGGCCGGCGGACGCCCCTGGAGGGCGTCCCGGCACAACTCGTCGAGGTGAAGTGGGCCCGGGACGACTATGCCCCACCCCTGCAGCCCGCCCCCCATCCGGAGCGCTTCTGATGGCCGAACGCATCACTCATAAGGTGACCCCGCCCAAGCTCGGGCCCGATGCCCGCGAAGAGCTGGAGCGGCTACTGCAGACCCTTCACGAGCACGGCATGCTGCGCTTCGCCAATGATCTGGTAGCGGCCAACACCCAGGTCGCCAAGGTGCTGGTCGACGGTCTGAACAAGCCTGGCTCGTTGAATGTCATCCAGAATTTGTCGGTGCTGGCCATGGCGCTGTCGACGATACCGCCCGGTCAGTTCTATACCCTGGCGTTCTCGCTCAGGGATGGGCTGCAAGCCGTCACGGCCGCTCGCCAGGCACCCGCAACCAAGGAAGCACCGGGCGTGACCGGGGCCTTCCGGCTGTTGCAGGATGAAGATCTCTGGCGAGCGCTGGTCCCTCTGCTGGAGGGTCTAAAGGCCTTCGCCACCGGACTCGATCAGCCGGTGGATCGCCCCATCTCGGCGTTCACCGGCAAGCCCAGCGACGCCTAGGCCGGGCATGGAAACCTCTGACCCCGCCCTGCTGGCGGCCCGCGCCCAGTTCGCCATCGCCATCGGCTTCCATATCGTGCTCGCGGCCTTCTCCATCGGCCTGGCCAATTTTCTGCTGGCGCTGGAAGTGCTGTGGCGGTGGCGCCGGGAACAGACCTACCTGGATCTCTATCGCTTCTGGCTGAAGATCTTCGCGCTGAACGTGGCCGTAGGGACCGCTTCGGGGCTAATCATGGAATACCAGTTCGGCATGAACTGGGCGGGGCTGGCCACCAAGGCTGGCGCGGTCATCGGCCCGCTGATGTTCTACGAGGTGATGGTCGCCTTTTTCCTCGAGGCGGGCTTTCTCGGCATCATGCTGTTCGGCCTGAACAAGGTCGGTCCGCGCCTGCATCTGCTGGCCACCGCCCTGGTGGCCCTGGGCTCGTTGCTCAGTGCCTTCTGGATCCTGTCGGCCAACTCCTGGATGCATTCCCCAGCGGGTTTTCATCTCGGTGCGGAGGGTCATTTCCTGCCCGCGGACTGGTGGGCTATCGTCTTCAATCCGTCCTTTCCCTATCGCTTCGTGCACATGACTCTGGCCGCCTTCATCGGCACCGCGACCCTGGTGGCGGCCGCCGGTGCCTGGCATCTGCTGCGCGAACCCGACAATTCCCACGCGCGCATCCACTACTCCATGGCGCTCTGGGCCCTGGCGCTGCTGATGCCTTTGCAGATCCTCGCTGGCGATCTGCACGGCGAGAAGACCCTGGAGCTGCAGCCGCAAAAGGTGGCGGCCATGGAGGGTAGCTGGGATCGCCCGGCCCCAGGCGCGGGCGAACCCCTGCGGCTGTTCGCCTTGCCCAGCCAGAGCGAGCGGCGCAACAGTTTCGAGGTGGCCATCCCCCACCTTGGGTCCCTCTATCTACGCCATGACTGGACCGGCACCATCCGCGGTCTGAACGAATTCCCGCCGGGCGACATTCCGCCTGTGGCCGTCGTCTTCTTCGCCTTTCGCATCATGGTGGGCCTGGGTCTGCTGATGGCGGTTCAGGGTCTGGCGGGTCTGGTGCTGCGTATCCGCGGCAGGCTCTACCAGGCTCGCTGGCTGCAGCGCGCCAGCCTGATCATGGCTCCCGCCGGCTTTCTCGCCATGCTGTCTGGCTGGGTGGTGACGGAGGTCGGCCGCCAGCCCTTTACCGTCTACGGACTGCTCCGCACGGAGGAAAGCCGCTCGCCGGTCGACCTCGGTTTCGTCCTCGGCTCGACCGCCGTCATCCTATTGGTCTATCTGGCGGTATTCGGCATCGGCCTGCGCTACCTGCTGCGTGCCATGGCCCAGGCCCCAAGGTACCAGGAACGCGGGCCGGAACCGGAGCTGGCCAACGATACAGGGGCCGAGCGCTGATGCCTGCCGACTGGCTGGTGCTGCTGTCGGCGGCCGCGCTGGCCTTCGCCGTGCTCTGCTACATCGTCCTGGATGGCACCGACCTCGGCGTGGGGATGCTGTTCGCTTGCAATCCACAGCCGGAACACCGGCACGTGATGGCCTTTTCCATCCTGCCGATCTGGGACGGCAACGAAACCTGGCTGGTACTGGGTGGGGGTGGTCTGCTGGCGCTGTTTCCGGTGGCCTACGGTCTGCTGCTGCCAGCCCTCTACCTGCCCTTGGTGCTGATGTTCCTGGCTCTGGTGGTGCGCGCGGTCGCTCTGGAATACCGGGACCGGGCTGAAACGCCACGCCGCCAGCGGCTGTTCGATCTTGCCCTGTTCGCCGGCTCCTTGCTGGCTTCCCTATCCCAGGGCAGCGTGCTGGGCGTCCTGGTCCAAGGCGTACCCCAGCTCAATGGCCACTACCGCGGCCAGGGCTGGGAATGGCTCAGTCCCTTCGCCCTCTATTGCGGCCTGGCCCTGGCGGTAGGTTATCTCTGGTTGGGTGCCTGCTGGTTGTACTGGCGTAGCGAAGGCGACCTGCACCAACGCGCCCGGCGTCAGGCGCTGTGGTTCGGCGCTGCGACCGTGTTGCTGTTGGCCGGGGTATTGACCTGGACGCTGCTACAGGACCTGCGTTACGCGCAGCGTCTGGCCCGGCCGGAGGTGGCCGGAAGTCTGGCCACCTCCGCACTGTTGCTGACGGCGCTATTCGTGCTGAGTTTTCGCACCCGGCGCCACTACCTGCCGCTGTTCCTTGCCCTGGGCCTGTTCGTACAGGCCTACGCAGCCCTGATCCTGGCGCTTTATCCGCTGATCGTACCCCCGCATCTCACCCTGACCGCGGCCGCTTCTCCACCGGCAAGTCAAGGCTTCATGCTGGCGGGCTTCGCCGTGCTGGTCCCTTTCACCCTCGCCTATAGCACCTACGGCTTCTGGATCTTCCGCGGCAAGATCCGCCCACGGCGTTGATCGCCGCGCAATCGTCTGGCCAGCGGTACTCTTCGGGCAGACGCCCGGCGGGAAGGCAACGACCGCTGCGCTCGAACATCCGGGCGGCTTCTCCTGTCCACTGCAGGCACTTCAGGCGCGCCCACGCCCGGCCCTACCCCTTCCGACCGAGAGTTTCGTTTGCCGCCAGATACCCTTGCGCACTCCGCCGGCAACGGCAAGCCTGCCGACGTCCTGCATCTCGCCTTGCTGGTGACCTTCCTGCTGATCACCCTGGCACTGGGTTGGCAGCCACTGGATCGCACCACCTGGATCATGGAAAACCTGTTGGTGGCGTTACTGCTGGCGGCGCTGCTGGCCAGCTACCGCAGATTCCGGCTCTCGCGTGCCGCCGCCGTGGCGCTCTGCGTCTTTCTCACGCTGCACGAGATCGGCGCCCACTACAGCTACGCCAAGGTCCCTTACGACGCGGGCTGGATGCGGCTGACCGGTCAGAGTCTGGACGAAGCCCTGGGTTTCGAGCGCAACCAGTTCGACCGCCTGGTCCACTTCGCCTACGGGCTGCTGCTCGCTCGCCCCTGGCGCGAGGTGGTCGTCGTGGTGACCGGCCTGCAGGGCTGGCGCGCCTCCTATCTGGCGCTGGAATTCGTTCTGGCTTCTTCGGCCGCTTACGAACTCATGGAATGGATTGGCGGGGACTATCTCCATGGCGCCGACATCGTCGGTGCCCAGGACGACTTCTGGGATGCGCAAAAGGATATGGCGCTGGCCACCTTGGGGGCCCTGCTGTCGCTGACGACACGTCGAAGAAAGCAGGGCGCGGCGACCGGAAAGACGGGTTCCAGAACTCGATGACCTCGGCGCCGCAGGCGGTAGCCGCGACTACCACGATATTCGGCAGCGAACCCGGGGCGCCGCTCGCGGGTCGGTGACAGTACCCCCAGAGAGAGGTCATCTCCCGTGGCTACCCTGCTTTCCCTAGGCAGCATCAATGCCGACTTCCAGGTCCGCACCACCCAAAACCTGGACAGCGCCGAGACGCTGCTGGCCGACGACTTCCATCGGCGCCCCGGTGGCAAGGCCGCCAATACCGCCTATCTCGCCGCCCGCTTCGGCCACCAGAGCCTGCTTCTAGGGCGGGTGGGCGACGATGAGCTGGCCGAGCAGGCTCTGCAGCCCCTGCGTCGCGCCGGCGTGGAGCTGGCCGGAGTGACAGCCGCCCCCGACTCCGCCACCGCCGTCTCGATGATCCTGGTGCCACCCAGCGGCAAGAAGCGCATCGTGCTTGCCAACAATGCCAATGACCTCTGGGACGAGGGGGCGCGGCAGGTTTTGCAGGAGCGACTGACGACCGCACCCGCCGACGCCATGCTGGTACTGGACTGCGAGATTCCCAGCGCGATCGTCCACCAGGCCATCGCGACAGCAGCCGACCGCGGACTCGCCGTGGTGGTCGATCCCTCCTTTCCCGAACGCCTGCCTGCGGAACTGGCGGGCCGGATCACGGCGCTGACGCCCAACGAGGAAGAAGCCGCCGGGTTGCTCGACGAGCGATTCGACGATCTACCCAGCCTGGGCCGCGCCGCGCGTCGTCTGCAGTCTAGGGGTACCCCGCTGGTCTGCATCAAGCTGGCGGATGGCGGCTGCGTCCTGGCGGAGGGCGAGCGGCTTTGGCACCTGGCACCGGAATCGGTGGAGCCGCTGGACTCGACCGGCGCCGGCGACGCCTTCACCGCGGTTTTCGCCATCGGTCTGCTGGAGGGGCGCACACCGCAGGAGGCCGCCACTTGGGCCACAGCGGCGGCGAGCATCGCCGTGACCGGCGCCGGCTCCCAGGAGGCCTACGGCGACCGCAGCGAGGTGCTGGCCCGTGCCGCGCGCCTGGCCGGACGCTGGCGGAGGCTGGAGGTCGGGCCATGAGCGAAGCCGATCCGCTCGGCTTCGAGGGCTTCGAACCCCGTGACGAACGTCGCCGCGAGGCGCTCTTCACCCTTGCCAACGGCCATCTGTCACTGCGCGGCTCGGCGCCGGAGCTGTCGGTCTTGGAGGACGACGGTACCTGCTATCCAGGGCTCTACCGCGCCGGCTGGTACGATCGCTCGCCGCGCCGGGTCGTCGATACCGAGGCGCACCTTTCGGCGCTGATCCGCCTGCCCGACCCCCTGGGCCTGAACCTGGGCAGCACCGAGCGCTGGCACGACCCCCGAGCGCGGCCGCCGCGCGACTATCGCTGCCTTCTCGACCTGCAGACCGGCTGCCTGAGTCGCTATTTCGAAGTGGCCATCGACGACCTGGTGGTAAGCGTCAGCGAGCAGCGCTTCGTCAGCGCCGCCGACCCGCAGCTCATCGTCCTGCGCTGGACCCTGCGCAGTCTCGGAGCCGCTGCCGCCCTGCGACTGCGCGCCACCCTCGATGCCGGAGTGACCAATGGCCTGATCGAGCGCAATGCCGCCTACGAAGGCCGACGCCTGACTACCCTGCAACGGCTGACCAGCGCCACGGGCGCCGCCGTCCGGGTCGCTCCGCAGTGCGGCCAGGGCGAGGCCAGCGTGGCGACCCTGCTGCTGAGCGATCAGCCGCTGGCCTGGCGGGCCAGCCTGCAGGGGGAACGGCTGCAGCACGATGCTGGCGTCTTCCTGATGTCAGGCCAGGGGCTCACGCTGGAGAAGCGCATCCGGGTCTCGGGCGGCCCCTCGGCGGAGGGAGTCGACTGCGAGGCGGCGCTGGCCCGCCTCGCAGCCCAGGCAACGACGACCTTCGCCGAGCTGCAGCAAGCGCATGCCGCCGTCTGGCGCACGCGCTGGTCAGGACTGCAACTGAAGACCGCGCCCTCGCTCCAGCGCAAGCTGGAATTTGGTGCCTTCCATCTGCTGCAGACGGTCGATCATCAGGGCGAAAGCGACCAGGGTCTGCCGCCCCGTGGCTGGCAGGAGGGCTATTTCGGTCAGATCTTCTGGGACGAGATCTTCGCCCTGCCCTGGCTCGTCAGCCACTTTCCCGAGGCGGCACGCGGCCTGCTGAACTACCGTCATCGCCGCCTGGACCAGGCTCGCGAGCGGGCGCGCCGCCACGGCTGGCGCGGCGCGCTCTTTCCGTGGCGCAGCGGCGCGGACGGCGCCGAGGAGACGCCGCCCTACCAGTATTTTCCTTTGTCGGGTCATTGGATACGGGACCATACCCACCTGCAGCACCACCTGGGCATGGCGGTGGCCTATAACGCCTGGCAGTACTATCTCGCCACCGGCGACCTGGCGTTTCTCGGCGGCGTGGGCGGCGATCTGATCCTGGAGGTGGCGCGCTGCTGCGCGAGCCAGGCACGCTTCGACGAGAACCTCCAGCGCTATCGCATCCGCGGCGTCATCGGGCCGGACGAATATCACAACGCCTATCCCGGAGCCGCCACGCCGGGGCTCGACGACAACGCCTACACCACCCTGTTGGCGGCCTGGACCCTGGAGTGTGCGAGACGGGTACTCGACCTGCTGCCAGCCCCGCGGGCGCACGCCCTGGGCGAGCGCCTGGGGCTGGAAACCACGGAGCCCCGCCAGTGGGCCAGCATCGCCAGCGCCCTATACCTGCCGTTTCGCGAGGATGGCGTGCTCGACCAGTTCAGCGGCTTCGGCGACCTGCTGCCGGCGCCGCCCGCCTGGCTGGCAGACGGCGGCAGCCCGCGCCTGGACTGGTGGCTGGAAGCTCGGGGCGACAGCTGTGACCGCTACCAGCTCAGCAAGCAGGCCGATACCCTGACCGCGCTGCACCTGCTTCCTCCCACGGAACTGCAGCGTCTGCTCCGCCGCCTGGGCTATCGGCTGGCCCCTACTGCCGAGCGCCGGACGCTGGACTATCATCTGGCGCGCCTGAGCCACGAGTCGAGCCTGTCGAAGACGGTCTGCGCCGGGGCTCTGGCAGCCTATGACACGGACGCCTCCTGGGCCTTCTTCGGCGATTGCCTGGATACTGACTTGGGAGCCGCCGCCGACAGCGGCGTACGGGAAGGCGTGCATCTGGCTGCCATGGCCGGCGTACTGGACGTGCTCCAGCGCCACTACCTGGGCCTGTGGCCGACGCCCGATGGCCTGCGGGTGCAACCGGCACCGCCTCCGGCGCTGCCCGCTACCCGCCTGCAACTCCGCTACCAAGGCAGTCAGCTTCAGGTCAGCTGGGAGCCGCCGCGTCTCGCCGTGCGGCTGGCGGATCCTGAGGCTGCCCCCATCAGGCTGCTGACCGAAGAAGGCCACTTCGAACTGAGCGGAACCAAGAGCTGGACCTGGCAGCGGCAATAGCCGGCAGCCAAGCATCGCCGTGCACCGCCCGGTGCCGTGGCGGAACGGCCTTAGGCCTCGATCACCGGCCTCAGCGCCTCCAGCCAGCAGGCCACCGCGACGGCGCCGCCATCGGGAATGCCGCGGGCGCGCTCGCCCAGGTAGCTGGCACGGCCCTGGGCCGGCAGCATCCTGGCGGTGGCCTCGGCACCCTGGCGGGCGGCGGCAAAGGCCGCGGCAAAGGCCTGCGTCGGGCTGGTACCCGCCTGGGCACCGGCCAGCAGGGCATCCGCGGCCGGGCGCAAGGCATCGAGCATGGTGCGCTGGCCGGGCTGGGCACCACCGAGCTCGGCCAGGGCCTGCACACCCCCGTCGAACGCCTCGGCCCACTGCGCAAGGGTCGGACGCTCCACCCCATCCAGCAGTTGAGCGGCGCGAACCAGGGCGCAGGCGTAGAAGGGTCCGGAGCTGCCGCCGATGGCCCGGCGCAGTGCCTGACCGGTGGCGGCCAGGGCGCTGGCCGGGGTGTACCAGGCACTGGCGGGCAAGGCGCGCATGGCTTCGGCGCCCCGCGCCAGGCTGGTGCCCAGGTCGCCGTCACCGGCGCGACTGTCGAGATCGGTGAGGCGGGCTTCGTTGGCCAGCAGGCTGGCGATCACGGCACCTGCCGCCGTCTGCAGACGCTCTGCCAGGGGCCCGGGGGTGCGGGGGACCGTTTCGGCTGCCGCCGCAGGTGCGGGCAACAGGGTGGGCGCAGTCGGGACCCGGCCGTCATCCGGCCAGGCCCGCGCCTGGGTCGGCGCATCGAGCAGTGCAAGGCGCGCCTCGTCTACCGGCAGCAGCGACAGCGAACAGCCAGGCATGTCCAGGGCGCTGAGAAAGGTGCCGGTCCAGGCACGCTCCACCACCAGACCTCGCTGGCGCAGCTGACTCAATGCCGCCCGCGCCACCAGGGCGAGTTCCAGCGGTGGCGTCGCGCCCAGACCATTGACCAGCAGCGCCAGGCGCGTGCCCCTGGCATAGCCGCCATCTTCGATGAGGGTATCCAGCAGCCGCGCCACGGTGGCGTCGGCACCCAGCCGGGGGCCGCGCTCGACGCCCTGCTCGCCATGGATGCCGAGGCCCCATTCCACCTCGTCGTCCGCCAGCTGGAACCCCGGGTGCCCCACCGCCGGCACCGTGCAGGCGCCCAGAGCGACGCCCATGCTGCGCAACTCGGCGCTCGCGGCGCGGGCCAGGGCGGCCACCTCGGCCAGCGACCGTCCAGCGGCGGCGGCCGCGCCAGCCAGCTTGTGGATCAGCACGGTACCCGCGATGCCCCGGCGCTTTTCCGGCGCCACGGTATGGCGCAGGGCGGCGTCGTCCGCTACCAGCGCCACCTCGACCGGAATGCCTTCACTGCGCGCCAGTTCGGCGGCCAGGCCGAAGTTGAGGCGGTCGCCGGTATAGTTCTTGACCACCAGCAGCGCGCCGGCAGGACCGGCCGCGGCCCGGATGGCGGCCAGCACGGCATCCACGCTGGGTGAGGTGAAGACGTCACCGGCCACTGCGGCGGTCAGCATGCCCTCGCCCACATAGCCGGCATGGGCCGGTTCGTGGCCGCTGCCGCCGCCGGAAATCACCGCCACCGGGCGAACGCCGGCAGCGGTCAGGGGCTGGCGCAGGATGACCTGTTCCTCGGCCAGCAAGGCCAGGCCGGGATCCAGGCTGACGAGACCTTCGAGCAGTTCGCGAACCACCAGGGTGGGGCTATTGATCAGCTTCTTCATCGGGGACTCCTGAGGGCGAGAGGTCGCCGCAGTATGGCACGCGACCAGTGGCGCGAACGGTGCGCGGCCCGGGGCAGTCTGCCGAAAGGCAACCTACCGGAGCCCGTCCATGCCCTCTGCCCCTCACCGTCTGGAAAGCCTGGCCAAGGTCACAGGCGCCGCCCGCTACAGCGCCGATCTATCCCACAGCGAGGTCGTGGGACAGCCGGCTCATGCCGCTCTGGTACAGAGCGATCGGGCACAGGGGCGCGTCCAGCGCTTGCGAGTAGAGGCCGCCGAACAGGCACCCGGCGTGCTGCTAGTCATGACGCACCTGAACGCCCCGCGCCTGCAGCCGATCACCACCCTGCCCGGCGGCGAGCTGGGACGTTTTCTGCCCCTACAGGACGACCGCCTCCAGTACAGCGGCCAGGTCATCGCGGTGGTGGTGGCCGAGCGAGCGGATCAGGCCGAGTTCGCTGCCCAGTTGATCGAGGTGGAATACAGTGCGGAGCCTAGGGAGCAGGACTTCGATTTCACCCGGCAGCCCGCCGAATATCCGGAGATGGTCGGCGCTGGCGAGCCGGCGATCACCGAGCGGGGCCAGCCCGATGCCGCCTGGACGGTGGCGCAGGAGCGCCTGGACCTGGAGTACGGCACCCAACCCCAGCACCACAACGCCCTGGAGCCCGGCGCGGCGCTGGCCGCCTGGGACCCCCAGGGCCGGCTGGTGGTGGATGCCGGCACCCAGTTCACCTATGGCGATGCCTACGCCCTGGCACAGGCCTTCGATCTCGGCGTCAGCCAGGACTTTCCCGCGGTCATGCGCGCCGGTCGTGCCGAGGCGGATTTCTCCACCCGTATTCGCTTTCGCTCGCCACTGGTGGGCGGCGGCTTTGGCGGCAAGAAGGGCAATGCCCATCCGCTGCTCGCAGCCATGGCCGCCAAGCTCGCCGACCGCCCGGTGAAGCTGGTGCTCAGTCGGCGCCAGACCTTTTCGCTGATGCCCTTTCGCGGTGCTACGCGCCAACGGTTGCGCCTGGGCGGCAATCGGGACGGCCAATTGAGCGTGCTGCTGCAGGACGCCCTGATCCAGAATGCCCATACCTCCAACTTCATCGAACCCGTAGGCGAGATGACGCCCAAGCTCTATGCCTGTCCGCACCTGCGTACCCGTCATGCCACCGCACGGCTCGCCCTCAATGCGCCGAGTTGGCTGCGCGCCCCTGGCGTGGCGGTCAGCCAGTTCGCGGTGGAAAGTGCCCTGGACGAATGGGCCCATCACCTGCGTCTGGATCCGCTGGAAGTACGGCTGCGCAACCATGCCGAGGTGGAGCCCCAGAGCGGCAACGCCTGGTCGAGCAAGAGCCTGCGCCAGTGCTATGCGGCCGGTGCCGCCGCCATTGGCTGGGCGGACCGTGATCCCGGCATCGGTGCCATGCGTGATGGCGACCTGCTGATCGGCTACGGCATGGCGACCGCGGTCTACCACGTCGCCCAGATGGCGGCGTCGGCGCGCATCCGACTGCAGGCGGACGGCACGGCGGACGTGGAAAGCGCGACCCACGAACTGGGCCAGGGCAGCTGGACGGCGCTGAGTCAACTGGCTGCCGAAGCCCTCGGCTTGCCCCTGGAGCACGTTCGCCTGCACGGCGGCGACACTGACCTGCCCTATAGCTCCCTGACCGCCAGCTCCTCCACCACCCTCAGTCTGGGTGCGGCCATCCAGGCGGCCGCCGACCACCTGCGCCAGCGCCTGGTGGCGCTGATCGGCATCCCTTCGGCTGGTAGCGACTGGCGACTCGCGGAGGGTGCCCTGGTCAGCGTTACCAACCCCGAGCAACGCCATGGCCTGGCTGAATTGCTGGGCCAGCACGGCCTCGCGGAGCTGAGCGCCGAAGCCAGCACCGCCGATCAGTTGGCGCAACGTCCTGCCCTAGGCCGTGCCGCCTTCGGCGCCCAATTCGCCGAGGTGGCAGTGGATCCGCACCTGGGCACGGTGCGGGTGCGCCGGTTGGTGGGGGCCTTCGCCGGCGGCCGTATCGTCAATCGCCGCCTGGCGCAGAATCAGCTGGAAGGCGGCATGCTCTGGGGCCTCGGCCAGGCGTTGCTGGAGCAGAGTCGCCTGGACCTGACCCAGGGGCGCTGGATGAACGCCGATCTGGCCGAAGCCCTGGTCGCCACCCAGGCCGACGTGCCCGCGCTGCAGGCCCTGTTGCTGGACGAGGATGACCGCTGCGGGCATCCCCTGGGCATCAAGGGTCTCGGTGAAATCGGCGTGGTAGGCGTCGCCCCGGCCATCGCCAATGCGGTGTTCCATGCCACCGGCATCCGCGTGCGGCAACTGCCCATCACCCTGGACAAGCTGCTCGGCTGAACGAAACGATCTTCCGCCCGACCGGGACGGCAGGCTATCGTTGGCCCGGGAAGCTTTTCACGACCGGGATGTCTCACGCTGTTAGCCAGCCGCGCTCCTGCGCGCTCCCCGTCGAGGTCCGTCATGCCGATCAAGATCGTTCCACGCTCTGCCTGTCGTGGGTCGGAGATCACCCCCGAAGCCGTCTACCTGTCCCGGCGCCAGCTGCTCGGTGCCAGCGGCGCCCTGCTCGCCGGCGCCGCCCTGCCCGGCTGGGCGCTGGGCGCCGCCTCCAGCTACGGCGACGTCGAAGCCGCCAAGGGTCCGGACTGGTTCGAGCGCAAGCTGCCGGATACCCGCTGGCAGGCGGCCACGGTCAAGGGCGAGGATATCACCCCCTTCAAGGACGCTACCCACTACAACAACTTCTATGAATTCGGCCCGGACAAGAGCGATCCCGCGGCCCATGCCGCGCAGTTGCCGACCCAGCCCTGGAGCGTGGTGGTCGATGGCGAGGTGGGCAAGCCCGGCACCTACGGCCTGGAAGACCTCTTCGGCCCGGACACCCTGGAAGAGCGCATCTACCGCATGAGGTGCGTCGAGGCCTGGTCCATGGTCATTCCCTGGCTGGGCTTTCCGCTGGCCAGCCTGCTCAAGCGCGTCGAGCCCACCGGCAAGGCGCGCTACGTGAGGTTCGAGACGCTCAAGGATCCGCAGCACATGCCCGGCATGAATTCCAGCTTCGCCCTGCTGGACTGGCCCTATGTGGAAGGCCTGCGCCTGGATGAGGCCATGCATCCGCTGACGCTGATGACGGTGGGCATGTACGGGCGGGTGCTGCCCAACCAGAATGGCGCGCCGCTGCGCCTGATCGTGCCCTGGAAATACGGCTTCAAGGGCATCAAGTCCATCGTCCGCATCAGCCTGGTGGAAGAGCAGCCACGCACCACCTGGCAGGGCATGGCGCCCAACGAATACGGCTTCTATGCCAACGTCAATCCGGAAGTGGATCATCCGCGCTGGAGCCAGGCCCGCGAACGGCGCCTGCCCAGCGGCCTGTTCAGCCCCAACGTGCGACCGACCCTGATGTTCAACGGCTATGGCGAGGAAGTGGCTTCGCTCTACAGCGGCATGGATCTGCGGAGAAACTATTGATGGGTGTACTGCTCTGGCGGCTGGCGGTGTTCGTCGCCGCGCTCTGCCCGCCGCTGTGGTGGCTGTACCAGGCCTGGATCTTCGCCCTCGGCCCGGACCCGGGCAAGGCATTGGTGGACAAGCTGGGGACCGGCGCCCTGGTGCTGCTGTTGCTGACCCTTAGTCTGACCCCGCTGTCGCGCCTCACCCGCTGGAAGCTCTGGCCGGTGATCCGCCGCCAGCTCGGGCTGTGGACCTTCACCTATGCGCTGCTGCACTTCCTCGGCTACCTGGCCTTCGTGCTGGGCTTCGACCTGTCGCAGCTGGGCGTGGAATTGCAGCGCCGGCCCTACATCATCGTCGGGGCCGCGGCCCTGCTGATCCTGCTGGCCCTGGCCGTCACCTCCAATCGCCCGGCCATGCGCCGCCTGGGCAAGCGCTGGAAGGAGCTGCATCGGCTGGCGTACCTGGTATTGGGCCTGGGGCTGCTGCACTACCTCTGGATCGTGCGTTCGGACCTGGAAGAGTGGGCAATCTACGCCACCATCGGCGCCGCGCTGCTGGCCTTCCGGCTGGTGGATGGCTGGCGTCGCAAGAGACGCAGCCATCCGGCAACCCCTGTGCGCTGATTACGGCTGTCGAAGTACCGAGGTGAACCCTGTCCGCTTCGACAGCCTAGGGGTGGTATTGAGCAGACCTGGCGCCGGTGGGTCAGGCCTTTGCCCGAAGGCGGTCGATCAGCGCTGCGCAGCCTGGCGCAGGCCCTTCAGGGTGTTGAGCGGGGCATCCACCACGAAGCTGTTGGCCAGCCAGGACGGCACGCTGCCACCCGGCTCGCTCTGCGCCTCGTAGGTCACTTCCGAGCCGCCGTTCTTCGGCACCACGCGCCATTGACCCTGGAAGCTGGCGACCCGTACATAGCCGTCGGCGGCAGGCCGATAGTCCGGCTGGCCTTCGAGGGTGCGGGTAAAGCCGCCATCGGGGGTCTTCTGCTCGGTGATGTGCAGCACCACGTCACGGGCGGTCACCGGCCAGGGCATGTCGATGCGCATATAGGTCCAGGCCTGGTTGTCCTGGCGCTTGAGCACCTGCAGCGACTGGCAGCGGAAGATCCACTTGCAGGAACCCACGGGGTCGTCCTGCAGCTTGGCGATGGTGGCCGGATCGGCCTTGATCTGGACCACGCCGCGGTAGGCCTTGTACTTGGAGCCGGCGACCGCGCGGGTATAGACCTGGATGCCGTCTTCCTGCTTGGCGAGTTGCCAGTCCTCGGCCTGGGCCAGGCCGGTGGCTGCGAGCAGGGTCAGGGCAAGGATGGAGCGAAGCGGCTTGTGCATGGGACGTCCCTTGTTGTTGTGGTTGTCGGAGAGCGCAATTCAAAACCGGATCAGGCGGCCGTTTCACCTTCGAGGCGCAGCAGGATGGCCATGGCTTCGGCGCTGCTGGTGCCACAGAACGCCAGCTCGGCCTGGAAGCCGCCGCACACCGCCGGGCGCAGCGGCGAGCCGAACAGGTCGCAGCGGTTGGTGCTGTCCAGGTGGGCGCAGCGCACGCCGGAGGGCTTGCCCTGGGGCATGCGTGGCAGCGGTGAGGAGATCGATGGCGCGATGCAACAGGCGCCACAACCCGGACGGCACTCCATGGGTGAAACTCGCTGATAAAGAGGTTTCAAGCTTAAGAGCAAGGCTGGGGCCTCACAAGCGAATCGTGACCAGATGTCGCTATCGAGTCATGAATGTAACATTCAATCGCACCTCGCCACGCAACCCCGCGGCCTTTCCACCGTCTTATCTGCGACGATCGAGGCGGCTCCCCGAGGGCGTGACGATGAAGCATTGGCTGGTGCTGGACCTGGAAGCGACCACCGACGAAGGCGGCTGGCCCCTGGAGTTGATGGAAATCATCGAGATCGGTGCGGTGATGGTGGACGCCGAAGGCCAGGAGCTCGGTCGCTATCAGAGCTTCGTCCAGCCCCGGCGGCTGCCGCTGCTGACGCCCTTCTGCCGCGACCTCACCCATATCAGCCAGGCCGACGTCGATGGCGCCGAGCCACTGGAGAGCACCTGGCCGGCGTTCGAGGCCTGGCTAGGCGCCTATGAGACCACCCTCGCCGGCTGGTGCAGTTGGGGCGATTTCGACCGCCGCCTGCTGGAACGCGCCTGGCGCGAACACGACCTGCATACCCACCTGGCCCGGGTGCCGCATCGCAATCTCAAGCAGGCCTTCGCCAAGGCCCGTGGCCTGGCGCGCCCGTTGGGACTCACCGCCGCCCTGGAATCGGCGGGACTGGCCTTTACCGGGGTGCTGCACCGCGCCGAGACCGACGCCCGCAACACCGCCAAGCTGTTGCCCGCCAGCCTGCCGGCCTTCGCGCGCTAGCCTTGTCTGGAGCGGTGACAGTGGGCCTCGGCCTTGGGCATACTCGCCGACGGTCCCAACCGCTTTCGCACAAGGAAATCCGATGTTCAAGGTCAACGAATACTTCGACGGCACCGTCAAATCCATCGCCTTCAGCCTCAAGTCCAAGCCCGCCACCCTGGGCGTCATGGCCCCCGGCGAATATGAATTCGGCACCAGCCAGCTGGAAGTCATGCACGTGGTGGCCGGCGCCCTGACCGTCAAGCTGCCGGGCAGCGAGACCTGGGAAACCTTCGCCTCAGGCAGCCAGTTCACCGTGCCGGCCAATGCCAAGTTCCAGATCAAGGTCGCGGAAGACACCGCCTACCTCTGCGAATACCACTAAGTCCGGGGGAGCCGTGCGGCTCCCGCGCCTCAGGCTCCCGTCATTCGGCCGTCCGGGCCTGCTGGCGGGAGGCCGCTACCCCGCCTGAACGCTTGCGCCTCGCCTCGGTCCTAAGCGACACCGCCGCTTTCGGAGCCGTCGCCATGTCGCCAGCTGCAGCCCAGGGCCCTCGCCAGCCGAGCCACGCCCGCCCCATCGAGCATCAGCCCCGGAATCTCCCGACGCATGGGATAGCCCTTGCGCAGGGCGTCGAACGCCTGGGCGCGCGCCACGGCCGGCAAGCCGAAGGTCGCGCGTAGCGCCGCATCGTCGTCACGCGGATCATAGACCGCGCGGCAGACCCGCCTGAACGCAGTCGCCTCGGGCGTATCCCCGCTGAACACCAGGCGCTCCAGCTGCTGGGGCGGCAGCAGATCATCCAGACTCAGCCGCGGTGTCTCCCCGCTCCAGGCGCAGAAGGCCTCGTAGATTTGCGCCGTGCCGCGCCACTTGCCTTCCAGGCTGTGCCCGGCGATATGGGGCGTCACCAACTGGCACAGGCGGGCCAGTTCAGGATCGATGCTCGGCTCGCCTTCCCATACATCCAGCGCCACCCTGAGCTCGGCGCCACCGGCCAGATGCGACCGCAGCGCGGCGTTATCGACCACCTCGCCGCGGCAGGCATTGAGCAGCCAGGTCCCCGGGCGCAGGCTGGCCAGGCGGGCGGCATCGAACAGGTGCAGGGTGCGCTGCTCGCCGTCCCGGATCAGCGGGGTATGCAGACAGAGCACGTCGCAGCGCTCGAGCAATTCGTCGAGACTGTGGAAGTCACCCCCCTCCGCGGCCTGGCGGGGCGGATCGCAGACCAGCACCGTCCAGCCCAGTCCGCGCAGCACCTCGGCCAGGCGGCCACCGACCTGACCGGCGCCGACGATGCCATAGGTGCGCTGGGCGAGGTCCGCCCCCGCACCGTCGGCCAGCGCCAGCAGGGCGCCGAGCACCCAGTCCACCACGCCACGGGCGTTGCAGCCTGGCGCATTGCTCCAGCGGATGCCGGCCTGGTCGAGATAGCCCAGGTCCAGGTGATCGGTGCCTATGGTGCAGGTGCCGACGAAGCCGACCCTGGACCCGTCCAGCAGCGCCGCGTCGACACGGGTGATGGAGCGCACCAGCAGCGCATCGGCGCGACCTACGGCGGCGCGATCAAAGGCGCGGCCGGGCAGGCGCTCGAGGGTGGCGTGGGGACCGAAGAAGGCGTCCAGCAGCGGAATGTTTTCGTCGGCGAGAATGTGCATGCCTGGGCACTCGCAAGGGCGGGGACCGGCACTTTAGCAGGCCGTCGGCGGCAGGCAACGGTCGCCGCGAGGGTTGCCACCCGGGCCATGAGGACTAGACTATCGGCCCCGAAGCTGACCGAACGATCAAGTGACCTCCTCCCTGCCCCGCATCAGACGTGAATTCGGCGCCCTGCTCTCCCTGGCCGCGCCCATCGTCATCGCCCAGCTCTCCCATTCGGCCATGGGCTTCGTCGACGCCGTCATGGCCGGCCGGGTCGGCCCGCTCGACCTCGCTGCCGTCGCCCTGGGCAACTCCGTATGGATTCCGGTGTTCCTGCTGATGACCGGCATCCTGCTGGCGACCACGCCCAAGGTGGCCGAGCGCCACGGCGGCGGCCGCAGCCAGGAGATCGGTCCGCTGGTGCGCCAGGCGCTGTGGCTGGCCCTGGGTTGTGGCCTCATCGCCAGCCTGCTGCTGCTCAACGCCCGCCCGCTGCTGGTGGCCATGCATGTCGACGCCCAGTTGATCGGGCCGACCCTGCTCTATCTCAAGGGCATCGCCATGGGCCTGCCCGCCACGGCCTTCTACTATGTGCTGCGCTGCTTCAGCGACGGCCTCGGGCGTACCCGCCCGGCCATGCTGGTAGGGCTCGCCGGCCTGGCGCTGAACGTGCCGCTGAACTGGATCTTCATCTACGGCCACCTCGGCATGCCGGCGCTGGGCGGCGCCGGCTGCGGCTTCGCCTCCGGTACGGTGATGTGGGCGATGCTGCTGGCCATGCTGGCGATCATCCGCACCGAGCGCTATCGCCCCTGCGCCCTTTTCGCCCGCTTCGAGCGGCCCCATGGGCCGACGCTGCGCGCCCTGCTGGCCATCGGCGTGCCCATCGGCATCGCGATTTTCGCCGAATCCAGCATCTTTTCCGTGGTGGCCCTGCTGATCGGCGAACTGGGTCCGACCGTGGTCGCCGGGCACCAGGTGGCGCTCAACTTCTCCGGGCTGGTGTTCATGGTGCCCCTGGCGCTGGGCATGGCGGTGACGGTGCGGGTCGGTCAGGCACTGGGGCGCGGCGAGCCGCGCGAGGCGCGCTTTTCCGCCGGGGTCGGCATGGCCGCCGGGCTGCTCTGCGCCTGCGTTTCCTGCACCCTGATGCTGACCGCGCGCACGGCGATCGCCGGGCTCTATTCCCAGGACCTGGCGGTGATCCAGCTGGCGGCCTCGCTGCTGGTGTTCGCCGGCATCTTCCAGTTCTCCGATGCCATCCAGGTGACCGCCGCCGGCGCCTTGCGTGGTTACCAGGACACCCGCGCGACCATGATCATCACCCTGCTGGCCTACTGGGGCGTGGGCCTGCCGGTGGGCTGGGCGCTGGGCCTGAGCGACTGGTTCGGTGCCCCGCGGGGTCCCGCCGGCCTGTGGCAGGGGCTGGTGCTGGGCCTGACCTGCGCGGCCATCCTGCTGTCGGTGCGGCTGGCCCGCAGCGCCCGTCGACGCATCCACAGCGCCTAGCGCGCTGCCCTTGCTACACTGGCGCCCTCGCCCCGGCCGGCTGTCCTGCCGACCGGGACGGGCGTTTCCCTCTTTCGCGAGCGTGCGGCTTCGATGATCTTTCGCCTGCTACAACTTCTCTGTCTCTGCTTTCTGCTCATCGGCCCGGTTCAGGCCGCCCTGCCCGGACTGCCGGGCGCCCAGAAGGACCAGGTCGACCCGCAATTCGGCCAGTCCCTGGACCAGGTCATCAAGACCCTGGAGAGCGATCAACAGCGCAATCGCCTGCTGGCGGATCTCAAGAAGCTGCAAGCAGCGCAGAACAAGGCCGAGCCCAGCGCCTCCCAGGGCGTGATCGGGCTGATCACCGATACTCTGACGGTGGTAGAGCAGCAGCTGCAGCGCGACAACCTGCGCGAACGCTGGCAATACCAGCTGGACCAGGCCGGCGCCGAGCTGGCCGCCCTGGCGCCAGCGCCCGAGCAACGCCTCAACCTGCTCTCCGGCTTCGTCGTCACCCTGGCCTTCTGGGCCGGTTGCGCCCTGGGCCTGAAGACCATCAGCCATCGCCTGCGGGTGAGATTCGGACTGTCCGAGGAATTGCCGCTCAGGCCGCGCACCCTCGACCTGCTCCGTTTCGCCCTGCGCAAGCTGGCGCCCTGGCTGCTGGCCTTCATCCTGACCCTGGTGGTGTCGCTGTGGCTGCCGGATTCGCTGGGCAAGACGGTGGCCGTCGCCCTGGCCTATGCCGCGGTCACCGGCCCGCTGTTCGCCGCTACCGTGGTAGTGATCTGCTCACTGCCCAGCGGCGCCCATCGCAGTCGCGCCCTGCTGATCCTGCGCCGACGCGCCTTCCGCCCGCTGTGGATCATCGGCAGCCTGGCCGCCCTGGGCGGCGCCGCCAGCGATCCGCACCTGGCCGAGACCCTGGGGCCACACCTGGCCGCCGTCATCGCCATCGGGGCCAACATCTGCGCGGCGCTGCTCACCGCCCAGTTCGCCCTGAGATTCCGCCGGCCCATCGCCCACCTGATCCGCAACCAGCCGCTGGCCAAGCGCCAGGCGCTGCACGGTCTGCAGGGCGTACGCCACCTGATCGCCCGGCTCTGGCACCTGCCGCTGCTGATCCTGGTGGCGGTCTCGGTGGTCGCCACCTTCGTCTCCGCCGGCGATACCAGCGACGCCCTGCGCCGGGCGCTACTGTTCGCCGTGACCATGGGCGCCGCCCTGGGCCTCAACGCCCTGGTGCGGGCGCGACTGCTGCACCGGCGCCATCACGGCCGAATCCAGGAGGCCTATGCCGAACGGCTGCGCGCCTTCTTCGTGCTGGTGCTGGGCATCGCCATCTGGCTGGTGGGCATCGAGTTGGCGCTGCGCGCCTGGAATCTCTCGCTGCTCAGATTCAGCCAGGGCGATGGCCATGTGGTGGCCAGCAAGTTCTTTGGCCTGGGCGGTACCCTGCTGCTGGCCTGGCTGGTGTGGATCCTCGCCGACACCGCCATCCACCGCGGCCTCAACCTGCACCGCGTCAGCCCCAACAACGCCCGTGCCCAGACCATGTTGCCGCTGATCCGCAACGTGCTGTTCCTGACCATCTTCGTCATCGCCCTGATCGTCGCCCTGGCCAACATGGGCGTGAACGTCACCCCGCTGCTGGCCGGTGCCGGCGTCATCGGCCTGGCGGTCGGCTTTGGCGCCCAAAGTCTGGTGGCCGATCTCATCACCGGGTTGTTCATCATCATCGAGGACTCCCTGGCGATTGGCGACTACGTCGACGTCGGCAACCACCTGGGTACCGTCGAAGGCCTGACCATCCGCACCGTGCGGCTGCGGGACATCGACGGCATCGTCCACACCATCCCCTTCAGCGAGATCAAGAGCATCCAGAACTACTCGCGCCAGTTCGGCTACGCCATCTTCCGCCTGCCGATTCCCCAGGCGCTGTCGGTGGACAAGGCCATCGAGATGGTTCAGGAGGTCGGTCGCTCGTTGCGCCAGGATCCACTGATGGGGCGGGACATCTGGTCGCCGCTGGAACTGCAAGGGGTGGAGAGCTTCGATTCGGGCATGGCGATCCTGAGATTCCGCTTCAAGACCGCGCCGATCAAGCAGTGGGACGTCTCGCGGGCCTTCAACCTCAGGCTCAAGCGCTACCTCGACGAAGCCGGTATCGAACTGGCCTCGCCACGCATGAACGTGCGCTACGAAGTCGGCGGCTCGCCGCTGGAGCAGGCGACGCGGGGCGAGCAGGCGCCGACCGAGGGCTGACCCGGCTGCGCTGGCACGACCACCGGCCCTCGCGACCTGCAGAAATAGCCTCTAGGGTGGGGTGACCTGTCCCAACGAGGCTTTCCCATGCCCCTGCGTACCCTGCTCTGCTATGGCGACTCCAACACCCACGGCACCCGCCCCCTGACCCAGCCCGGCGTGCTCGAACGCTTCAGCTGGGACGAGCGCTGGACCGGCGTCCTGGCCCGCGGGTTGGGCGCCGACTGGCGGGTGATCGAGGAAGGCCTGCCCGCTCGCACCACGGTGCACGACGACCCCATCGACGGCCACCACAAGAACGGCCTCACCTATCTCAGGCCCTGCCTGGAGAGCCAGCTGCCGGTGGACGTCCTGCTGCTGATGCTGGGCACCAACGACCTCAAGGCGCGGCTGTCGGTGACGCCGGCGGACATTGCCAGCGCCTTGCAGGTACTGTTGGAAGAGATCAGGCGCTGCAGCGCCGGTCCGGGCGGTGCCCAGCCCAGGCTCATCGTGATGGCCCCGGCGCCCATCGAGGAAGTGGGCTTCCTTGGCGAGATCTTCGCCGACGGTGCGGCCAAGTCTCGCGAGCTGGCCGCACGGTATCGCCAGGTGGCCGAAGCCCAGGGCGCGACCTTCGTCGACGCCGGAGAACTCATCCGGGTGAGCCCGGTGGACGGCGTGCATTTCGAGGCGGACCAGCATCGGCGGCTGGGGGAGCACCTGACGGGCGTGGTCAGAGGTGTCGCTGGTCACTGAGCGTAAGGTGGACAAGGGTGCAGCCTTGTCCACCGGTTCGGGGCATACAGTGGAAAACGCTGCGCGGTTTTCCACGTTACGGCTTGCTTGGCATCGGCCTGTTGGGCTTCGACGAGGGAGCCGTCTCAACCCAATCTACGGCTGACTCCCTGTGTAGGAGCGGTGCCTGGCCTCACTCCTCCTTCTTGCGAATCCAGTACAGATAACGCCCTTCCCCTTCGCTCTTTTCCACCAGTTCATGGCCGAGGAAGACGCAGAACTTGGGGATGTCGCGCTGGGTGGAGGGGTCGGTGGCGATGACCTTGAGCAGGGCGCCGGGGGCGATGTCGCGCACCTTGTTGTGCAACATCATCACCGGCTCCGGGCAGTTCAGCCCGCTGGCGTCGAGGGTGGCATCGGCTTCGAGGGTCATGGGGTCTCCAGGGATAGAACGGTTACAGCGATCTGCATTCAGAGCCTGACGGCGGCCTAGGGTTTCCGATCCAGCCGGCGCAAATGACAGGTCACTTCCTCGCGATCGTGATAGAGCTGCTTGCAGCCGATGGTGACGCGCTGGCCGCGACCGGCGAAATGCGCGTGCAGGCGCTCGAGGATGCCGGCCACTTCGCGATAACGCTGCTTCATCGGCAGCTTGAGATTGACCACCGCCTCGCGGCAATGGCCCTCGCCGATCCAGCGCTCGATCAGCGCGGCGGTACGCGCCGGTTTCTCGACGATATCGCAGACCATCCAGTCGACCGGGTGCTTGGGCACGAAGGCGTAGCCGTCGACCTGCAGGTGCTCCACGAGGCCGCTGTCCATCAGCGCCTCGTTCATGGGGCCGTTGTCCACCGCCGTCACCAGCATCTCGCGAGCCACCAGCTGCCAGGTCCAGCCGCCCGGGGCGGCGCCCAGATCCACGGCGCGCATCTCGGACGACAGCCGCGTTTCCCAGTCGGCACGGGGGATGAAGTGGTGCCAGGCCTCTTCCAGCTTGAGGGTCGAGCGACTGGGGGCCTCGCGCGGGAATCTCAGCCGCGGGATGCCCATGGGCCAGAGCGCGGCGTTGTCCGGCTCGACCAGGCCGACGAAGACCTCGCGCCCGCTGAGAAAGGTCAGCTGCAGGCGTGGCGCCCGGGCATCGTCCACCAGGCGGCCGGCCTTGCGCAGGGCCAGGGTCAGGGGGCGTTCGAACTTCTTGCAGAAGGTGGAGAGCGCCTTGCCGTCGTTGGTGTCGGGCATCTCCAGGGCCAAGCTGCCGCAGACGGGATAGTCCGCCAGCAACTCGAGCAGCGGACCGATGCGATCCTGCTCGGGCAGGCTGAGAAAGGCGCCGCGCGACCACTGGCGGGGAAAGATCAGCTCGGCGAAGCTGAGCTGCTGCATCAGCCGCGCCGCGTCCGCCGCGTCGCCGCAGACGAATTCGGCATAGGCCGCGCCCGGCTTGCCCTTGGCGTAGCCGGCCACGCCGAGCAGCGCCGCCCGTTCGCCGAGCTCGGCGCAGACCTCGCCTTCGAATCCGGTACGGCACAGCAGCAACAGGGTATTCACGACAGGGCTTCCTCAAGGGGTCACGCAGGGCGCGCACTATACCCCAGCGCGCCCACTGGGGAACGCCGGCGGCGCCTATCGGTCCAGTACTACACCTAGAAAAATCAGTCCGCCCAGCGCTAGTTCGGCTCTCTTTCACCTTTCGAGGCCCGAACGGCCAGCGGGCAACCGTCGAAACGTCGATTAGGAGACCCCTGATGCCAGCCCTGGACAGCCTCAACAGCCTCAAGACCCTGCAGGTCGGCGAGCGCACCTATCACTACTACAGCCTGCCCGATGCGGCCAAGACCCTGGGCAATCTCGACCAGTTGCCCAAGTCGCTCAAGGTGCTGCTGGAGAACCTGCTGCGCTGGGAAGACAACCAGACCGTCACCGGCGAAGACCTCCAGGCCCTGGCCGACTGGACCAAGACCCGCTCCGCCGACCGCGAGATCCAGTACCGCCCCGCCCGTGTACTGATGCAGGATTTCACCGGCGTACCTGCGGTGGTCGACCTGGCTGCCATGCGCGAAGCCGTGGCCAAGGCCGGCGGCGATCCGCAGCGGATCAATCCGCTCTCCCCCGTCGACCTGGTGATCGACCACTCGGTGATGGTGGACCGCTACGCCAGCGAGAACGCCTATCACGAGAACGTCGAGATCGAGATGGAGCGCAATGGCGAGCGCTACGCCTTCCTGCGCTGGGGCCAGAACGCCTTCGACAACTTCCGCGTGGTGCCACCGGGCACCGGCATCTGCCACCAGGTCAACCTGGAATACCTGGGCCGCAGCGTCTGGACCAAGGACGAAGACGGCCGCACCTATGCCTTCCCCGACACCCTGGTGGGTACCGACTCCCACACCACCATGATCAATGGCCTGGGCGTGCTGGGCTGGGGCGTGGGCGGCATCGAGGCCGAGGCGGCCATGCTCGGCCAGCCGGTGTCCATGCTGATCCCCGAGGTGGTGGGCTTCAAGCTGACCGGCAAGCTGCGCGAGGGCATCACCGCCACCGACCTGGTACTGACCGTGACCCAGATGCTGCGCAAGAAGGGCGTCGTGGGCAAATTCGTCGAGTTCTTCGGCGATGGCCTGGCTACCCTGCCCCTGGCCGATCGCGCCACCATCGGCAACATGGCCCCGGAATACGGCGCCACCTGCGGCTTCTTCCCAGTCGACCAGATCACCCTGGACTATCTGCGCCTGTCCGGTCGCCCCGAGGAAACCGTGCAGCTGGTGGAGGCCTACACCCAGGCCCAGGGCCTGTGGCGCAATCCAGGCGACGAGCCGGTATTCACCGATGTGCTGGAACTGGACATGGGCGAAGTCCAGTCCAGCCTGGCCGGTCCCAAGCGGCCCCAGGATCGCGTGCTGCTCGGCGAGGTGGCCAAGACCTTTGGCGACTTCACCGCCCTGGCACCGAAAAAGGCCGAGGCCGCCAAGGTCGGCAGCAGCGTCGAGGTCCAGCTCGATGGCCAGACCTTCCAGCTGGAGGACGGCGCCGTGGTCATCGCCGCCATCACCTCCTGCACCAACACTTCCAACCCCAACGTTATGATGGCTGCCGGTCTGCTGGCGAAGAAGGCCGCCGAGAAAGGGCTGATGCGCAAGCCCTGGGTCAAGTCGTCCCTCGCCCCGGGCTCCAAGGTGGTGACCGACTACTACAACGCTGCCGGCCTCACGCCCTATCTCAACGACCTCGGCTTCGACCTGGTCGGCTACGGCTGCACCACCTGCATCGGCAACTCCGGTCCGCTGCTCGATCCGATCGAGAAAGCCATTCAGGACGCCGACCTCACCGTAGCCTCGGTGCTGTCCGGCAACCGCAACTTCGAAGGCCGGGTGCATCCCCTGGTCCGTACCAACTGGCTGGCGTCGCCGCCGCTGGTGGTGGCCTATGCCCTGGCCGGCAGCGTGAAGGTCGACCTGACCCAGGAGCCGCTGGGCACCGGCAGCGATGGTCAGCCGGTCTATCTGAAGGACGTCTGGCCCACCCAGCAGGAAGTGGCCGACGCCGTGCAGAAGCTCGACACCGCCATGTTCCACAAGCAATACGGCGCCGTGTTCGACGGCGACGAGAAGTGGCAGGCCATCCAGGTGCCGGACGCCGAGACCTACGTCTGGGACGCCGACTCCACCTACATCCAGAATCCGCCGTTCTTCGAGGGCATCGCCGGCGATCCGCCCCGCATCGCCGATATCCACGACGCCCGCATCCTGGCGCTGCTGGGCGATTCGGTCACCACCGACCACATCTCCCCCGCCGGCAACATCAAGAAGGACAGCCCCGCCGGCCGCTATCTGGCCGAGCATGGCGTGGACTACGCCGACTTCAACTCCTATGGCTCCCGCCGCGGCAATCACGAAGTCATGATGAGAGGCACCTTCGCCAACATCCGCATCAAGAACGAGATGCTCGGTGGCGAGGAAGGCGGCAATACCTTCCATGTCCCCTCCGGTGAAAAGCTGTCGATCTACGACGCGGCCATGAAGTACGAGCTGGAAAACACCCCGCTGGTGATCATCGCCGGCAAGGAATACGGCACCGGGTCCTCCCGTGACTGGGCGGCCAAGGGCACCAACCTGCTGGGCGTGAAAGCCGTGGTCGCCGAGAGCTTCGAGCGTATCCACAGATCCAACTTGGTGGGCATGGGCGTGCTGCCGTTGCAGTTCAAGGACGGCGTGGATCGCAAGTCCCTGGGGCTGACCGGCAAGGAGAAGATCGCCGTGCTGGGCATCGACGGCGTCGAATTGCGTCCGCGCATGCCGCTGACCCTGGAAGTCACCCGCGAGGACGGCAGCCGCGAAAGCGTGGAAGTGCTCTGCCGCATCGACACGCTCAACGAGGTGAGCTACTTCAAGGCCGGCGGCATCCTGCACTACGTGCTGCGGGAGTTCCTGGACAAGCCGGCGGCTTGAGCCGGCGACAACGGACGCCCGGCAGCCTGGCTGCCGGGCGTTTTGCTGTGTAGCGAATTGCCTGGGCTTACTGCAGAGCTTCCGTAGGAGCGGCCCATGGCCGCGATCCATCCATACCTAGCAGGCCAGCGCCGCGGACGTCATCGGCTTCGACGATAGAACCGTCTCAACCCAACCTGTTCGAAACGTCGTGAGGTAGCGCCGTAAGAGCCGCAAGTCTGCGGCTCTACCGTAGTAGGATTCAGGGGGTCACGGCTCGTCGCGCAAGCAGATGACCTACCGCGAGGACGACCAGCGCTCCAACGGCTCCGGCCACATAGGGCACCCAATGCAGGTCGGCGAATGCCAACCACGCCTGGAGAAGCTCGTCGCTGGCGATCAGCTTGCCGGCGATCCAGCCCAGCAGGGCCGCGCCTGCCACCACCAGCCAGCGAAACTTTTCCATGAGCTTCAGGATGAGCTGGCTGCCAAAGATGATGATGGGGATGCTGATGAGCACCCCGGCGACGGCCAGGCCCAGGTGCCCCTGGGCGGCGCCGGCCACGGCGATGACGTTGTCCAGGCTCATCACCACGTCGGCCACCATGATGATCCAGATCGCCTGGCCCAGGGTGGTACCGGCCTTGACGTCGGCCTCTTCGTCTTCGGGCACCAGCAGCTTGATGCCGATCCACAGCAGCAGGACGCCACCCACCACCTTGAGCAGCGGCCAACCCAGCACATAGCTGGCGACGAACAGCAGCAGGATGCGCAGGATCACGGCACCGGCAACACCGCCGAGAATGGCCTTGCGGCGCTGCGCGTCAGGCAGCCGGCGACAGGCTAGGGCAATCACCACGGCGTTGTCGCCGCCGAGGAGGATGTCGATGATGACGATCTGCAGGAGACTGGTAAGAAAGGCGGGATCGGACAGTGTAGCGAACAAGGGCGACCTCAGAACGAAGGGGCTGGGATAGGCGTTTGGCAGCGGGGTGCGGCGATGATTTCATCCAGCCGCCGCTGGAACGCCAAGAATAGCGACCCAAGCTGTCATCTAACCGACAAATCTCCGTCGCGGGTCGATTCCTTTTCCACTCGCCCGACCCCACCGTCGGAGCGAGTGCCTCAGACGTCGGTCGACGGTCTGCCGATCCGAACCGCGCCCTGGCCGCTGGCAGCGAGCTCGCGGGCGACCAGGCCATTGCGCAGTTGCTCATCGAGAAAGCCCTGCACGAAGGCTGCCGCAGCGTCACGCCCCCTGGGGACGGCCATGGCCTGACGAATCTCGGTGAAGCTGTCGGCCAGCACCCGATAGCCCGAGTGGGCCGCGGCATAGGCCTCCAGCGGTTGGCGCACGCCGGCGGCGGCATCCAGGCGCTGGCCGACGAACCAGTCGATGGCCGCTACCGACGTTGGCGCCCGTACCAGCTCCGCCTGGGTCAGGGTGCGGCTGAGATAGAGGTCATAGGCAGCGCCCTGCCCCACGGCGATACGGCGGTCGGCCTGATCCAGATCCGCAACACCAAGAGCGGGATCATCGTCGCGCAACAGATAGGTGCCCTCGATGATGACATAGGGTTCGCTGAAGGCGATCTGCGCCGCCCGCACCGGCTCTATGGCGAGAAAGGCCAGGTCCCAGGCGTTTTCGTCCAGGGCCGCGAAGACCTTGCCGGCGGCGTCGTAGGGGGTGAAGTGCACCGGCACGCCCAATTGCTCGGTCAAGGCCCGGGCCAGGGCTACCGAAACACCGGTTGGCGCGCCGTCGGCACCGCGCTGGGCCAGCACCGGATTGCCATAGTTGATCGCTGTACGCAGTACCCCCTGAGGGGCGAGTTCGGCCATTACCGCAGCGGATGGGGTCATGTCAGCTCCTTGAGAGGGAAACGTCTGCCGGACCAAAGATTGCCTCTTGCCGGAATTAAGGCAGTTGCATAGTGGTTCCTGTACGTCGGCTTTGCACACCTTTCTTCGGTGAAAGCAACAACCCTCTCCTTAGTCACGGCGGCTCGAGAATCCGGATCAGGCCGTTGGCATCCGCTACCTGCCAGGTTGAAAGGCACTCCCAATCACGGAGAGCAGGATGAGCTCAGACCTTTTCGACGACGAAGGCGCAGCGCCCCTTGTTCCGACCACCGTCGGGTGGCTCGAGCATTTCGTCGACGAGGATGCGCACGCCCAAGTCCTGCAGGAGCCCTCGCAGCACCTCGGGCGGATGGGAGTCGTAGAAGAACGGCTGGTCGAACATGGTATCGACGAAGGCCTCGTTAGCTGAGCCGCCCGCTGTCAGCATCAGCCGCCCCCCTTGTGGGAGCCCGGCAACCACCCGCGCCAGAAGGGTCGCGTGCCAGCGCCGCTCCAGATGGAACAGCGAATCCCACAGCAGCGCTCCCTGGTAGGGTTCGGCGCAGGCGTAGTTTTCCAGCCGCGCTTCGATCCAGCGCTGCTTGGGAAATTCCCGCCGCGCATGGGCCAGCATGGCGGCCGCCTGGTCAACACCGAGCACACGATGCCCTTGGGCGAGGATGGCGGCGGCGACCGGGGTGCCGGTGCCGCAGCCCAGATCCAGCAGGGTGGCGCCGGGTTCGAGCTTCTCTAGGAGCACATCCAGATAGCGACGCTCGTCGTCCCTGAGGCTGACGCGGACTTGGCGGAAGGTGTCGGCGATGGCGTTGTAGGAAGTCTTGTTCATGACGTCGGCTCCCTGGCTATTACCTGAGCCTAGCTCACCCTGGGAAAGGCTTCCGGCCTTGGGTCTCGCACTGAAGCTGTACCTGGCCGTTTTCGCCGCCTGGCCTCAGCTCACCCGGGTCATGCTGCGCCAACGCACCTGCGTTCCGGGTGAGCCCTATCCTAGGCCGCCTGGGCCGCGAGCCGGGCTTCGAGTTCGCGCACCAGCGGCAGCACCCGCCGGCCGAAGTACTCCACTTCCTCCTGGAAGTGCAGGAAGCCGGCCAGCACCAGGTCCACGCCCACCGCCTTGAGGGCGACGATGCGCTCGGCGATCTGCTCGGGGGTACCGATCAGGTTGGTCTTGAAGCCGTCGTTGTACTGCACCAGATCCTCGAAGCTGGACTTGGCCCAGTTGCCCTCGCCTTCCGGGCTGGCCGCGCCGGCATTGCGTGCCTCGTGGCCGAAGGCCTGGACCGCCTCGGGGTTGGCCTTGGCGATGATCTCGTCGAGCACCGCGCGGGCCTCGGCCTCGGTGTCCCGGGCGATGACGAAGGCGTTGACGCCGACCTTGATCGAGTGACCGTTCGCCCCGGCCTTGGCGCGCAGGTCCTCGACCTGGGCGCGGATGCCCTCGGGGGTGTTGCCGTTGGTGAAGTACCAGTCGGAGACCCGCGCCGCCATGTCCCGCGCCGCGCGGGAGCTGCCGCCCTGGAAGATCTCCGGATGCGGCTGCTGCAGCGGCTTGGGTTTCAGGGTGTAGTCGCGGAAGCGATAGAAGTCGCCGGCGAAGCTGAAGTTGTCCTGGGTCCAGATGCCCTTGAGGGCGCGGATGAATTCCTCGGAACGCCGATAGCGCTCGTCGTGGTCGAGCCAGGGCTCGCCGATGCCGTGGAATTCGCCCTTGAACCAGCCGGACACCAGGTTGATGGCGACCCGGCCATTGGTGAGCTGGTCGATGGTCGCCAGCTGCTTGGCCGCCAGCGCCGGATTCCAGGGGCCGGGCAGGATGGCGGCGATCACCTTGAGACGCTCGGTGGCGGCCAGCAGCGCATGGCTGAAGGCGACCGATTCATGCTGGTATTCGGCGCCGTAGCCGGCGGTGAAACGGATCTGCGTCAGGGCATAGTCGAAACCGGCCCGCTCGGCGAGCTGGGCCAGCTTGCGGTTGTAGTCGATGTCCCAGTGGGTGCGCTGCTCGATGGTGCTGACCACCAGGCCGCCGCTGACGTTGGGGACCCAATAGGCGAATTTGACGGGGTTCTGCGACATGCAAGGGTTCTCCGGGTTGGGCTCGCCGCGAGGGCGAGCGAAACAGTGACCCTGAGCCTTCAATCAAGAACCGAACCAAGTCCTTAACTCTTTTCAGATCAGTAACTTGGCATTAGAGGCAAGCTCATTCCACCTGTGGCCTGAGCTACAGCTGCCTGCCAGCTGTTGCCCTAGCAACAGGGTGGCCGGGAATCGACCAACCCGATCCATCAGGGTAGCGACCGCGTAATCGTCGCCCGCACGAAGTCCGCCACCCAGCCCGCCGTCTCCGCCAACGCCTGGGCTTGGCTCAGGCCACTGCTCTTGAGCGGCTTGAGATCATGGTCGGCGGTGGCGACCCACTGCACCTCGATAGTGGGCGCCAGGGCATAGCCGGCCACCTCCTCCCGCGTGCCCAAGGCATCCCGCTCGCCCTGGACGATCAGCGTCGGCGTGGCCAGGGTCGCCAGATGCTCGGTACGCAGCCGCTCGGGCTTGCCGGCCGGATGGAAGGGATAGCCCAGGCAGACGAGGCCCGCCGCGCCCAGTTCATCGGCCAGCAGACTGGCCATCCGCCCGCCCATGGACTTGCCCGCCAGCCACAACGGACCGCTTTCTGCCGCGCGCCAGGTGGCGACAATGGCCCGCCAGTGCTCCAGCAGGACCGGCGCCGGATTCGGCGGGCGGCGCCGGCCTTCGGCGCGGGCCCGCGCCATGTAGGGAAAGTCGAATCTCAGGGTGCGGATGTCGCGCCGCGCCAATGCCTCGGCCAGCTGCTCCATGAAGGGGCTGTCCATCCCTGCCCCCGCCCCATGGGCCAGCAACAGGGTCGCCAGCGGCGGACCCGCGGGTCGGCATTCGCGAAAGCTGTCGAGGTACAACTCGTCTGCCATGGGCTACTCCTCGTCCAAACGCCAAAGCTTAACCGGCTATCCATTGATCTGGATCAATAAAGCGCAGGCCGCGCCCCTCACACTGGGCACCTCGAAACCATTGGAGCCCGGCATGACAGCCGCCCTCGTCTGGGACGCCGACCTCATCGCCCGCTACGATCGCGCCGGCCCCCGCTACACCTCCTACCCCACGGCCGTGCAATTCCACGACGGCATCGGTCCCTTCGACCTGCTCGGCGCCCTGCGCCTGAGTCGCCAGGCCGGACGCCCGCTGTCGCTCTACTTGCACGTGCCCTTCTGCGCCAACATCTGCTACTACTGCGCCTGCAACAAGGTCATCACCAAGGACCGCAGCCGCAGCGTCGCCTACCTCCAGGCCCTGCGTCAGGAGATGGCCCTCACCAGCCGGCACCTGGACGGCGGGCAGCGGGTGGAACAGCTGCACCTCGGCGGCGGCACCCCGACCTTTCTCAATCCCATGCAGCTGCGCGAGCTGATGGCCGACCTGCGCCGGCACTTCACCCTGGCCGAGGGCGACCGGGGCGACTACTCCATCGAGATCGATCCGCGCGAAGCCGACTGGAGCACCATGGGCCTGCTCCGCGAGCTGGGTTTCAACCGCGTCAGCTTCGGCGTCCAGGACCTCGACCTGCAGGTGCAGCTGGCGATCAATCGCCTGCAGCCCTTCGACGACACCCGTACCCTGGTGGAGGCCGCTCGCGCCCTCGACTATCGCTCCATCAACCTGGACCTCATCTACGGCTTGCCGCGGCAGACCCCGGCCAGCTTCGCCCACACCGTGGAGCGGGTGCTGGAATTGCAGCCGCATCGCCTGTCGGTGTTCAACTACGCCCATCTGCCGCAGCGCTTTCCGCCGCAACGGCGCATCGAAGCCAGCGAACTGCCGGACCCCGCGGCCAAGCTGGAGATGCTGCAGCGAACCGTGGAACAGCTGCTGGCAGCGGGTTATCGCTACATCGGCATGGATCACTTCGCTCTGCCCGACGACGACCTGGCCATCGCCCAGGAAGACGGCACCTTGCAGCGCAATTTCCAGGGCTACACCACCCACGGCCACTGCGACCTGCTGGGCCTGGGCGTCTCCGCCATCAGCCAGGTCGGCGAGGTGCTCTGCCAGAACACCCCCGATCTCGCCCGCTACCAGGAACGCCTGGGTCAGGGCGAACTGGCAGTGGCCCGCGGCCTGCGCCGTTCGCGGGACGACCGCATCCGCGGCGCGGTGATCGCCCAGCTGATCTGCCACTTCCAGCTGGATTTCGCCGCCATCGAGCGCAGCTGCGAGCTGGATTTCCGCCAGTACTTCGCCGACGCCTGGCCGCACCTCGAGGCCATGGCCGCCGACGGCCTGATCCGCCTCGATGCGCGCGGCCTGCAGGTGCTGGCGCCGGGCCGCCTGCTGATCCGCGCCCTGTGCATGCTGTTCGACCGCTATCTGCCAGGCCACGACAATCAGCGCTTTTCCCGGGTGATATGACCCATGCCTGCCACGACTGCTAAAGTTAGACTTTTGGAACCAGACGAGAAGCGACCCTCCCCCATGACCGAGCCCCTCAAGCTGCGCAACGCCCAGGCCCATTGCAAGGATTGCAGCCTCGCCTCGCTGTGCCTGCCGCTGTCGCTCGATCTGAAAGACCTGGACGCCCTCGACCAGATCGTCAAGCGCGGCCGGCCGCTGGCCAAGGGTGACCACCTGTTCCGGCAGGGCGATACCTTCGGCTCGGTCTATGCGGTGCGCTCCGGCGCCCTACGCACCAGCAGCCTGAGCGATGCCGGCGAGGAGCAGATCACCGGCTTCCACCTGCCCAGCGAACTGGTCGGCCTGTCGGGCATGGACACCGAGCGCTATCCGGTCTCGGCCCGGGCGCTGGAGACCACCACCGTCTGCGAGATCCCCTTCGAGCGCCTGGACGAACTCTCCGAGCAGCTGCCGCAACTACGCCGCCAGCTCTTGCGGGTGATGAGCCGGGAGATCCGCGACGACCAGCAGATGATGGTGCTCTTGTCGAAGAAGAGCGCCGACGAGCGCATCGCCACCTTCCTGGTCAATCTTTCCGCGCGCTTCCATGCCCGCGGTTTTTCCGCCCAGCAATTCCGCCTGAGCATGTCGCGCAACGAGATCGGCAACTTCCTCGGCCTGGCGGTGGAAACCGTGTCGCGCGTCTTCACCCGCTTCCAGCAGAGCGGGGTGCTGGCGGCCGAAGGCAAGGAGGTGCGCATCCTCGATTCCGCCCGCCTCTGCGCCCTGGCCGGCGGTCAGCTGGAAGGCTGAGGCCAGGGGTCCTGCCTGAGCGGCAGGACCCCTGGCCCCTAGAAGCTGTAGCTGACCGTCGCGGTCACGTTGCGCTCCTCGCCGAAGTAGCAGAAGTCTAGGCTGTAGCAGGACGCCACATAGTCCTTGCCCAGCACGTTGTTGGCATTGACCCACGCCGTGAGCCCCGGCAGTCCCAGGCGGGTGAAGTCATAGGCGAGCATGGCGTCCACCAGGGTGTAGGCCGGTACCTTGCGCGTATTGGCCTTGTCCGCCCAGCTGGTGCCCACGTAGCGGGCCCCGGCGCCGACGCTGAAGCCCGCCAGGGGTCCCGCCAGCTCGTATTGCCCCCACAGCGACGCCTGGTGCCGCGGCGCCTGATTCGGCGTATTGCCCTGGGTGCCGTCCAGCGCCTGGGTGTACTCGATGTCGGTGAAGGTGTAGCTGCCCAGCAGCTTGAGCCGCTCAGCCAGTTGCAGATGGCCCTCCAGCTCCAGGCCCCGGGAGCGGATCTCGCCCACCGAGGAATAGAAGTCTTCCTGGGGCAGCTTGGTCGCCACGTTTTCCTGGGTGATGTGGAACAGCGAGGCGGTGTAGAAGCTGGCGCTGCCCGGCGGCTGGTATTTCAGGCCCAGCTCCCACTGCTTGCCCTCGGTGGGCTCCAGCGGATTGCCCGCCGCATCGTTGTAGGCATTGGGATTGAAGGAGGTGGAATAGCTCAGGTAGGGCGCCAGGCCGTTGTCGAACAGATAGAGCGCCCCGGCGCGCCCGCTGGCCTGGCCGCGGCGCGCGCTGCTGCGGGTACCCGCCTGGTGATCCTCGATGCCGATCTCCACCCAGTCCTGGCGCAGGCCGAGCGAAAAACGCCAGCGATCCAGTTCGATCAGATCCTGCAGGTAGACGCCGGTCTGCTCCAGTTCGCGGCGATATTCGCTGCCCGGGTAGACGGTCACCTGGCCACCGTAGCTCGGTTCGAAGGCGTCCAGCGGATCTGCCGTGCCACTGGGCCAGTCGACGTGGGTCCAGCGGCGCTGGTAGTCCAGGCCAGCCAATAGGGTATGGCGACTGCCCGCCCAGTCGAAGTCCGCCTGCACCAGGTTGTCCAGGGTATAGGCGTGCAGATTCTCGCGGCCGCCGGAGTAGTAGCGATTGAGCAGGTCGCTGCTGCCGACATAGCCGTAGCCATAGACCTGCTCCAGCTCGACCCGCGACTTGGCATAGCGGAAATTCTGCCGCGCGCTCCAGACGTCGTTGAAGCTGTGCTCGAACTGATAGCCGACCATCTGCTGGGTCCGCTCGAACTTGTCGTGATCGGGCTCGCCGTCGAAGAAGTGGTTGCTGATGTAGCGGCCATTGCGGCGATAGAGGCTGCCTTCGGCGGGGACGCCACTGTGGTAGCCGCCATCCGGATCCTTTTGCAGATAGGCCTGCAGGGTCAGGGTGGTGTCGTCGCTCAGGTCGATGGCCAGACTGGGCGCCAGCGCATAGCGCTCTTCCTCCACGTGATCGAACTGGGTGTCGCTGTGCTGGGCCAGCCCCACCAGGCGATAGGCGATATGCCCCTCCTCGTCCAGCGGTCCGCCGAAATCGAAACCGGCGCCGCGCTGGCCGAGATTGCCCAGGGTGGCCTGGACCTGGTGGTAGGGCTGGTACAGCGGCTTCTTGCTGGTCAGGGCCACCAGGCCGCCCGGCAGGCTGCGGCCATAGAGCACCGAGGCCGGTCCCTTCACCACGTCGATGCGTTCGAGGAAATAGGGATCGACCTGCAGCGAGCTGAAGGTGCCGCTGTCGCCCATGGTCTTGAGGCCGTCGAGAAAGACGTTGTCGACGCTGTTGTCGGCGAAGCCGCGCATCACCACGTAGTCGTAGCGATTGGAGGCGCCGATCTGGCCGGTGAAGATCCCCGGGGTGTACCTCATGGCCTGCTGCACGGTCTTGGCGCCCTGGTCATCGATCTGCTCGCGGGTCACCACCGAGACCGACTGGGAGGTTTCCAGCAATCCCTTGCTGGTCTTGGTGGCCACGTCGCTGTGGGTCGCCAGGTAGCCATCGGTCTCGCCCAGGGCATTGCCCAGGGTGAAGCCGGTCACCGTGGTCTCGCTGAGGGAGGTCACACCGCTCGCGGGTATGGCCTCTAGGCGATAGCTGTCATCCGCCTGGCGCACCGCCTGCAGGCCACTGCCCTGGAGGATCTGCTGGAAGCCCTCGGCCGGCGTGTAGCGACCCTGCAGGCCCGGACTGCGCCGACCTTCCAGCCCCTGGGCGGGGGCCGACAGCAGTACACCGCTCTGGGCGGCGAAGGTGCTCACCACCGTGGCCAGACTGCCCGCCTCGATGCGGTATTCCTGCGCCAGGGGCACCGCCTGGGCCAGGCCCTGGGACGTGGCCAGGCCGGTGATGCCCAGTGGCATGGCCAGGGCGAAGACGCGCAGGGCGCGGCGCAGCGGATGCAGGGTGAAACGGGTTTGGCGATGCATGAGGGGCCTCGAAGCGGAGATCGTTTCCCCCAAGCCCCGCGAGCGCGCCAAAGGGGAACCGCTCGCCGCAATTTTTTTTCAGGCGGGTACGATCTGCACCCACCAGGGCAGGCGTCGCTCCACCCGCACCGGCAGGCTGTCGGCCAGTGCGGCCAGGGCGCGGTCGGTGTCAGCCAGGGGATAGCTGCCCACCACCCGCAATTGCGCGACCGTGGCGGTGCAGGTCAGCAGGCCTGGGCGATAGCGCCCCAGCTCCGCCACCAGCGCCGCCAGCGACCAGTCGTCCACCACCAGCCGCCCCTGGCGCCAGAGTTGCCGCCCCGGATCGACCGGCCCCAGTGGCCGCACCGCGGACGCGGTCATGAGGGCCCGGTGGCCCCGGGTCAGGACCTGAGCACGGGCCTGGAGTGGCGCCAGCTGCAGGGCGCCGTCATAGGCCGCGACCTCCAGCCCGTCGTCACGCAACCGCACTGCGCAGCAGCCCGGACCGGGTCTTACCTGACCGAACGCCGTGTCCAGTCGCAGCGGCGCCGCCCCGTTCCGGCCTTCCAGCAGCACCTCGCCGCGCAGCAGCCGCCAGCGGTCTGCGGCCTCCTGCGCCAGCTGACTGTCGGTGTTGAGCCAGACGGGCACCCCGGCGGTCAGGTCGAAGGCACGGATCTCGCCGACCGCCGTGCTCAGGGTGGCGCCCTCCCCCAACCGCCAGTCGTCCGGCCGCGCCCAGCCCAGGGCCAGTCCGCCCACCGCCAGACCCAGCACCTTGAGCGCCCGCCGCCGGCCCAGGGACTCGCGCCGCGCCAGGGCCAGGGCCAGGCGCCCGGACGGCGGCAGACCGCTGAAGCGTGCACTGATTTCCTCCACTCGCGCCCAGGCCACCGCGTGGCGGCTATCCGCCTGTAGCCAGCGCTCCCAGGCCCGCTCGGTGGCCGGATCCACCTCGTCGGCAGCCAGTTCGGCGAACCAGTCCGCCGCTTCTGCCAGAGGTCCGCCGCCGCCAGGCGTCAGCGCACTCAAGACACCAGTTCCAGGCAGTGCAGCATGGCCTGGGCCATGTACTTCTTGACCATCCGCTCCGACACGCCCAGGCGCTCGGCGATGACGGCATAGGTGAGGCCTTCCAGCTGCGCCAGCAGAAAGGCCTGGCGCACCCGAGCAGGCAGGCGGTCGAGCAGCGCATCGAGTTCGGTCAGGGTTTCCAGGATCAGCGCCTGGGCTTCCGGTGAGGGCTGCACGGCCTGCGGTCGGGCCGCGAGCACCTCGAGATAGGCGCGCTCCACGGCCTGGCGCCGCCAGTGGTTGGCCAGCAGGCCCTGGGCGACGGTCGCGAGAAAGGCGCGAGGTTCGCGCAGGCGCTCCAGTTCCCCTTCCCGGGCCAGCAGCCGCACGAAGGTGTCCTGGGCCAGATCGGCCGCCTGCCCCAGGCAACCCAGTCGCCGCTGCAGCCGCTCGCGCAGCCAGCCGTGATGATCCTGGTAGAGGGTCCGGATGTGTCCATACCGGTCGGACTCGAGCGTCTGCATCACCATCCTCGGAAGCCGCTGATTTCCGATAATGATAATGCTTCTCGATCACAAGATACAGCCGTGTCCCGCGTCCGAGGTGCGCAGACGGCCAAGGTAGAGCGCTAGAGACTGATCGGCTTGCGCCCGGCGAAGGCGTGGGTCAGGGTGCCGCCATCGACCAGGTCCAGTTCGCCACCCAGGGGCACGCCATGGGCGATACGCGAGATGGTCAGGCCCTTGGGCGCCAGCAGCTGGGCGATGTAGTAGGCGGTCGCCTCGCCTTCCACCGTGGGGTTGGTGGCGATGATCATTTCGGTGAAGCCGCCCTCGCTGACGCGCCGCTCGAGTTCGGGTACGCCGATGGCGTCCGGACCCAGGCCGTCGATGGGCGACAGGTGCCCCTTGAGCACGAAGTAGCGCCCGCGATAGCCGGTCTGCTCCACGGCGAAGACGTCCATGGGGCCCTCCACCACGCAGAGCAGACTGTCGTCACGCCGGGTGTCGGCGCAAAAGCCGCAGATCTGGTCTTCGCTGAGGGTACGGCAGCGCTGGCAGTAGCCGACCCCTTCCATGGCGGCGCTGAGGGCAGAGGCCAGGCGCTGGCCACCCTGGCGTTCGCGCTCGAGCAGTTGCAGGGCCATGCGCTGGGCGGACTTCTGGCCGACACCGGGCAGGACCCGGAGCGCATCGATCAATTGGCGAATCAGGGGACTGAAGCTCATGGACTACCGTACTGGAAGGCGGGAAAGACGGGTGCCCGCTGGACACCCGCAGCTGGAACAACCTAGAAAGGCATCTTGAAGCCGGGCGGCAGCTGCATCCCGGAGGTCATGCCGGACATCTTGTCCTGGCTGTTCTGCTCGATCTTGCGCACGGCGTCGTTCACCGCGGCGGCGATCAGGTCTTCGAGGATTTCCTTGTCCTCCTGCATCAGGCTGTCGTCCAGGCTGACGCGCTTGACGTCGTGTCGGCCGGTCATGACGACGCTGACCAGGCCGGCGCCGGATTGACCGGTCACTTCGGCGTTCGCCAGCTCTTCCTGCATCTTCTGCATCTTTTCCTGCATCTGCTGGGCCTGCTTCATCAGGCCGGCCATGCCACCTTTCATCATGTCTGCTACCTCGAACTATGAATGGAAAACCGGTCAGGCTTGGGTGTCGACCGGCTCGATGGTACCCGCGCGCACCGTGGCGGCGAACTGTTGCATCATCTGGCGGATCAACGGATCGTCCTGGATGGACTGCTCCGCCTGCCGCTGACGCTCCGCCCGGCGCCGGGCGGCGGCCTGGGCGGGCGTCTCCTGCTCGGGGGTCTGGATGGTGACCTCGAGCGTGATGGGACGTCCCTGCTGCTGATTCAGCGCATCGTTGAGCCGGCGCTGCTGGTTGGCGTTGAACAGCGCGCTCTGCGCCGGATCCAGGTGCAGGTGCCAGCGATCGCCGTCCACCGCCACCAGGGTGCAGTTGGCCGCGATGCTGGCGGTCAACCCGCCCAGCTTGAGGTCGGGGAACAGGGTCTGCCAATCGGCTGCCAGACCGGTGGCCGGTTGCACCGCCGGCGCTGGCGCCGCGGCCACCGCTTCGGCGGCCGGCTCACCCAGGCTGTCGAGGTAGTCGTCCAGCCCTACCTCGTAGTAATCCTCGGCCGGCGGCGGCTCTTCGTCACCGTCCAGATCGTCACCGGAGGTGTCCGCGGGCAATTCGGCGATCACCGTAGCGTCAGGAGTCGCTTCGACCTGGGGAGTCGGTAGCGCCCTGGGGGCGACCGGCGCACCAGACGCTTCGACCGGAGCTTGAGCCGGAGCCGGAGCTGCAGCCGGAGCCGGAACCGCCTTGACCGCCACGGGCGCAGGATCCTCCCAGGGGAGATCCACCGGCTCTTCTATAGGGGTGGTATTACTGGAGACAGGCGTTGCCGGCACCGGCGCAGGTGCTGCCTCGGGTGCCGACGGGCGCGCAGGCACAGGCGCAGCCGCTGCCGGAACCGCCGCGGCCACCGGACGGGGGTTGGAGTCAGCCGTGGCCGGGCTGGCTCCCGTCGTCTTTAGTGCCGGTCGCTCGGCCACCACCGCACCGGCGGGCCGAAAGGCCAGCATGCGCAGCAGGACCATCTCGAAGCCGTGGCGCGGATCCGGTGCCAGCGGCAGATCGCGCCGCCCGACCAGACCCAGCTGATAGTAGTACTGGACATCTTCCGCCGGCAGCGTCTGCGCCAGGCTCAGCACCCGCTCGCGATCACCCTGGCCATTGTCCACGGCATCGGGCAGCACCTGGGCGATGGCCACACGGTGCAGCACATTGAGCAGCTCGGCCAGCACGCCGCCCCAGTCGGGGCCCTGCTCGGCCAGATGGCGAACCGCGTCCAGCACCGCGCGACCGTCACCGTCCAGCAAGGCCTGGAGTACATCGTAGACCTGGCCATGATCGAGGGTACCGAGCATGGCGCGCACGTCGGCCGCCAGCACCTTGCCCTCGCCAAAGGCGATCGCCTGGTCGGTCAGGCTCATGGCATCGCGCATGGAGCCATCGGCCGAACGCCCCAGCAGCCAGAGGGCATCGTCCTCGAAGGGAATGCTTTCCGCGGCGAGCACCTGCTGCAGGTGGGAGACGACCCGCTCCGGCGGCATGTTCTTCAGCGAGAACTGCAGGCAGCGCGAGAGGATGGTGACCGGCAGCTTCTGCGGATCGGTGGTGGCGAGCAGGAACTTGACGTGGGGCGGTGGCTCTTCCAGCGTCTTGAGCAGGGCATTGAAGCTGTGGGTGGAGAGCATGTGCACCTCGTCGATGAGGTACACCTTGTAGCGACCGCGGGACGGCGCGTACTGCACGTTCTCCAGGAGCTCGCGGGTGTCTTCCACCTTGGTGCGGCTGGCGGCGTCCACTTCGATGAGGTCGACGAAGCGGCCTTCATCGATCTCGCGGCACACCGAGCAGCTGCCACAGGGCGTGGAGCTGATACCGGTCTCGCAATTCAGGCACTTGGCCAGGATCCGCGCGATGGTGGTCTTGCCCACCCCGCGGGTACCGGTGAACAGATAGGCGTGGTGCAGCCGCTCGTTGTCCAGCGCATTGATCAGCGCCTTGAGCACATGGGTCTGGCCGACCATTTCGCGGAATGACCGCGGGCGCCATTTGCGCGCAAGAACCTGGTAACTCATCGAGACCTGATCAGGAGAAGACGTGGGGGCGCCCATGCTAACGAAGAGGGGCCGCGAATGCATCCCGCGGCGTGGCATCGGGGCGACGTCGGGTGGGCTGTGGCTACCTCCCTAGATGGAGGCAGCCTGGCGGATTTTCAAGCGATCAGGAGGGAAAACGGCGGGTAGAAAGCCGTTTCAGGCACGCTGGCAGCGGTCTTCGCCATCGGCCAGGACCACGCTTGCGACATAGGCTGCCAGGGCATCCAGCTGGCCGCGCAGGCGGGTCACGGTGGCGTTCATCTTGAAGGGATTGATCGCCTCTTCGTTGGTCAGGTCGATCCTGATCAGCAGCAGGGGCTCGCTGGGGTGGTAGATCTGCGCGACCAGCGTCGTCTCGGTGCCACGTCGGCAGTCGACACGATAGGGATGGAGGCCATTGCTCAGGGCGCGTCCTGCGCATTCGAGTCCGTTCTTCACAAGAGATCCTTGGACATCTGTCCAGTGGTGAGGGTACGGCGCGCATGATGGCACAGAGCCATGAACCAAAACAGTGCATTTCGTCACGAAAGCCCTGTGGCGTGGTTCGCGGAGCGCTGGGAGACGAGGCGGAAAAAGGGGAGGGAAACGCGGAAGAGGAAAAGCGCGGGGCAGAAATGGAGGTGGCCCCGCCAGCCACACCCCGGCACACGACATCACCGCTGCGGCTGCTCCCTTCCGGGCCTGACCGGGTTCACGGTTGATCGTTGCGGGGGGACCGACAGAGCCACCATAACGCCTCACCCTGAGGTGAGGTGCGTCATTCTACGCGGTTGGGGCGAAGTTGCAAGCCATACAAGGACTTAGGTTCGCTAGGGTGCTGCCTGCAGGTCCCAGAGCGCAGCGAAACTGCCCTCCCCCTCGCGCAGCCGCTGCGGTGGGCCGTCCTCGACGATGACGCCCTGCTCCAGCACCAGGATGCGGTCGAAGCCGGTCAGGGTGGAGAGCCGATGGGCCACCGCCACCACGGTGCGGCCTTCCATCAACTCCAGCAGGGCCCGCTGGATGACCGTCTCGGAATGGCTGTCCAGCGCCGAGGTGGCTTCGTCGAGGATGAGAATGGGCGCATCCTTGAGAAAGGCCCGGGCGATGCCCAGACGCTGGCGCTGACCACCGGAAAGCAGCACGCCGCGCTCGCCCACCGGGGTGTCGTAGCCCAGCGGCAACTCGCGGATGAAGTCGTCGCAATAGGCGTGACGGGCCGCCGCCTCCACCTCGGCGTCGCTGGCTTCCGGCCGGCCATAGCGGATGTTCTCGCGAATGCTGCGATTGAACAGCGCGGTCTCTTGGGGCACCACGGCGATGCGCTGGCGCAGGCTGTCCTGACTGACCGTGCGAATGTCCTCGCCATCGATGCAGATCCTCCCCCGCTGGATATCGTCGAGGCGCTGCAACAGGCCGATCAGGGTCGATTTGCCGGCGCCCGACGGCCCCACCAGCCCGATCTTCTGGCCGGCCGGCACCTCCAGATCGAAACTCTGGAACACCTGCCGACCATCGGGATAGCGATAGTGCACGCCGGTAAAGCTCAGGGCGCCGCGCGCCTGGGTCAGGGGCCGTTCGACGTCGCTCTGGCCGTGGGGCTGGATAAGGATGCGCAGGGTCTCGCCGATGGCGCCCAGTTGCTGAGTGGTGTCCACCAGCGCCAGGGCCAGGTCACGGGAGCCGTGCAGGATGCGAAAGGTCAGGGCACTGACCATGACCACGTCGCCGGCGGTGATGCTGCCGCGGCTCCACAGTGCGATGGCCCAGGCCAGCATACCGCCGGCCATCAGCGACAGGCAGGTGTCGTGGAGTACCCGGGCCTGCTCCAGATGCATCCAGCTGCTGCGCTGGGCACGCGCCTCTACGCCGATGGCCTGGGCCAGTCGCTGCACCTCGCGCTCTCGGGCGGAAAAGGCCTTGATGGTCCAGACGTTCTGCACCAGGTCCACCAGCTCGCCGCCGACATGGGCCGACTGAGCGGCGAAGCGCTGGTGCCGCGCCCGCCCGCGAATGCCGAAGGCGGTGATCACCAGCGCCACGATCAGCACGAAGGCCACCAGCGCCCCGGCCATGCGCATGTCCACGGTGCAGAGCACCACCACCGCGCCGATGAAGTCGACGCAGGGCGGCATGATCTTCCAGGCCAGGCCGCCGTAGATGGCCCCCGCGGCCACTCCCGTGGCGGAGATGCGATTGCCCAGAGCCCCAGCGAAATGCTGGGAGAAGTAGTGCATCGGATGGCCGGTGAGATAGCGGAACAGATCGACGCGCAGATCGGCGCAGCTGGCCACCACCGTGCGGCAACCCAGCCAGCCACCGCTACGCCAGAACAGGTTCTCCAGCACGATCAGCGAGATGAACAGCCAGAAGGGCCCCCACACCGCCGCCCGGCGAGCCGGGTCGGCCATGGCATCGACCAGCAGCTTCATGCCGTATTGCACCGCCACCGCGCAGGTCGCCGCGCCGACCACCAGCAACAGCAGGCCGCCGAAGTGCCAGGGGCGCAGGCGGACATAGCGCCAGAGAAAGGCGCCGACCCGTTCCGGCAGGGGCCATTCGGCGCGCCGCCGCTCGCGGCGCCGAGCTGCGCTCATCGCCCCTCTCCGCCTGCCAGTAGCTGGCGCTGACGCTGCAGGACCTCGGCCAGAGGCTCGTGCAGCGCCCGGTGCCCTGCCCCGTCGGCCACGCCGAACAACCCGGTGGGACAGAGGCGGTCATCGTCCCAGCCGGGATAGTCGAGTACCGGATACAGGCAGATGCCCTGCACCGGCACGCCCTGGCGCAGCGCCCGCCCGACCTGATCGGCCACGTGTTCCAGCCAGGCGGCGCGCGCCGGGCCTTCGGCCCCCGTCTCGGCGATCAGCAACGGCCGGCCATAGCGCTGGTGGACTTCGGCCAGCATGCCCTGCAAGGGTCGATAGGCCGGATCCTCCGCCGCCAGGGTGCCACCGCCCAGATACCACTGGTTGTCGGAGTAGTAGTTCAGACCCAGGATGTCCAGGTAATCGGGGCGCCCGCCCAGCCCTGGCCACTGGCGCCCGCTGAGCAGGTCCCAGGCCTCGAACTGGGCCTGGCGATAGCCCTCCGCGGCCTCGCGCTGTTCGGGGCGGCGCGCGGCCACATGGATCAGCGGATCGATGGCCAGGAAGCGCGCCGCGGGCAACTCGGCTCGAATCGCCTCGATGGCGGCGATGCTGGCGCGCACCAGTTGATGCTTGAGCTCCTGACCGCGGCCGCGAGCGCCGGGATTGAACAGACCCTGATCGCCGCCGGCCCAGGCCCAGTAGGAGATCTCGTTGATCGGCGCCAGGCAGGGACGGGTCTCTCCCTCCTCCCGCAACAGGCGGGCAAAGGCGGCGGCATAACGGGCGAAGGCATCGACGAAGGCCGGCCGCCAGATATCCAGGTGATCGGGCCAGCCATAGTGGCAGAGGTCCCAGATCACCTGGACGCCGGCCGCCCGCGCGGCTCGCACCTGCGGCAGGACACTCGACCAGTCATGGTGCCCGGCCTGGGCCTCCACCCGGTGCCAGCGGACGCCATCGCGCACGGTGCGCAGGCCATGGGCGGCCACCGCACCATAGTCTTCCGCGGCCCAGCGGTCATGGCCGGTGCTGGCGAGCAGATCCAGGCGTCGGCCATCGGCGCGTCTGTGGCTGGAGCATTCGAAGCCGGCCATGAAGAAACTCTGGAAGGGCGAGCCTTCGGCCATCACGTCTCTCATGGGGCCTGCCTTGCCAGGCTTTCGTGGTGTTCGGCGCTCTCCCCCGCCGCCGGCCCGAGCTCCGCCTCCTCGATGCGCTTGTAGGCGGCCAGCGCCTGACCCACCACCTGGTCCATGTTGTAGTAGCGATAGGTCCCCAGACGGCCGATGAAGATGACATTAGGGGTCGCCTCGGCCAGGTGCTGGTAGCGCCGGTACAGCTCGGCGTTTTCCGGGCGTGGAATCGGATAATAGGGCTCGCCCTCCGCGCTGGGATATTCGTAGGTCAGGCTGGTGCGCTCGTGGGTCTGGCCGGTGAGGTGCTTGTACTCGGTGATGCGGGTGTAGGGCACCGCTTCGCTGGGATAGTTGACCACCGCCACTGGCTGGAAGCGCGGCGTATCGCGCGTCTCGTGCTTGAAGGTCAGGGAACGATACGGCAGGCGGCCGAAGCGATAGTCGAAGAATTCGTCGATCGGGCCGCTGTAGACCAGGTGCTCATGGGGGATCAGTTCGCGGATCTCGCGGTAGTCGGTGTTGACCATCACCTTGATGTTGGGGTGATCCAGCATGCGCTCGAACATCCGGGTGAAGCCATGCAGGGGCATCTGCTGGAAGGTGTCGCCGAAGTAGCGATCGTCGGTGGTGGTCCGGGTCGGCACCCGCGCCGTCACCGAGCGGTCCAGTTGCGACGGATCCAGTCCCCACTGCTTGCGGGTATAGCCGCGAAAGAAGGTCTCGTAGAGTTCGCGCCCGACCTGGTTGATCACCACGTCCTCGGAAGTGCGGATGTCTTCGACCGGCTCGGCGCGGGCGGCGAGAAAGGCTTCGGCGCCTTGCTCGTCCAGCTCCAGGCCATAGAGGCGATTGAGGGTGGTCAGGTTGATCGGGATGGGCACCTGCTGACCCGCGACGTCGGCCAGGACCCGGTGCTCGTAGGGCCGCCACTCGGTGAAGCGCGAGAGGTAGTCGACGATGCGCTGGGAATTGGTGTGGAAGATGTGCGGACCATAGCGGTGCACCAGCACCCCGGCATCGTCATAGTGATCAAAGGCATTGCCGCCAATGTGCGGGCGCCGATCCACCACCAGCACGCGCTTTCCCAGCCCCGCGGCCAGCCGTTCCGCCAGCACGCTACCGGCGAAACCGGCCCCCACGATCAGATAGTCGAAACGCTCAAGCGCCGTTACCGCCATTGGATCTTCTCCCGCATCAGGTCACAGGTGCTGTCCCAGGACATCCCGGTCAGCAGGGCATCGGCGCGCGCCAGAAAGGCTTCGCGCTGATCTTGACTGGCCAGGGCCGCCTCGCAGGCAGCGACAAAGGCCTCGGCGCCTTCGGCGATCCAGACCACGCCGCTGTCGCCATAGGTGCGCACCACATCGGTGATGGGCGTCGACACCACCGGGCAGCCGCCGGCCAGGTACTCGGGCGTCTTGGTCGGGCTGATGAAACGTGTCGCCTCGTTGAGGGCAAAGGGCATCAGGGCCACGTCCCAGCCCGCCAGATAGGCCGGCAACTCGTCATAGGTCTTACCGCCCAGGTAATGCAGATTGGGCAGCTGCGGCAGGCTGGCCGGATCGATCTTGACCACCGGGCCCAGGATCAGCCACTGCCACTGGGGACGCAGCCGCGCCACCGCGGCCAGCAGGTCGAGATCCAGGCGTTCGTCGATCACGCCATAGAAGCCCAGCCGCGGCCGCGCCAGACCGGCCTGGTCTGCAGGCTCCGGCAGGGCCGCGCGAGCCTGACCGAAGTGCGCCACGTCCACGCTGCTGGGAAAGGGAAAGACCCGCGGATGGCGGTCACGCTTGGCCTCGTAGAGGCTGTAGCCCCCGGTAAACACCAGGTCGGCGCGCTGCAGCAATTCCCGCTCCCGCTGCAGCAGGGCCGGGGGGGCGCCGCGAAAGGCCGAGAGTTCGTCCATGCAGTCGTAGACCAGGGTCTGCGCCGGGATCTCGCTGGCATAGTCCAGCGCCATGGGCGTGAAATACCAGGCCACCGCCACCGGTTGCCGCAACTCCTGCAGATAGGTCTGCAGCAGTTCCTGCTGGGCGCAGGCTCGGGCTTCCGCGGACAGGCAGCGAGGCAGATGAGGCACCAGTACCCGCACGCCGTTCTCCTCCACCCGCACCTCGAGGTGCGACCGGCCATCCGTGGCATCCAGCGGCTCTTCGCAATAGAGCACGTTGTAGTGCTCGGCGAAGCGCACCATCTCGTGCTGCGGACGCTGGTAGACGAAGCTCCAGCGCAAATGGGCCAGGCATAGCAGCAGCGGCCTGGCGGGATCCAGGGGGCGCTCCGCAACGCGCGCGGGCTGTTTGGTCTTGCCGATCGTTTCGGTATGGGGGCCGGCCCAACTCATGGTGTGCTCCTGTGAGATCGAACGCCTGGCCGAAGGCGGCACAACAGCCGCGCCTCGGCCGGCGCTTTGGCAACTTGCAAAACGTCCAGAGACCGTCCCGAAGGTATCGGCAGTCTGACTGCGCGATATCGAGCAACGTTATCGACTTATCCAATTGGCAAGGGTTCATAACTTTGTCGATGAACTTCCGCTTCGCTAGAACCAATATCCTCATTCAACTTCAGAACAACGTCTGCTCGATGAATTGGCATAACTAACGCTTCGCTCGAAAATAATTGAAGCGAAGCGTTAGTTGCACTCGAGTCTGCACGAAACAGTTATTTCGAATTAATGGCTACAGGCTTGGTGAGGACGGTTGCATGTTGATGATCACGGGCGGCGCAGGCTACATAGGTTCTCATACGACGCTGGAGCTGCTCCGTGCGGGCCATGAGGTGGTGATACTGGACAACCTGGTCAACAGCCGGGTGGAGGCCGTGCAGCGCCTTACCACGCTCGCCGGGCGGGCGCCTGTCTTCGTGCGCGGGGACGTCCGGGATCGCGCCCTCCTGGATCGGCTGTTTCAGGAGCTGCCGATCACCGGGGTCCTGCATTTCGCCGGACTCAAGGCGGTCGGCGAGAGCGTGCAGCACCCCCTGCGCTATTTCGACAACAACGTCGGCGGCACCCTGGTGCTCTGCCAGGCCATGGCCGCCGCCGGGGTGCACCAGCTGGTCTTCAGCTCTTCCGCCACCGTCTACGGTCACTGCATTCCACCCATCAGCGAAAGCTGCCCGACTGCCGAGCCGACCAACCCCTATGGCCAGTCGAAACTCATGGCCGAGCAGGTGCTGCGCGGGCTGGCCGGGGCCGATCCGCGCTGGTCCATCGCCGTGCTGCGCTACTTCAATCCCATCGGCGCCCATCCCTCCGGACTGATCGGCGAAGACCCTCAGGGCACGCCCAACAACCTGGTGCCCTATCTGCTGCAGGTGGCCAATGGTCGCCGGCCATGGCTGGATGTCTACGGCGACAACTACCCGACGCCGGACGGCACCGGCGTGCGCGACTACATCCATGTCCAGGACCTGGCCCGCGGTCATCTGGCGGCGCTGAACGCCCTGGCCGAGCGCCCCGGGGTTTCGACTTGGAACCTGGGCACCGGACGCGGACATTCGGTCAAGGAGGTGGTGGCGACCCTGGAACAGCAACTGGGCCGCGACATCCCCTGTCACTTCGCCCCGCGACGCGCGGGGGACGTGGCCCAGTGCTGGGCCGATCCGGAAAAGGCTTGGCAGGAACTGGGTTGGCGCGCCGAACGCAGCCTCGCCACCATGCTGGAAGATGCCTGGCGCTGGCAGTCGCTCAATCCCCATGGCTATCGCCAGACGGCCAAGGCGGCTATCGCCGTGGAAGAAGTTCTCGAAAAAGAACAACGTGCGAGCGAACCCGCCACGCGTTCCGCTTGAACCTGGAAATTATTATGGCCGATAAATAAGGCTTCGCTTAAACCAAACGAAGCCTTATTTTTTCAGTTATTGCCTTGGCACTGCCTTAAAGCAGTTTTTAAACGAAGCGACAAATATGGGTACGTCTTTATTACCGCTTCGTTATAACCAACAACGCCTGCAGTTATTGGCAGAAGGAGTGAAGATCAGACCCTTGCGGGCCTGATCCCTGGCGCTAGCGGACGCCTTGCGCCTCGAGGATCTGCAGGAAGGCATCCTCGTCCAGCACCTTGACCCCCAGTTCGTTCGCCTTGGTCAGCTTGGAACCCGCCCCTGGCCCTGCGACCACCACGGCGGTTTTGGCCGACACCGACCCCGACACCTTGGCGCCCAGGGCTTCCAGGCGCTCCTTGGCCTCGTCGCGACTCATGGCCTCCAGGGTTCCGGTAAGCACCCAGGTCTGGCCGGCGAACGGCAAACCCTGCACCGCCTGCCGGGTACTTTCCCAATGCATGCCGAAGGCCTTGAGCTGCGCCTCGATGGCCAGCGCCTGAGCGACGTGGTCCGCCTCGGCGAAGTACTCGCGCAGCCCCTGCTTGGCTCTCTCGTTGAGGCCGGACAGGGTCTTGAAGGTCAGCCAGTCCTGCGAGCCTTCGATCAGGGCCGCCAGGCTGGGAAAGGCCGCGGCCAGGGTCTTGGCGCCGGTCTTGCCCAGGTAGGGAATGTGCAACTGGTCGAGGAAATCGGCAAAGGCCGCGTAGCCGGAAAATTCGGCATGCACCTCCTCCTCGTCGGCCAGCTCGATGCCGTTGGCCAGCAGCGCCTCCAGCACGTCGCGGTTGTGCGCGGACTGGAAGAAGTTGTGAATCTCGAAGGCCACCTCGGGCCCGATGTCCGGCAGATAGACCAGCACCTCCGGCAGGGCCTCGCGGATGCGCTGCAGACTGCCCAGGGCGCGTGCCAGGCGCTTGGCGGTCTCCTCCCCCACCTCGGGGATGCCCAGGGCGAAGATGAAGCGCGCCAGCGCTGGCCGGCGGCTGGCCTCGATGGCGGCCAGCAGGTTGCGACTGGACACCTCGGCGAAGCCTTCCAGTTCGACCACCTGCTCGTAGGTCAGGGTGTAGAGATCCGCCGGCGATTTCACCAGCGCGCGATCCACCAGTTGCTCGACGATACGATCGCCCAGGCCGTCGATGTCCATCGCCCGCCGCGAGGCGAAATGGATGATTGCCTGCTTGAGTTGCGCCTGGCAGGCCAGCCGGCCGACGCAGCGATAGACCGCGCCCTCGCTCACCGACTCCTTGCCCTTGCCGCGCTTGATCAGCTGGGTACGCTCCACCGCCGACCCGCACACCGGACAGTGGGTGGGGATCTCCACCGGGCGCGCATTCGCCGGCCGCCGTTCCGGCACCACCTGCATGATCTGCGGAATGACGTCCCCGGCGCGACGCACGATGACGCTGTCGCCGATCATCACGCCCAGCCGGGCGATCTCGTCCATGTTGTGCAGGGTGGCATTGGTCACGGTGACGCCGGCCACCTGTACCGGCTTGAGGCGGGCTACCGGGGTGATGGCACCGGTGCGCCCCACCTGGAATTCGACGTTGAGCAATTCGGTCAGCTCTTCGCGCGCCGGAAACTTGTGCGCCAGGGCCCAGCGCGGCTCGCGGGCGCGGAAACCCAGCTCGCCCTGCCAGTCCAGGCGGTTGACCTTGTAGACCACGCCGTCGATTTCGTAGGTCAGGGTATCGCGGCGCTGGCCGATGTCCTGGTAGTAGGCGCGGCAGCCTTCCGCGCCCTGTACCTTGCGCAACTCGCGACTGATGGGAATGCCCCAGTCACGCAGCCGCTGCAGGATGTCGTACTGGGTCTCCGGCAGTGTCCCGCCCTCGACTCGCCCGAAACCGTAGCAGCAGAACTCCAGCGGCCGCTGGGCGGTGATCCGCGAATCCAGCTGACGCAGGCTGCCAGCTGCGGCGTTGCGCGGATTGGCGAAGGTCTTGCCGCCGCTCTCCATGGCCCGGGCATTGAGCGCCTCGAAGCCGGCGCGGGACATGAACACTTCGCCGCGCACCTCCAGCACCGTCGGCCAGCCCTCGCCCTGCAGGCGCAGCGGGATGTTGCGGATGGTGCGCACATTGGCGGTGATGTCCTCCCCGGTGGTGCCGTCGCCGCGGGTGGCGCCGCGGGTCAGCACCCCTGCCTCGTACAGCAGGCTGACCGCCAGGCCATCGAGCTTGGGCTCGCAGGTGTACTCGACACCGGAATCCGGCCCGGCGAAGTCGGTCTCGCCGAACTCCTCGCGCAGGCGCTTGCCGACGCTGCGGTCGAAGTCCTGCAGATTCTCGTCGGCGAAGGCATTGCCCAGGCTGAGCATGGGCACCTCGTGGCGGATGGTGCCAAAGGCGGCCAGGGCCGAGCCGCTGACCCTCTGGGTGGGCGAGTCGGGCGTCACCAGCTCGGGATGCTCGGCCTCCAGCGTCTTGAGTTCGCCGAACAGCCGGTCGTACTCGGCATCGGGCACGCTCGGCTCGTCCAGCACATAGTAGCGGTAGTTGTGGGCGTCGATCTCGCTGCGCAGGGCGGCGATGCGGGTGACAGCATCTTGGGCGTCGGTCATGGCGGTCTCTCATTGTCGCCACCCCAGGGGGTGGCCCTGACGGCACCAGCGGCGCCGCGACAAAACTTACAAACAAAAAGAGCAGCCGAGGCTGCTCTTGGTTCGCTCCGGCGCGATCAACGCTTGAGCATCAGGCTCTTGCGTTCGAAGTCGACGATGCGCTGGCGGTAGTGTTCGATGGTCTGGGCGGTCATCACGCTGCGCTGCTCGTCCTTCAGCTCGCCATTGAGCTCCGAGGACAGCTTGCGCGCAGCGGCGACCATCAGGTCGAAGGCCTGCTTGGGATGACGCGGACCGGGCAGACCCAGGAAGAAGCTCACCGCCGGGGTGTGGAAGTCGTCGATGGCATCCAGGTCGAAGGTGCCCGGACGCACGGCGTTGGCCATGGAGAACAGCACCTCGCCATTGCCCGACATACTCTCGTGGCGATGGAAGATGTCCATGTCGCCGAATCGCAGCCCGCTTTCGAGGATGTTCTGCAGCAGTGCCGGACCAGAGAAGCCCTTCTCGTCGCGGGAGATGACATTGATCACCAGCACCTCGTCCACCGGCGCCATGGCGGCCTGACTGCTGCCGCTGCCGACGGGCTCGCTGACCGGCTCGCGCTCGGGCGCCTTGCTGCTCAGCGGCTTTTCCTTGCGCGGCTTGTCGCGACCCCGAGTTGCCACCTCGTCGGAATCGACCGCCAGGCCCGCCAGACCTTCATCACCCGCAGACAGATCGAAGCTGTCGGCACTGGGTTCTTCACGCCGTTCTTCGCGACGCTTGCGCTGGGTGGAGCGTGGCGGTGTCGGCTCGCCCGGATCGTCCAGCGACGGCTCCTTGGGCTCTACCACCCGCGTCGGACCGACGATTTCCGGATCCTCGTCCTCGTGATCCGGATGATTGCTCAGCGACTGGTCAAGCTTGAACTTGAGCTTGCCCTTGCCGCTCATGCGACGCCAACCATCGAACAGAATACCGGCGATGACGATGACGCCGATGATGATCAGCCACTCGCGCAGACCCATATCCATGAAAAAGACATACCCCTGTGAAAATAATGGACCGACAGCCGTCGGGAAACTTTGGAAAGTCGACGCTTGCGAGGTCTTTCCAAAACCTCCGAAACCTACGCCAAGTCAGTGTTCTTCTTAGCTTTTTCCACTTACCGCTAGCGCGGCCATAAGCTAGCACGACTGCTGCCAACTTTACACCGCCAAGCCACGAGGCTGTGGGGTACTAGGCATCGACCATGGCCACCGCCTCTTCCACATCCACCGCCACCAGTCGCGAACAGCCCGGTTCGTGCATGGTCACACCCAGCAACTGATCGGCCATCTCCATGGCGATCTTGTTGTGCGTGATGTAAATGAATTGCACCTTCTCCGACATGCTCTTGACCAGGCGGGCATAACGGCCGACGTTGGCGTCATCGAGAGGAGCATCCACTTCATCGAGCATGCAGAACGGCGCTGGATTCAACTGGAAGATGGCAAATACCAGCGCCAGTGCCGTCAGGGCCTTTTCGCCACCCGACAGCAAATGGATGGTGCTGTTCTTCTTGCCCGGCGGGCGCGCCATGATCGCAACCCCGGTATCGAGTAAATCTTCCCCAGTAAGTTCCAGGTAGGCGCTGCCGCCACCGAAAACTTTTGGGAACAGCGCCTGCAGGCCGTGATTGATCTGGTCGAAGGTGTCCTTGAAGCGATTGCGGGTTTCCCGATCGATCTTGCGGATGACGCTTTCCAGCGTCTCCAGCGCCTCCACCAGATCGGCATTCTGGGCATCCAGATAGGTCTTGCGCTCGGCCTGCTGCTGATATTCGTCGATGGCCGCCAGGTTGATCGGCCCGAGTCGCGCGATCCGCGCTGCGACCGCTTCCAGCTGCTCTTCCCAGGCGGCCTCGCTGGCCTCGGCGGGTAGGGTCGCGATCACCGTCGGCAGGTCGTAGCCATCGGCCGCCAGCTGCTCGGCGAAGCCGCTGCGCCGCGTCGCCAGCCCCTGCCATTCCAGGCGATGCTGCTCCAACTGACCGCGCAGCAGGGTCCCCTGCTGCTCCGCCTGCAGACGCCGCCGCTCAAAATCGCGCAATTCCCGATCGGCGTCTTCCAGGGCCAGGCGCGCCGTGCGCATCTCCTCGTCCACCTGCAGGCGCCGCTCCAGCAACTCCTCCAGACGCAGCCGCACCTCGTCGAGGGGCTCGCCGCCCTCTTCCAGATTGAGCGAGAGCTGCTCGCAGCGCTCGCCGAGGCGCGCGGTCTGCAATTCCAGTCGTTCCAAGGCCTGGAGGGTCGACTGGCGCTGGGCTCTCAGGGTGGTCAGCCGCACCGTCAGCTGATGGAGTTGTTCCTGGGCCTGGCGCTGACGCTGCCGCGCCGAATCCACCGCCTGGCGATGCCGGTCGCGCTGCTCCTGCAGCTGCGCGCGCTGCTCGGTATCCACCGCCATGGCATCGAGAGCGTCCTGCAGCCGCAACCGGCATTCGCCCAACTCTTCCTGCTCACGCGCCACCTGTTGCTCGACATCCCTGAGCTCCGCCTCCAGCTGCCGGCGACGAATGCTCAACTGCTCGGCCCGCGCCTGCTGCGCGGACAGCTGGGCGCGGGATTCGGCCAGGCGCAGCTGCTCCTGCTGCTGGCGCCGCCGCGCCTCTTCGCGTTCGCTTTCCAACCGCTGCTGGGCAGCGCGACGGTCCTCCAGTCGCTCTTGCTGCATGGCGAGCGCCTCGCCGAGTTCCAGGCGGCGTGCCTGCAATTCCTCCAGTTCACGCCCACGCGCCAGCACACTGCCCTCGGCCGCCTGGGCGCGGCGCACGCGCAAGAAGTGCCGGGAGAGCCAGTAGCCTTCCGGGGTGATGAGACTCTGGCCCGGTGCGAGGGCCGCCCGGCGCGCCAGGGCCTCGTCGTAGCTGTGGGCGATCAGCACCTGACCCAGCCAGGGTGACAGGTCGCGCGGGGCCTGCACCTGCTCGAGCAGGCTGCCCGCGGCGACCGGCACCGCGCCGGGCAGTGCCAGATTCAGGGCGCCACTGGCGAAGCTGTCGAGACGCAGGGCCTCCAGATCATCCAGGCAGACCGCCTGCAGGTCGCTGCCGAGGACGGTTTCCACCGCCAGCTCCCAGCCGGGAGTGACCTGGACCTCGTCCGCCAGCTGCGGCGCCGCGGCGAGCCCCTCGGCTTCGAGCCACTGAGCCGCGCCGGTATCGGGGGCCAGCGCCGCCTGCTGCAAGGCCTCCAGCGAGGCGATACGGCCCTCCAGCCGCTGCAATTCGCCCTGACGCTGACTCTGCTCATTGGCCAGTCCCAGCAATTCTTCCCGCAGTCGCTGCAAGCCCTCGGCGACCTGCAATTCCTGCTCGGCCAGGCCTTCCAGCAGCAGTTCGTCTTCGGCGATCTGCTCTTCCAGCATGACCAGCCGCTCGGAGGGACCGTCCTCGCCCAGCAGGGTGCGCTCGTCGCGCAGCCGGCGCTGCCGCTCCATGCCGCGCTCCAGGCTCTGCTCCAGGGAGCGAATGCGCGCCTGCTGCACATCGGCCTCCCGTTGCGGCTCGACGCTCGCGGCGCTGAGCGCTTCCCAGCGTTGCTGCCAGTCCGCCAGCGCCAGCTCCGCCTCTTCCAGCGCGGCGCCGCCCTCCTCGCCCAGCTCCCGGGCCGCCTCTTCTTCCGGTTCGAGCATCGCCAGCTCTTCTTCGAAGGTGGCGAGCAGCACCCGGTCGTGCTCCAGGTGGGACTCGGCTTCGCTGCGGGCCTGTTCGGCTTCGCGCAGATCGTCCTGCAACTGGCGCTGACGCTGCTGACCATGCTGGATGGTCTGCTCCAGGCGGGCGATGTCACCTCCCATGGAGTAGAAGCGCCCCTGCACCAGGTTGAAGGCTTCGCTCAGCTCATGATGACCGTCGCGCAGCCGCTCGATGCCGGCGTCCGCCTGGCGCTGCTCGGCGGTCAGAGCTTCGAGAGCGGTTTCCTGGTCGCGGATCACCTTTTCGCGCTGCTCGACACGGCCATCCAGCTCGCGCCAGCGCACCGCCTGCAATTGCGCCTTGAGCTGCCGCTCCTCCTGCTTCAACGCCTGGAAGCGTTCGGCCGATTGCGCCTGGCGGTGCAGCCGTTCCAGCTGGCGCTCCAGCTCTTCGCGCAGGTCGGTCAGGCGGGCGAGATTCTCTTGGGTGCGGCGAATGCGATTTTCGGTCTCGCGCCGCCGCTCCTTGTACTTGGAGATGCCGGCGGCTTCCTCGATGTAGTGCCGCAGGTCCTCCGGGCGCGCCTCGATCAGCTTGGAGATCATTCCCTGCTCGATGATCGAATAGCTGCGCGGCCCCAGGCCGGTGCCGAGGAAGATGTCGGTGATGTCGCGCCGGCGGCACTTGGTGCCGTTGAGGAAATAGGTGTTCTGGCCTTCGCGGGTCACCCGCCGGCGGATGGAGATTTCCGCATAGCTGGCGTATTCGCCCACCAGGGTGTGGTCGGAGTTGTCGAAGATCAGTTCGATGGAGGCCTGGGACACCGGCTTGCGGCTGTTGGAGCCGTTGAAGATGACGTCGGTCATCGACTCGCCGCGCAGATTCTTGGCCGAGCTCTCGCCCATCACCCAGCGCACGGCGTCGATGATGTTCGACTTGCCGCAACCGTTGGGGCCGACCACCGCTGCCATGTTGCTCGGGAAATTCACCGTCGTCGGATCGACGAAGGATTTGAATCCCGCCAGCTTGATCGACCTCAACCGCATATCAGGAGCCCTTGTTCACCGCGCCGTGCCCAACCGCAGGCGAAAGGGCGAAAGTCTACCATTGGCGGCCGGCCTGCCGTTGCCGCGCATGAGCTTATTTCCAGGCGTTCTGCACGCCACCGGGCCGACAGGCTATAGTCCTGCACCCCCACTCGCAGGATGCCCCCATGAAAATCCTTCGCTTACCCCTGCTCGCCGCCGCCCTGGCAGCCAGCGCCCAGGTCCTGGCCGCGCCGCCGCTGCTCAACGTGTCCTATGACGTCATGCGCGACTTCTACAAGGACTACAACCCGGCCTTCCAGGCGCACTGGAAAGCCGAGCACGGCGACACCCCAGTGATCCAGATGTCCCATGGCGGCTCCAGCAAGCAGGCGCGTGCGGTCATCGACGGCCTGCAGGCCGACGTCATCACCATGAACCAGGCTACCGACATCCAGGCCCTGGCCGATCGCGGCCTGGTGCCCAAGGACTGGGAAACCCGCCTGCCCGATCGCAGCGCGCCCTTCACCTCGGCCACGGTGCTCATCGTCCGCCAGGGCAACCCCAAGGGCATCCAGGACTGGTCCGATCTGCTCAAGGACGGCGTCCAGGTGATCGTGCCCAACCCCAAGACCTCCGGGAACGGTCGCTACACCTACCTCTCCGCCTGGACCTATGCGCTGCGCCAACCGGGCGGGGACGAGCAGAAGGCCCGCACCTTCGTCGCCGACCTGTTCAAGCACGTGCCCATCCTGGACACCGGCGGTCGCGCCGCCACCACCACCTTCATGAAGAACCAGCAGGGCGATGTCCTGGTGACCTTCGAGAACGAAGCCGAGATGATCGCCCGGGAATTCGGTCGCGGCGGCTTCGAGGTGGTCTATCCGAGCATCTCGGTGCAGGCCGAGCCGCCGGTGAGCGTGGTCGACAGCGTCGTCGACAAGAAGGGCACCCGCGCCGAGGCCGAGGAATACCTCAAGTATCTCTGGTCCGACCAGGGCCAGAAGATCGCCGCGGACAACTTCCTGCGCCCGCGCAACGCCCAGATCCTGGCGCAGTACGCCGATCGCTTTCCCAAGCTGGAATTGATCGATGCGCAGAAGGAATTCGGCCCCTGGAGCGGCATCCAGAAGACCCACTTCGCCGATGGCGGGGTCTTCGACCAGATCTACACGCCCCAGTGACGGGCTCGCGCCCGGCCAGGTGCCGGGCGTCCGGCGGGCATGAATGACGCGCACACAAAAACACCGCCCGGAGGCGGTGTCTTTGTTTATTTGGAGCGGGAAACGAGACTCGAACTCGCGACCCCGACCTTGGCAAGGTCGTGCTCTACCAACTGAGCTATTCCCGCAATGTGGCGTCCCCTAGGGGACTCGAACCCCTGTTACCGCCGTGAAAGGGCGGTGTCCTAGGCCACTAGACGAAGGGGACGAAACCTCTTTCCGCAAGGCCTTTCACCTTGCATCCGCCTGCCCTGAGGCAACCGGACTGTATGTGGAGCGGGAAACGAGACTCGAACTCGCGACCCCGACCTTGGCAAGGTCGTGCTCTACCAACTGAGCTATTCCCGCAATTTTTGGCGTCCCCTAGGGGACTCGAACCCCTGTTACCGCCGTGAAAGGGCGGTGTCCTAGGCCACTAGACGAAGGGGACCAGGTAGAATCCCTGAGGACTCCGGCCTACCACTCGGCTGACGCTTGCCGCCGTTGGGAGTGCGCGCATTCTAGGGAGCCTTACCCTGGGCGTCAATAGCTGATTAAATACTTTTCAAATCAACGACTTCGCTCGTACGACAAACGGCGGGCAAGCACCATGGAGAAGGTCATGTCCTCAACGATGATTGCAGCGGTAGTGGGGCTTGGCATCCTCCTGTTGATCATGATCGCCTTCGTCAACCAGAAGCTCGAAGCGGGACGCCTGGAAAAACAGCGCCTGGTCGCCGACCTCACCGACCGCATCAAGCGCTGTGCCCAACTGGGCGGCAGCCTGCCCGGGCAGCTGATGACCCCGGCGCTGAAGCAGCTGTTCCATCGCATCGAACTGGGGCTGATCGCCCGCCTCGCCGCCCTGCAGGCCCCTTCCGCCAGTCTCACCGCGCGCAAGACCGAACTGGAAGAAGCCCTGGCCAAGGGCGATGACATCGAAGTCGCCAACGCGGCCCGGCCGGTGCATACCGAGGCGCGGGTCAAGGAAGTCCGCGGCTACATGGAGATGCTCCATGCACTCGTCGCCCATGCCAACCAGATCGGCATTCTCGACGGCCAGGAAGCGCAGCGCTGGGTCGGCGAGATGCGCTATCTGCTCACGGCGACCTATGTGGAGTTCTTCCGCTACCAGGCCGAACAGCAGATCAAGAGCGAGCACTACATCCAGGCGCGTCAGTCCTACGAGCGGGCGATCATGCAGATTCGCAAGCAGCAGCAACCCGAGCGCTATACCGGGTTGCTGGCCCATCTGGAAGAGCAGATCGCCCAGGTGAAACGCCAGCAGAGCGAACTGGCCGAGCAGGCCAGCAGCAGCGCCAACGAGCTGTCGGACAGCGTGGAGACGCTCAAGGACGACAGCTGGCGCAAGAAGAACGACTACGAGTGAGGGCTTCCCTGCCCTGCCCGTCGATCAGCAATCGGTCGCGGCCAGAAAGGCCTCTACCAGGGCTTCGATACCGGCCTGATCCGCGGCGCTGAAGCGCGCCGGATGCGGACTGTCCAGATCCAGCACGCCGATCAGGCGACCGCCCTGGACCAGCGGCACCACCAGTTCGCTGCGCGACGCGGCGTCACAGGCGATATGCCCGGGAAAGGCATGGACGTCCTCGACGCGCTGGGTACGCCGCTCGCGGGCCGCCGCGCCGCACACGCCCTTGCTGAAGGGAATGCGCATGCAGGCCACCTTGCCCTGGAAGGGGCCGAGCAGCAGCTGGTCGTCACCCTCGACGAAATAGAAACCGGCCCAGTTCAGGTCCGGTACTTCCTGATAGATGAAGGCCGACAGCTGGGCGGCATTGGCCACCAGATTGCGCTCGCCGGCCAGCAGGGCTTCGACCTGGGCGGCCAGCATGGCATAGCCCTCGAGTCCGGCCCCTACGCCCGTCAGTTCTACGGTCATGCTTTCTCCAAGAGTTTGAGCCCGACCCACTGCCGGGCGAATTGATAGGCGCAGCGGCCGTTGCGGTTGCCGCGACCGGACGCCCAGCGGATGGCCTCGCGATCCGCTTCTTCCGACCACTCCAGCTGCAGTCCGGACTTGCCGGCCAGGGCAGCGCACCAGTGCCGCACCACGGCCAGGTAGTGATCCTGGGTAAAGGGATAGAAGGACAGCCAGAGGCCGAAACGATCCGACAGGGCGATCTTGTCTTCGGCCGCTTCGCTGGGGTGTAGTTCGCCGTCGACGTGCTCCCAGTTGGCATTGTCGCTCTGCCGCTCGGCCACCAGGTGGCGGCGGTTGGAGGTGGCATAGAGCACCACGTTGTCCGGCGCCTGCTCCAGGGAACCGTCCAGCACGCTCTTGAGCACCCGGTAGTCGTCGCTGCCGGAATCGAAGGAGAGGTCATCGCAGAACACCACGAAGCGCTGCGGTTGACCGGCGAGTTGCTCAACGGCGCGCGGCAGATCGGCCAGATCGTCGCGTTCGATTTCGATCAGCCGCAGACCCTCGCCGGCATATTCCGCCAGCAGCGCCCGGATCAGCGATGACTTGCCAGTGCCCCGCGCGCCCCAGAGCAGCGTGTGGTTGGCCGGCAGTCCGGCCACGAACTGGCGGGTGTTGCGGGCGAGTTGATCGCGCTGGCGATCGATACCCAGCAGATCGGCCAGGCGCAGTTCCAGATTGACCTCGAGCGGCTGCAGATAGCCGCCATGGCCTTCCCGACGCCAGCGCGCCGCATAGCAGTGCTGCCAGTCCAGCGGTTCGCGACGATGGGGCAACAGGGGTTCCAGGCGCTCCAGCACCTGCCGGGCGTGGAGCAGAAAGTCTTCTAGGGAGGCATTCACGGGGATGATCCTTGACGACGAAAAGAGAAAGCGGGTCAGCCGCCCTTCAGGCCGGGCATTATCGTATGACTTTTACCATCCAGACAAAGCCCGGCTGGAGGCCCCCTAGGAGGCCAGCGCCTGGCGGACATGCTTTTCCAGCTGAGACGGACGGGTGATGGGCGCGAAGCGCTGCACACGCCCCTGCGCCGGCGTGATGAGAAACTTGGTGAAGTTCCAGCGGATCGCGCCACCCAACAGCCCTGGCGCTGCCTTTTTCAGCGCGACGAACAGCGGATGGGCACCGTCACCATTGACGTCGAGCTTGGCCATCACCGGAAAGCTGACGTTGAAGCGGGTCAGGCAGAAGGTCTGGATCTCGGCATTGCTGCCCGGCTCCTGGCCGCCGAACTGATTGCAGGGAAAGACGATCACCCGCAATCCTTCGGCCAGATAGCGCTGCTGCAGCGCCTCGAGGCCGTCGTACTGGCGGGTGAAGCCGCAACGGCTGGCGGTGTTGACCACCAGATAGGCCCGCGCCGGCCAGTCGGCCAGGCAGGCCCGCTGGCCATCGGCGGTCTCGAACGGCAGGCTGAGGAGGTCCCTGATCACGCGGAGGCCCTGGGTTGCAGCTGCAGCGCCACCGAGTTGATGCAGTAGCGCAGGCCGGTCGGCGGCGGACCGTCGGGGAAGACGTGGCCCAGATGGGCGTCGCAGCGGGCGCAGAGCACCTCGACGCGGTGCATGCCGTGGCTGAAGTCTTCCTTTTCCCGCACTGCCTCGCCATCGATGGGTGCGTAATAGCTGGGCCAGCCGCAGCCGGAATCGAACTTGGTGCTGGAGTCGAACAGCGCCAGCTCGCAGCAGGCGCAGTGATAGACGCCGGGCGTCTTGGTGTTGCAGTAGGCACCGGTATAGGGTCTTTCGGTGGCGGCCAGGCGACAGACGCGAAACTGATCGTCGGTCAGGCGCTCACGCCAGTCTTCCGGGCTACGCTGTACTTTTTCCATGATGACCTCTCTGGATGCCGGCGCATCTTTTGTAACAGGCGATGCGGCCGTATGATTCCCGCTCAGTCTGGCATCCGCCCCTGGATGCTGCCAAGCGCCGGTCGGCGTCCGTCCCCGCCGAGTCTTTCTCGCCCTTTTCCAGGATTCATTTCCCCATGCAGGTCTCCAAGTCGAACAAGCTCGCCAATGTCTGCTACGACATCCGCGGCCCGGTCCTCAAGCATGCCAAGCGCCTCGAAGAAGAAGGCCACCGCATCCTGAAGCTCAACATCGGCAATCCGGCGCCCTTCGGCTTCGAGGCGCCCGAGGAGATCCTGCAGGACGTCATCCGCAATCTGCCGACCGCCCAGGGCTACAGCGACTCCAAGGGCCTGTTCAGCGCGCGCAAGGCGGTGATGCAGTATTGCCAGCAGAAGCGCATCGAGGGTGTCGGCATCGAAGACATCTACCTGGGCAATGGCGTCTCCGAGCTGATCGTCATGGCCATGCAGGCGCTGCTCAACAACAACGACGAGGTGCTGATCCCGGCGCCGGACTATCCGCTGTGGACCGCCGCGGTCAGCCTGGCCGGCGGCAAGCCGGTGCACTACCTGTGCGACGAACAGGCCGGCTGGTTCCCCGATCTGGCCGACATGGAAGCCAAGATCACCAGCAACACCAAGGCGCTGGTGCTGATCAATCCGAACAACCCCACCGGTGCGGTCTACTCCAAGGAAGTACTGGAAGGCATCGTCGAGCTGGCGCGGCGGCACAACCTGGTGCTGTTCTCCGACGAGATCTACGACAAGATCCTCTACGACGAGGCCCAGCACATCTCCACCGCCTCCCTGGCGCCGGACGTGCTGTGCCTGACCTTCAACGGCCTGTCCAAGTCCTATCGCGTCGCCGGCTTCCGGTCGGGCTGGCTGATCGTCTCGGGGCCCAAGCACCGCGCCCACAGCTATATCGAAGGCCTCGACATCCTCGCCAACATGCGCCTGTGCGCCAACGTGCCGGCGCAGCACGCGATCCAGACCGCGCTGGGCGGCTACCAGAGCATCAACGACCTGGTCCTGCCGCCCGGGCGCCTGCTGGAACAGCGCAATCGCACCTGGGAGTTGCTCAACGACATCCCCGGGGTCAGCTGCGTGAAGCCGATGGGCGCGCTCTATGCCTTCCCGCGGATCGATCCCAAGGTCTGCCCCATCCACAACGACGAGAAATTCGTCCTCGACCTGCTGCTGTCGGAAAAGCTGCTGGTGGTCCAGGGCACCGCCTTCAACTGGCCCTGGCCCGACCACTTCCGTGTCGTCACCCTGCCCCGCGTCGATGACCTTGAGCAGGCGATCGGCCGCATCGGCAACTTCCTCGGCGGCTACGCCCAGTAGCGGCAAAGCATTTCCGGGTCTTTCACCGGTTGGCGCCCCCGGCGGCGTCAACCGGCGCTGGCACTCGCACGCTGGCCGCCGCCAGCCCAATCGGCCGGCAGACGACACAGTTTGCAATAGTGGAAACATTGAACGGACCGGGACGGAACCTTATATAGCCGGCAGATAAACCTGTAAGGAGCTGTACCCCACCATGATGCGCATTCTGTTGTTTCTGGCTACCAACCTGGCGGTGCTGATCGTTGCCAGCATCACCTTGAAGGTGCTTGGCGTGGATCGCTACACCGGTCAGAACTATGGCAGTCTGCTGGTGTTCTGTGCCGTGTTCGGTTTCGCCGGATCGCTGGTCTCGCTGTTCATCTCCAAGTGGATGGCGAAGATGAGCACCCGTACCGAGGTCATCAGCCAGCCGCGTACCCGCCATGAGCAGTGGCTGCTGCAGACCGTCGAAGAGCTGGCCCGCGAAGCCGGCATCAAGACCCCCGAGGTCGGCATCTTCCCGGCCTACGAGGCCAACGCCTTCGCCACAGGCTGGAACCGCAACGACGCCCTCGTCGCGGTCAGCCAGGGCCTGCTCGAGCGTTTCTCGCCCGAAGAGGTGCGTGCGGTGCTGGCCCACGAGATCGGCCACGTTGCCAACGGCGACATGGTGACCCTGGCACTGATCCAGGGCGTGGTGAACACCTTCGTGATGTTCTTCGCGCGGATCTTCGGCAACTTCGTCGACAAGGCCATCTTCAAGAACGAGGAAGGCCATGGTATCGCCTACTTCGTGACCACCATCGTCGCCGAACTGGTCCTGGGTATCCTGGCCAGCATCATCGTCATGTGGTTCTCGCGCAAACGCGAATTCCGCGCCGACGAAGCCGGTGCGCGTCTGGCCGGCCCCAATGCCATGATCGGCGCCCTGCAGCGCCTGCGTGCCGAACAGGGTATCCCGGTGCAGATGCCCGACACCCTGAACGCCTTCGGCATCAACGGCTCGCTGAAGAACGGCCTGGCCGGTCTGCTGATGAGCCACCCGCCGCTGGAAGACCGCATCGAAGCCCTGCGCCGCTACGGCCAGCGCTGAGTTCGAGCGATGAAAAAACCCGGCCAAGGCCGGGTTTTTTCATGGGCGGGTCAAGCTGCGGATGGCTTCGCCCAGGCCTTCGCCGGTCAGGGGGAACATGCGCTGCCCCATCAGCTCGCGCAACAGGCCGATGGAGGTGCTGAAATCCCAGCCATCGCGTGGATAGGGATTGAGCCAGGCAGCCCGCGGAAAGTGCTGGCACAGCCGCTGGATCCAGAGTGCGCCGGGCTCTTCGTTCCAGTGTTCGACGCTACCCCCCGGGTGGGTGAGCTCATAGGGCCCCATGCTGGCATCGCCGACGATCACCAGGCGGTAGTCCGCGCCATAGCGGCGCAGGAGCTCGCGGGTCGCCAGCCCCTCTTCGTGGCGCCGGGCATTGTCCCGCCAGACGCGTTCGTAGACGCAGTTGTGGAAGTAGTAGTACTCCAGGTGGCGGAACTCCAGGCGACAGGCGCTGAACAGCTCGCTGCACAGCTGTACATGCAGGTCCATGGAGCCGCCGACATCGAGCAGCAGGAGCACCTTGGTCGCGTTGTGGCGCTCCGGGCGATAGCGCACGTCCAGCAGCCCGCCCTCGCGCGCCGTGGCCGCGACGGTCCCCTCCAGGTCGAATTCCGCCGCCGCGCCCTGGCGAGCGAAGCGCCTGAGCCGGCGCAGGGCCAGTTGCAGGTTGCGGCGGTCCAGGGGCGCGCGGTCATCCAGATTGCGGTAGTCGCGTTGCTCCCAGACCTTGGCCGCCCGCCCCTGGCGAGTACCGGCCTCGCCCACGCGCACACCGAAGGGATTGTAGCCACCGCTGCCGAAGGGACTGGTACCGCCCGTGCCGATCCATTTGTTGCCGCCGGCGTGCCGCTCGCGCTGTTCGGCGAGACGCTGCCGCAGGGTATCGAGCAGTTCATCGAGGCCACCCAGGGCCTGCAGCCGCTGACGATCCTCCTCAGACAGCCGCCGCTGCAGCTCCAGCCGCAGCCAGTCCGCGGGAATCGCCTGCGCATCCGGCGCACGCTCCGACCTGGCCAGCTCGCCTGCATAGACCTGGTCGAAACGGTCGAAGAAGCGCTCGTCCTTGACCAGCAGGGCGCGCGCCAGCAGATAGAAGGCCTCGGGATCGGCCACCGCCAGGCCGGCATCCAGGGCCGCGTGCAGATCCAGCAGTTCGCCCAGGGACACCGGGATGCCCGCGGCCCTGAGTCGGGTGAAGAAATCGAGGAACATGCCGCGCTCAGCTCCGCCGCCGGCGCATGAAGGCCTGGCGTTCGAGCAACTGCAGATCCTGTTCGTTCTTCACCAGGGCACCTGCCAGGGGCGGCAGACCGCCCTCGCCGTGCAGCGCCCGCTGCGCCGCCTCATCGCCCAGCAACAGCGCCAGCCAGTCCACCAGCTCCGAGGTGGAGGGCTTCTTCTTCAGCCCCGGCACGCTGCGCAGGTCGAGGAAGAGATCCAGCGCCTCCTTGACCAGACGCCCCTGGAGATCGGGAAAGTGCACCTGGACGATACGCTCGAGGGTGTCGCGCTCGGGAAAGCGGATGAAGTGAAAGAAGCAGCGGCGCAGAAAGGCGTCCGGCAGTTCCTTTTCGTTGTTGGAGGTGATGATGATGACGGGTCGCCGCTGGGCACGAATGGTCTCGCCGGTCTCGTAGACGTGGAATTCCATGCGATCGAGTTCCAGCAGCAGGTCGTTGGGAAACTCGATGTCGGCCTTGTCGATCTCGTCGATCAGCAGCACCACCGGATCCTCGGCGGTGAAGGCATCCCACAGCTTGCCCGGCTTGATGTAGTTCGCCACTTCCTGCACCCGGGGATCCCCCAGCTGGGAATCGCGCAGGCGACTCACCGCGTCGTACTCATAGAGGCCTTGCTGCGCCTTGGTGGTGGACTTGACGTGCCAGGTGATCAGCCGCGCCCCCTGGCTCTCGGCCACCTGCTCGGCCAGCAGCGTCTTGCCGGTGCCCGGCTCGCCCTTCACCAGCAGCGGACGCCCCAGCTGGATGGCGGCATTGACCGCCAGACTGAGTTCGGCCGTGGCTACATAACGCTCGGTACCCTGAAAGGCCATCACTGATCCTCGGCAGCTGTTTCGCCTGACGATAGCACGCCGCGCCTGGGCTGGACGCCATCGGACGCAAGGCCTAGGCTGCGAGTTTTCCGCGCCGTACAGGATCCGCCATGAGCCGCATCTTCGCTGACAACGCCCAGTCCATCGGCAACACGCCGCTGGTCTACATCAATCGCCTCGGTCCCAAGGGCGTCACCCTGCTCGCCAAGATCGAGGGACGCAATCCGGGCTATTCGGTCAAATGCCGTATCGGTGCCAACCTGATCTGGGACGCCGAAGCCAAGGGGCTGCTCAAGCCCGGCATGAGTCTGGTAGAGCCCACCTCGGGCAATACCGGCATCGGCCTGGCCTATGTCGCCGCCGCCCGTGGCTATCGCCTGGTGCTGACCATGCCGGCCTCCATGAGCCTGGAGCGGCGCAAGGTGCTCAAGGCGCTGGGCGCGGAGCTGGTGCTGACCGAGCCGGCCAAGGGCATGAAGGGCGCCATCGAGAAGGCGCGGGAGATCGCCGAGAGCGAGCCCGATCGCTATTTCATGCCGCAGCAATTCGACAACCCGGCCAACCCGGCCATCCATGAAAAAACCACCGGCCCCGAGATCTGGAACGACACCGATGGCGCCATCGACGTGCTGGTGGCCGGCGTCGGTACCGGCGGTACCCTGACCGGCATCTCCCGCTTCATCAAGAACACCAAGGGCAAGCCGATCCTCTCGGTCGCCGTGGAGCCGGAAACCTCGCCGGTCATCAGCCAGACCCTGGCCGGTGCCGAGGTGAAGCCCAACCCGCACAAGATCCAGGGCATCGGCGCCGGCTTCGTACCCGGCAACCTGGACCTCGCCATGGTCGATCGCGTCGAGCAGGTGAGCGATGAGCAGGCCAAGTTGATGGCCCAGCGCCTGATGCGCGAGGAAGGCATTCTCTGTGGCATCTCCTGCGGCGCCGCCATGGCGGCCGCGGTCCGGCTGGCCGAGACGCCGGAGATGCAGGGCAAGACCATCGTGGTCATCCTGCCGGATTCCGGTGAGCGCTATCTGTCGACGATGCTCTTCGACGGCCTGTTCGACGAGCAGGAACTGGTTCAGTAACGCCCGCGGCTCCGCCCTCCTCCTGAGGACGTCCCCCGCGAGACCTGACCGCGTTACGGCCTCCCAAGAAAAAGCCCGGTTTCCCGGGCTTTTTTTCGTATCAGAGATGCTTGATCTCGGCCTTGGCATCCAGGGCCCGACGGTAGGCGGCGAAATCGACCTGGCCGGCGCGCGAGGCGAGGTAGCGACGATACAACGCCTTGTCCTCGGCACTCAGAGCCTCCTTGGGCACCCCGACACCCTGCAGCCGGATCAGGACGAAGTCACCGTTCTGCAGACTGATACCGGCATAGGACGGCTTGTCGCCTTCCGGCTTGGCCATGCGGAAGGCCGCCTGCAACACCTGGGGATCGACACCCTCCTGGTTGCGGGTGGCGGCTTCGACGGTACGCCAGTCGCCCGCCACGGCCTTGCCACCGTCGCGCAGGGTCTTGAGCTGCTGCTCACCCGCCTGCTTGGCCACGGCTGCGGCCTTCTCCTGGGTCAGGCGGGTAACGATCTCCTTCCTGACCGCATCCAGAGGTTGCAGCTGCGGCGTGCGGTGCTCCTTGTCACGGATCACCACCAGGGTCTCCGGATCCAGTTGCAGCGCGGTGCTGTTGGCCCCGTTGCGCAGGACGTCTTCGCTGAAGGCCGCCTCGATCACCTGGCGGTTGGCGGTCAACCCCTCGCCGCCTTCACGACCGAAGGGCGCGCTGGTCTTGACCTGCAGGCCCAGCTCCTGGGCCGGCTGGCCCAGGTCGGAGGACTCATAGGCGGAGCTTTCCAGCTTGCGGCCCGCTTCCACGAACAGGCGATCGGCATCTTCCGCCTTGAGCTGCTGTTCCAGACGCGGCCGGACGCTGGCCAGGGTGGGCACTTCCGGTGCCTGTACGCCCTGCAGCTTGATCAGGTGCCAGCCAAAGCTGGTGCGCACCGGAGCCGACACCTGCTGCGGTGCCAGCGCATAGAGCGCCTCTTCGAAGGCCGGATCATAGACGCCGCGACCGGCGAAGCCGAGGTCACCGCCATTGGCCGCCGAGCCCGGGTCCTGGGAGAACTCCTTGGCCAGCTTGGCGAAGTCCTCGCCCTTCTTCAGGCGTTCCTGGATCTGCTGGATCTTGGCCTTGGCCTGCTCGTCGTTCTGCTTGTCATTGACCTCGATGAGGATATGGGCGGCGTCACGCTGCTCCGACAGATTGGCGATCTCGGATTTGTAGGCGGCCTGCAGGCGGCTTTCGTCGACCTTGGCCTTGGCCAGGAAGGCATCCTTCTTCAGCTCGACGTACTCGATGACCACCTGCTCGGGGGTCATGAAGGCGTTCTTGTGGCTGTCGTAGTAGGCCTGGATCTCGTCCTGGGTCGGCGTGATGCCGGCCGGCGAGGCCTTGACGGTACGCAGGGCGAAGTCACGGGTCTGCCGTTCGAGGGCCGCAAAGGCCTCGATATCGGCATCGGTGACGAAGTTGCTGCCGACGATGCCGGCGCGCAGCTGACCGATCAGCATCTCGTCGCGCAGGAGATCGCGGAATTGCAGGCGGTTGTAGTTCATCTGGCGAACGGCCTGATCGAAGCGCTGCGGATCGAAACGCCCTTCGGTCTGGAATTCGGGGGTATTGAGGATCAGCTGATCCAGTGCCTGCTCGGAGAAGGCGAAGCGATCGGCCTTGGCGCTCTGCAGCAGCAGTTGCTTGTCGATCAGTGCCTTGAGCGCGGATTCGCGCAGCAGACGGTCATCCAAGGTGGACGGATCGAACCCCTGCCCCAGTTGCTGCTGCAGCTGGCGACGCTGCATTTCCACGGCCTGGGCCAGCTCCGTCTGCTTGATCTCGTCGCCGTTGACCAGCGCGACGGCGCCCTGGTGACCCGTGGCGCGGATGATCGCTTCGAAGCCGGTCAGTGCCATCAGCAGGATGATGAATCCGATGATGACTTTGGCAATCCATCCCTGCGAACGGTCCCTGATGTTTTGTAGCATGTTCCCCCCACGAGCTGTGGCCGGACCGGCCATGGCGAAATCGTCGAATAGCAAATAGCGAAAAGGCGCATCTCGAGATGCGCCTTTTCGTCGATCAAGGACCTTGCATCCAGCAGGACGGCGGAACACCAGCAGCTTCAGCTGGCGGCCCGCCCATCAAGCCCAGGGGCGCCGTCAGTGGGTACTGACGCGCTCCTTGCCTTCCTGATCCCGCTTCTCGTCCTTGCTGACGAGCTCCGGACCATCGTCCGGAAGCGGCTCCGGCGTGTATTGCAGCGCAACCTCCAAGACCTCGTCAATCCATTTGACCGGCTTGATCTGCAAGTCGGCCTTGATGTTGTCCGGAATGTCCCGCAGATCCCGGACGTTTTCTTCCGGAATGATCACGGTACGGATGCCGCCGCGGTGGGCTGCGAGCAGCTTTTCCTTGAGGCCGCCGATGGCCAGCACCTGACCACGCAGGGTGATCTCGCCGGTCATGGCCACGTCGGCGCGTACCGGAATGCGAGTGGCCGCCGACACCAGCGCCGTGCACATGCCGATACCGGCACTCGGACCGTCCTTGGGCGTGGCGCCTTCGGGAACGTGGATATGGATGTCGTGCTTCTCGTGGAAGTCCCTGGGGATACCCAGACTGCGACCACGGCTGCGGACCACGGTCAGGGCCGCGGTGATGGACTCGGCCATCACGTCGCCCAGCGAACCGGTCTTGATCATCTGACCCTTGCCGGGGACCACGGCGGACTCGATGGTCAGCAATTCGCCACCCACCTGGGTCCAGGCCAGGCCGGTGACCTGACCGATCTGATCCTGCTGCTCGGCCAGACCGTAGCGGAACTTGCGGACGCCCAGCCAGTGCTCCAGGGTGTCCACGGTGACGCTGGCGGTACGCTCCTTGCTCAGGGCGTGCTGCTTGACCACCTTGCGGCAGACCTTGGCCACCTGACGCTCCAGACTCCGCACGCCCGCCTCACGGGTGTAGTAGCGGATGATGTCGCGCAGGGCCGCTTCATCGAATTCCACCTCGCCCTTCTTCAGGCCGTTGGCCTTGACCTGCTTGGGAATCAGGTAGCGGGTAGCGATGTTGACCTTCTCGTCCTCGGTATAGCCGGGCAGCCGAATGACTTCCATGCGGTCCAACAGCGGCGCCGGAATGTTCATGGAGTTGGCGGTGCAGACGAACATCACGTCGGAGAGGTCGTAGTCCACCTCGAGGTAATGGTCGTTGAAGGTGTGGTTCTGTTCCGGATCCAGAACCTCGAGCAGTGCGGAGGCGGGATCGCCACGCATGTCGTTGCCCATCTTGTCGATTTCATCGAGCAGGAACAGCGGATTGCGCACCCCGACCTTGGTCATCTTCTGGATCAGACGACCCGGCATGGAGCCGATGTAGGTGCGGCGGTGACCACGGATCTCGGCTTCGTCACGTACGCCACCCAGGGCCATACGCACGAACTTGCGACCGGTGGAACGGGCGATGGACTCGGCCAGCGAGGTCTTGCCCACGCCGGGCGGACCGACCAGGCACAGCACCGGGCCCCGCACCTTCTTCACGCGCTTCTGCACGGCGAGGTATTCGAGGATGCGCTCTTTCACTTCCTCGAGACCGTAGTGGTCCTTGTCGAGGACTTCCTCAGCGCGGCCCAGGTCCAGACGGACCTTGCTCTCGGCCTGCCACGGCACGTTAACCAGCCAGTCGATGTAGGAGCGCACCACGGTGGCTTCGGCCGACATGGGCGACATCTGCTTGAGCTTGTTCAGCTCGGCGTTGGCCTTGGCGAGGGCATCCTTGGGCAGACCGGCGGCCTCGATGCGACGCTTGAGGTCATCGACCTCGTTGTGCCCTTCATCGATGTCGCCCAGTTCCTTCTGGATGGCCTTCATCTGTTCGTTGAGGTAGTACTCGCGCTGGCTGCGCTCCATCTGCTTCTTGACGCGACCACGGATGCGCTTTTCCACCTGCAGCAGGTCGATTTCCGCATCCAGCAGGGCCAGCACGTGCTCGACACGGGCGCCCAGCTCAGTGATCTCGAGGATCTCCTGCTTCTGCTCGATCTTCAGCGCCATGTGCGCGGCCATGGTATCGACCAGGCGGCTGGGGTCTTCGATGCTGTTGAGCGAAGACAGCACCTCGGCGGGGACCTTCTTGCCGAGTTGCACGTATTGCTCGAACTGGCTCATCAGGCTGCGCGAGAACACCTCGGATTCACGATCCGGGGCTTCGCTGTCCTCGATCAGGGTGACCAGGGCACGGGCATAGGCCTGGTTCTCGACGAAGGACTCGATACGGCCACGCTGCTCGCCCTCGACCAGGACCTTGACGGTGCCGTCGGGCAACTTGAGCAGCTGGAGAACGGTGGCGACCGTACCCATGTGAAACATGTCATCCGCGGCGGGATCGTCATCGCCGGGATTCTTCTGCGCGACCAGCAGGATCTGCTTGTCGCCAGCCATGGCGGCCTCGAGGGCCTCGACGGACTTTTCCCTTCCGACGAACAATGGGATGACCATGTGGGGATAGACCACTACGTCACGTAGGGGCAGCAGGGGAAGTTCTATCGTCGTAGTCATGGGATACGGGTCTCGGCAAATAATCGGCCGCAGATGCGGTTAAGGCCTCGGTTTTCTCTAACATGAGGTTGGGCGCCGCAAAATACAACCGTCGCTGAAATGAAAAAGGGGCCGAAGCCCCTTTTGTCACGCGTCTGGCGCCGCCTTGGCGGGCTCGCTGTTCTCGTAGATGAGCAGCGGCTGGGAACTCCCGTCGATGACGCTCTCGTCGATGACCACCTTGCTGACTTCCTTCTGCGAAGGAATCTCGTACATGGTCTCGAGCAGGATGCCTTCGAGGATGGATCTCAGACCCCGGGCACCGGTCTTGCGCTCCAGCGCCTTGCGGGCAACCGCCTTGAGCGCGTCGGGACGGAATTCCAGATCCACGTCTTCCATCTCGAACAACTTGGCGTACTGCTTGGTCAGGGCGTTCTTCGGCTCGGTCAGGATTTGCATGAGTGCCGGCTCGTCCAGCTCGTCCAGGGTCGCAATGACCGGCAGACGACCGACGAACTCGGGGATCAGACCGAACTTGACCAGATCCTCGGGCTCGGCGTCACGCAGGGATTCGCCGATCTTCTTGCCCAGTTCCTGGCTGCGCACCTCGGCATTGAAGCCGATGCCGCCACCCTTGGTGGAACGGTTCTGGATGACCTTTTCCAGGCCAGCGAAGGCGCCGCCGCAGATGAACAGGATGTTGCGGGTATCCACCTGCAGGAATTCCTGCTGGGGATGCTTGCGGCCACCCTGGGGCGGAACCGACGCCACGGTACCTTCGATCAACTTCAGCAGCGCCTGCTGCACGCCCTCGCCCGAGACGTCACGGGTGATGGAGGGGTTGTCGGACTTGCGCGAGATCTTGTCGATCTCGTCGATGTAGACAATGCCCATCTGGGCCTTTTCCACATCGTAGTCGCACTTCTGCAGGAGCTTCTGAATGATGTTCTCTACGTCTTCACCCACGTAACCGGCTTCGGTCAGAGTGGTGGCATCGGCGATGGTGAAAGGTACGTTAAGCAGGCGCGCCAGCGTTTCCGCCAGCAGGGTCTTGCCCGAACCGGTCGGACCGATGAGCAGGATGTTGCTCTTGCCCAGTTCGACGTCGTCTTTCTTCTCGCGCTGATTCAGACGCTTGTAATGGTTGTAGACGGCAACGGCGAGGACCCGCTTGGCACGCTGCTGACCAATGACATACTGGTCGAGGATGGCGCTGATTTCCTTCGGCGCTGGCAGCTTGTGCGCATTGCTTTCGGCCTGAGCTTCCTGGACTTCCTCGCGGATGATGTCATTGCACAGGTCGACGCATTCGTCGCAGATGAAGACGGAGGGTCCAGCGATCAATTTACGTACTTCGTGCTGACTCTTGCCGCAGAAGGAGCAGTAAAGCAGCTTGCCGTTATCGTCGCTATTGCGCGTATCTGTCATTCGATCGATCCAATGGAATGTGCTTACATCAACAAGATGGAGCCTATTGCACGGTTTTTCAAGCCTACCTGCCCAAACGACCGGCGCCTGGGCAGGTGGTCGAGGCGGGGTCAGGCGGGGATGTTGCGCTTCTCGAGGACCTTGTCGATCAGGCCGTAGGCGACGGCTTCGGGGCCACTCATGAAGTTGTCACGGTCGGTATCGCGGGCGATCACGTCCATCGGCTGACCGGTGTGATGCGCCAGCACCTTATTCAGACGCTCGCGGATGGTCAGAATTTCACGGGCGTGAATTTCGATGTCCGAGGCCTGACCCTGGAAACCGCCCAGGGGCTGATGAATCATCATCCGCGAGTGCGGCAGGCAGAAACGCTTCTCGGCGGCGCCACCTGCCAGCAGCAGGGCGCCCATGCTGCAGGCCTGGCCGATGCAGATGGTGGAAACGTCGGGCTTGATGAACTGCATGGTGTCGTAGATCGACATGCCGGCGGTCACCGAACCACCCGGGCTGTTGATATAGAGGTGGATGTCCTTGTCAGGATTCTCCGCTTCCAGGAACAGCAGCTGGGCGACGACCAGGTTGGCCATGTAGTCCTCGACCTGGCCGACCAGGAAGATGACCCGCTCCTTGAGCAGCCGGGAGTAGATGTCGTAAGCGCGCTCGCCCCGGGCGGATTGCTCCACCACCATGGGTACCAGACCGCCAGCGGCTTGAATATCGGGCATGGATTGCATGTATGAATTGCGGGACATGTCCTGCACTAGCTCCCTATCTGGATGACCTGTCAAAAACACATAAGCCAGCACGAGGCTGGCTTATGTGAACTAGCAACTGGAGGCAGATCAGGCTGCTTGCGGAGCCTCGGCCGGTTTGACCGCGTCCTCGTAGGAGACCTGCTTGTCGGTGACTTTTGCCTGCTTGAGGACAGTATCCACGACTTGTTCTTCCAGTACAACCGAACGCACTTCGTTCAGCTGCTGCTCGTTCTGGTAGTACCACTTCACTACCTGCTCGGGCTCCTGGTAGGCCGCCGCCATCTCTTCGATCAGCTCGCGAACGCGGGCGTCATCGGGCTTGAGCTCGAACTGCTTGACCATCTCGGCGATGATCAGACCCAGCAGCACGCGGCGCTTGGCCTGCTCGCTGAACAGCTCGGCCGGCAGCTGCTCGGGCTGGATGTTGCCGCCGAACTGCTGGACGGCCTGCACGCGCAGACGATCCACTTCGTTGCTGATCAGGGCAGCCGGGACATCGATCTGGTTGGCAGCCAGCAGACCGTCCATGACCTGGTTCTTGACCTTGGTCTTGAGGGCCTGGCGCAGCTCGCGCTCCATGTTCTTGCGCACTTCGGCGCGGAAACCTTCGACGGTGGTCTCTTCCACACCGAACTGCTTGAAGAAGGCTTCGTTCAGCTCGGGCAGCTCGGGCGCGGCCACTTCCTTGACGGTGACCTTGAACTGGGCGGCCTTGCCGGCCAGATCCAGGTTCTGGTAGTCCTCGGGGAAGGTCAAGTCGAGCACGCGCTCGTCACCGGCCTTGGCGCCGACCAGACCGTCTTCGAAACCGGGGATCATGCGGCCCGAACCCAGCACCAGCTTGGTGCCTTCGGCGGAACCGCCAGCGAAGGCTTCGCCGTCCTGGGTGCCGACGAAGTCGATGGTGACCTGGTCGTCGTTGGCGGCAGCGCGGTCAACGGCTTCGTAGCGGGTGCCCTGCTTGCGCAGCACGTCGAGCATCTTGTCGATGTCGGCGTCTTCGACGCTTGCGTCCTGACGCTCGATCTCGATGCCGTCCAGGCCCTTCACTTCGAACTCGGGGAAGACTTCGAAGGTGGCGACGTATTCCAGGTCCTTGCCCTTTTCGAACACCTTGGGTTCGACGGCGGGTGCGCCGGCCGGGTTGAGCTTCTGCTCGACAACGGCTTCGTAGAAGGTTTCCTGAATGAGATCACCCAAGGCTTCCTGACGAGCCGAGGCTTCGTAGCGCTGGCGGATGACGCTCATGGGTACCTTGCCCGGGCGGAAACCGGGAACCTTGGCACGCCGTGCAGTCTGCTGCAGACGCTTGTTCACTTCGGTTTCAATACGCTCGGCCGGCACGCCAATGGTCATGCGACGCTCGAGAGCAGAGGTGTTTTCAACGGAAACTTGCATGGATATTCCTCGTGGCACAAGAACAGGCCGGCACTCCGACCCCCCAGAATCAAGGGCGACCATTCTAGAGACAGTCTCAGGCGAAGTCACCTGGCTTGATCCAGCGGTGCGTACGGGTGCCACCGAAGCGAGCCCGGCCGAGCCCGAGGAAGGCAACATTTTGTCGTCCGCTTAAAGTTGTACGACGTCGTATGTAGTGCTAAACCCAGAGGGCAAGCTAACGAAAAGGCCGCCTGCGGCCCATTCACAACAACAACAATCGTTAGGAGAGCCGCCCCCATGGAGCGATCCGGTTCCGTCGAAAAATCCGTAACCCTGAACAAGGCGCAAGGCTCCGGCCTGCGCCGCCTGGCGAAGCTGCTGGGCCCCGGCATCATCGCGGTGCTGTCCTGGCTGGGCGCCGGGGACCTCATCACCTCCTCGGTGGCGGGCGCCAACTACGGCTACGCCATGATGTGGGTGCTGGCGGTGTCCCTGCTGCTGCGCTTTCTCATCGTCAACATCATTGCCCGCTTCCAGCTGTGCAATAACCGCGGCATGTCGATCCTGGAAGGCTATGCCCAGCTGCACCCGGCGTTCGCCTGGTTCATGCTCGGCTATGCGCTGATCATGGGGCACCTGACCAATGCCTATATGCTCAAGGGCGCGGGCGAAGCCCTGGCCACCCTGCTCCACCTCGACCAGCCGCTGCTCTGCTCGGCGGCGGTGGTGATCGCGGTCTGGCTGCTGGTGGGCCGCAATTTCTATGCGCTGATCGAGGGCGTGATGAAACTGCTGCTGGCGGTCATGACGCTGGCGTTCATCACCCTGGCGGTGATGTCGGGTCCGGACCTGGGCGGCATCCTGCGCGGCACCATTGGCTTCAGCATTCCGCCGGACGAAGGCGTGCACGGCGCCCTGCTGGTCGCCGTATCGGTGATCGGCGCCGTGGCCGGCTCCATCGCCAACTTCGTGCATCCCTATGTGATGAAGGAAAAGGGCTGGACCGGCCCGGAACACAAGCGCATCCAGCGCAACGACCTGCTCTTCGCGGTGGTGGTCGGCATCGTCATCAACCTGGCGATCTGGGTGGTCGGGGTGGAGATCCTCAGACCCAATGGGTTGCAGGTGAACACCCTGAGTGACCTGGGCGCGGCCCTGGAGCTGTTCTTTGGCGCCGGCGGCTGGCTGATCTTCTTCACCGGGGTCTTCGCCACCCTGTTCGCCAGCGTGGTGGGCAAGACCACCGCCTTTCCCATGCTGATCACCGACGCCCTGCAACACATCCGTCCGGAGCGCCGCGAACGCTATGGCAAGACCTTTCACAAGGACCCGGCGCACAAGTGGTTCCTGCTCTTCATCCTGGTGACGCCGCTGGTGTGGTCGCTGCCGGGCATGCCCGACTTCGTGACCCTGACCATCGGCGTGAATGCCCTCAACATCGTCGGCCTGCCGGTGATCTCCCTGGGTCTGCTGATCATGTCCAACCAGAAGTCGCTGCTGGGCGACAAGTACCGCAACAACTGGTTCGAAAACCTGGCGCTGGGCTTTGCCACCCTGCTGGCGATCTGGGTCGCGATCCAGCTCGGCCTGCAGCTGCTGGGCTAGGCCCTCCCCCTTCAGGGGCGGATTCGCCGCCCCTGCCTCTTCAAGGAGTCTAGATATGCCTGAACAGAACGAACGTCCGCTGCTGCTGCAGGTAGGTCCGCTGTTGCCTGCCCTGCAGGACGCCCTGAATTCACGCCATGAGGTGCTGCGGCTCTGGGAAGCACCCGATCAGGCCGCCCTGCTCGCCGCGCGTGGGCGGGACGTGGTGGCCCTGGTCACCTCCGGCGTGCACGGTGCGACACGCGAGTTGATGAGCGCCCTGCCCGGCCTGCAGGCGGTGTTCAGCTTCGGGGTGGGCTACGACAGCATCGACATCGCCGCGGCACGGGATCTAGGCGTGGTGGTGAGCAACACGCCTGGCGTGCTGGACGACTGCGTCGCCGATACCGCCTTCGCCCTGCTGATCGACGTGGCACGGGGCATCAGCGCCGCGGATCGTTTCGTGCGCCGCGGCGATTGGCGGCAGGGCAAGTTTCCGTTGACCTCGCGCCTGGCCGGCAAGACCTGCGGCATCGTCGGCCTGGGCAACATCGGCAAGAGCATCGCCCGGCGGGCAGAAGCTTTCGGCATGGAGGTGGCCTATCACGGACGCCAACCGCAGCCGGACGTCCCCTATCGTTATCACGCCGAGCTGGAAGACTTGGCGGAGGCGGCGGATTTCCTCGTCCTGTCGCTGCCCGGCGGACCGGCCACCGACAAGCTGGTCGACGCCCGGATCCTTGCCGCCCTGGGACCGCACGGCTATCTCATCAATATCGCCCGCGGCAGCGTGGTCGACGAGCTCGCCCTGGTGGCCGCCTTGCAGGCCGGCAGCCTGGGTGGCGCCGGCCTGGATGTCTTTGCCGAGGAGCCCGAGGTGCCCGCGGCACTGCTGGCGCTGGACAACGTGGTGCTCACCCCACACCTCGGCAGCGGCACCCACGAGACCCGCCAGGCCATGGCCGACCTGGTGCTGGCCAACGTGGAGCGCTATTTCGCCGAGGGACGCCTGGTCACGCCGGTCTAACGGCAGGCGCCTACGGGTTACTCGATGGCCGGCAGGGTCTTGCCGCGGATGCGGCGCGCCAAGGAGTCGTAGATCTCGCGGCAGCCTTCGGCCCAGAAGCGGTCGGGATCGTCCTGGGGTTCGAGGGCGACGGAGAATTCGCCCTCGCGCTCCTTGAGCACGAAGTGGTCGTTGGTATAGAAGAAGGACAGGCCGATGGCGAAGGTCTGGGGCGTGCCAGCGAGGTCATCGACGATCACCGTGAGGTCATAGCGGGCATAGACCTCCAGTTCGCGCACGATATTGCCATCCACGCGCTTTTCCAGGCCCAGCCCGGCATCCACCTGATCGGCCGGGGTGAGGCCCAGGTAGCGGGTGAAGCAATCCGGCAATTCATGCAGGCGGCGCTCCAGTCCCTGCCAATAGGCTTCTTCCCGCTCGGCCGCCTTGCTCAGCGCCTGACTCAATGCCTGATATCGTTCCATTGCCGTTCCCATCTGTTCACTGGAGGCCGTCGACGGACGACCGACAGCTCTGAGACCCCAGCCGGGTCCCGGGGTGCCGCACCGATCGGCAACGGGCTTCAGGGCGTCGGCCAGCCCAGCACTGGCGTGCGGGTTTCACCCAGCAGGAAGTCGCGATTGGCGTCGGTGCAGGCGCGCAGGTAGTCGGTCACCAGGGTGATGCGCCGCAGGCGGCGCAGGTCTTCGCGGTAATAGAGCCAGAATTGCCGGGTGATCTGGATCTGCTCCGGCAGCAGCGCCACCAGCCGCGGATCGGGCTCGGCGACAAAGCACGGCAGGATCGCCAGGGCGTGCCCGCACAGGGCCGCCTGGTACTGGGCGATCACGCTGGTGCTGCGCAGGCCGCTGCTAGCCTCGGGCAGGATCCGCTCCAGATAGAGCAGCTCGGGGCTGAAGGCGAGATCGTCGACGTAGGTGATGAATCGGTGGTGCTGCAGATCGGCCAGTTGCGCGATGGGCGGATGGCTGGCCAGGTAGTCGGCGGTGGCATAGAGCCGCAGGCGGTAGTCGCAGAGCTTGCGGCAGACATAGGGCCCGCGCTCGGGCCGCTCCAGGGTGATGGCGATATCGGCTTCGCGGCGTGACAGATTGACGAAGTGCGGCACCGGCAGCACCTCCAGGGTGATGCCCGGATAGCGATCCTGGAAGAAACTCAGCTGGGGCGCGACGAAGTAGCTGCCGAAGCCTTCGGTGGCGCCGATGCGCACCTGGCCGGAAGGCGCCAGCCGGGTATCGGAGATCTGCTCGCAGGCGGTCTGCAGGGTGCTCTCCAGGGTTTCCGCGTGCACCAGCAGACGCTGCCCTTCCATGGTGAGGCTGAAGCCGGTGCTGCGCGACTTCTCGAACAGCAGCGCGCCCAGCGCCTTTTCCAGGGCGGCGATCCGCCGCGACACGGTGGTGTAGTCGACCCCCAGCCGCCGGGCGGCCGCACTGCCCTTCTGGGTGCGCGCCACTTCGAGAAAGAATCTGAGGTCGTCCCAGTCGAGACGCGCAGCCGGGTTATTGGATTTTTGCATATCGGTCGGGCGTTTTTGTCGGAAGCCAGGAGACTTTTGCCGGAACTATACTGCTTACCAGGTCGCGTCACGAGCGGTGATGGCGCGAACCTCTGCTAGCCAACAACAATAACGAGCAGGCCACCATGACCCACCCTCACGCCCCATCCCGGCGCCAGGCCGGACGCTGCCCTTCCCTCCCGCCCCTGCAGGCCGCGGGGTATCGCTCATGACGGCCGGCGACGCCTTTCGCGAAGCGCGGGACTTCCTGCTGCGCCATCGCACCGACTACGCCACCGCCGTCCGCGATTTCCGCTGGCCGCAACTGGAACAGTTCAACTGGGCGCTGGACCATTTCGATCGCCTGGCCGAGGAGCATGCCGGTCCGGCGCTGTGGCGCCTCGACGCCGAGGGCCGGGAAGAGCGCTACAGCTTCGCCGAGTTGCGCCAGGCGTCGAATCGCACCGCCAATTTCCTGCGCGCCCAGGGTGTGCGCCGCGGCGAACGCATCCTGGTGATGCTGGGCAACGAAGTGGCGCTGTGGGAGACGCTGCTTGGCGCCTTCAAGCTGGGCGCCGTGGTGGTGCCCGCCACCACTCTGCTCAGCGATGCCGATCTGCAGGATCGGGTGCAGCGCGGGCGGATCGCCCACCTGGTGGTGGGCAGCGCCCACACGGAGCGTTGCGCCAGTCTGGATGCCGGCCTCACCCGCATCTGCGTTGGGGCGCCGGTGGCCGGCTGGCAACCCTATGCGCCGGCCGCCTGTGCCAGCGACTTCCTGCCGGATGGCCCGACCCTCGCCACGGATCCGCTGCTGCTCTACTTCACCTCGGGGACCACCTCGCGGCCCAAGCTGGTGCTGCACAGTCACAGCAGCTATCCGGTCGGGCACCTGTCCACCCTGTATTGGATCGGTCTGCAACCGGGCGATGTGCACCTCAACATCTCGTCCCCCGGCTGGGCCAAGCATGCCTGGAGTTGCGTCTTCGCGCCCTGGAACGCCGGCGCCTGCGTGTTCATCCATGACGTGCCGCGCTTCAAGCCCCAGGCGCTGCTGGAGGTGCTGGCGCGCTATCCGGTCACCAGCCTCTGCGCGCCGCCCACGGTGTGGCGGATGCTGATCCAGGAGGATCTCGCCGCCTATCGCGAGCGCCTGCAGCTGCGCGAGCTGGTCGGCGCGGGCGAACCGCTCAATCCCGAGATCATCGACAGCCTGCAGGCGGCCTGGGGGCTGATCCTGAGAGACGGCTTCGGCCAGTCGGAAACCACCGCCCTGGTGGGCAACACCCCCGGACAGCCGCTCAAGCCGGGCTCCATGGGGCGCCCGCTGCCCGGGTGTCACATCGCGCTGCTGGATGCCGATGGCCGGCCGGGCGACGACGGCGAGGTGGCCCTGTCCCTGCAACCACGGCCGGCCGGGCTGATGCTGGGCTACGAAGACAGCCCGGAAAAGACCGCCGAGGTGATGCGCGACGGCCATTACCGCACCGGCGATACCGCGGTGCGCGACGCCGAGGGCTACATCACCTTCGTCGGCCGCGCCGATGACGTCTTCAAGTCGGCGGACTACCGCATCAGCCCCTTCGAACTGGAGAGCGCCTTGATCGAGCACCCGGCGGTGATGGAGGTGGCGGTGGTGCCCAGCCCCGACCCCCTGCGCCTCAATGTGCCCAAGGCCTTCGTCATCCTGGCCGCCGGCCATTCGCCTTCGCCTGAACTCGCGCAGGAGCTGCTCGGCTTCGCCCGCGGCTGCCTGTCGCCCTACAAGCGGGTGCGCCGCCTGCAATTCGTCAGCGAATTGCCCAAGACCCTGTCCGGCAAGATCCGCCGCATCGAATTGCGCCTCGGCGAGGCCCAGCGCCGCGCCGGCGGCACCGCCGACCTCCACGACTACGCCGAAGAAGACTTCGCCGCCCACCCTGCCCCGGCCACCCCGGCCACCGCTCAGGAATCCCTGTCATGACCCAGACCGCCATCAAAGACGTGCCGCTGCTGATCGACGGCCAGTTCGTCACCTCCACCAGCCGCGAAAGCCGCGAGGTGATCAATCCGGCGACCCAGGAGGTGCTGGCGCGGGTGCCCTTCGCCACCGCCGAGGAGGTACAGCGCGCCGTCGCCAGTGCCAAGGCGGCCTTCGCCACCTGGCGCAAGACGCCCATCGGTGCCCGGGCGCGCATCTTCCTGCGCTATCAGCAGCTGATCCGCGAGCACATGAGCGAACTGGCCGCGCTGCTCACCGCCGAACAGGGCAAGACTCTGGCCGACGCCGAGGGCGATGTCTTCCGCGGCCTGGAGGTGGTGGAGCACGCCGCGGCCATCGGCAACCTGCAGCTGGGCGAACTGGCCAACAATGTCGCCAGCGGGGTGGACACCTATACCCTGCTGCAACCCCTGGGCGTGTGCGCCGGCATCACCCCCTTCAACTTCCCGGCGATGATTCCGCTGTGGATGTTTCCCATGGCCATCGCCTGCGGCAACACCTTTGTCCTCAAGCCGTCGGAGCAGGATCCGCTGGTGACCATGCGCCTGGCCGAGCTGGCGCTGGAAGCCGGGGTGCCGCCCGGGGTGCTCAACGTGGTCCATGGCGGACCGGCGGTGGTGGACGCCCTCTGCGATCATCCGGACATCAAGGCGCTGTCCTTTGTCGGCTCCACCCGCGTGGGCACCCACGTCTATCGCCGCGCCAGCGAAGCCGGCAAGCGCGTCCAGTGCATGATGGGCGCCAAGAATCACGCGGTGGTGATGCCCGACGCGCCCCGCGAGCAGACCCTGGCCAACCTGGTGGGCGCCGCCTTCGGCGCGGCCGGTCAGCGCTGCATGGCGGTTTCGGTGGTGGTACTGGTGGGCGAAGCCAACAGCTGGGTGCCGGATCTGGTGGCCAAGGCGCGCAGCCTCAGGGTGGGTGCGGGTCACGAGCACGGCACCGACGTCGGCCCGCTGATCTCCTGCCAAGCGCTGGACCGGGTCAGCGGCCTGATCGAGCGCGGGGTGAGCGAAGGCGCGACCCTGGAGCTGGACGGTCGCAACATCCAGGTCGAGCGCTACGAGAAGGGCAACTTCGTCGGCCCGACGCTGTTCTCCGGGGTGACCACCGACATGACCCTGTATCGCGAAGAGCTGTTCGGACCGGTGCTCTGCGTGATGCACGCGGCCACCCTCGACGAGGCCATCGCCCTGATCAACGCCAACCCCAATGGCAACGGCGTCGCCCTCTTCACGCGCTCCGGCGCCGCGGCGCGGCGCTTCCAGGAAGACATCGACGTCGGCCAGGTCGGCATCAACGTGCCCATCCCGGTGCCGGTGCCGCTGTTCTCCTTCAGCGGTTCGCGCGCCTCCAAGCTGGGCGACCTGGGGCCCTATGGCAAGCAGGCGGTGCTCTTCTATACCCAGACCAAGACCATCACCACGCGCTGGCCCGACGAGCAGGACGTCGGCAGCGCCGGGGTCGTCAACACCACCATCACCCTCAAGTAAGGGAGACGCCAGCATGCATCTGGGATTTCTGGGACTGGGCAACATGGGCGCGCCCATGGCCCGCAACCTGCTCAAGGCCGGCCATCAGCTGACCGTCTATGACCTTTCCACCGCCGCCCTCGAAGCGCTGCGCGCCGAAGGCGCCGAGGTCGCCGCCTCGCCCACCGCCGTCGCCGAGAGCGGCGCGGAAGTGATCATCACCATGCTGCCCGCGGCTGCCCATGTGAAGACGGTTTATCTGGGCGACGACGGGCTGATCGCTCGGGCCCGGCCGGGCACCCTGCTGATCGATTCCTCCACCATCGATCCGCTCAGCGCCCGGGCGGTGGCCAGCGCCGCCGCCGAGCGCGGTCTGGAATTGCTGGACGCACCGGTCTCCGGCGGCACCGGCGGCGCCGCGGCGGGCACCCTCACCTTCATGGTCGGCGGCAGCGAAGCCGGCTTCCAGCGCGCCCAGCCACTATTGGCCGCCATGGGCCGCAACCTGGTGCACTGCGGCGCCAGCGGCAACGGCCAGGTGGCCAAGGTGGCCAACAACCTGCTGCTGGGCATCTCCATGATTGGGGTGGCCGAGGCCATGGCCCTGGGCACCCGCCTGGGCATGGACGCCAAGACCCTGGCCGGAGTGATCAATACCAGCAGCGGGCGCTGCTGGAGTTCGGAGGTCAACAACCCCTATCCGGACGTACTGCCCCAGGCGCCGGCCTCGCGCGGCTACCAGGGCGGCTTCGCCGCCGACCTCATGCTCAAGGACCTGGGCCTCGCCACCGAGGCAGCGCGCGCCGTGCAGCAGCCGGTGATCCTCGGCGCAGTGGCGCAACAGCTCTACCAGAGATTCAGCCGCGCGGGTGGCGGCGGGCTGGATTTCTCGGCCATCATCCAGGACTACCTGGACGAGGACGGTGCATGAGCGACGCCAAGGTGCTGTTGGAAAGACGCGGCGGGGTCGGCTACCTGACCCTTGATCGCCCGGCCGGGCTCAATGCCCTGGATCTGGACATGGTGCGCGCCCTGCATGGGGCGCTGCGCGAGTGGGAGCAGGACCCGGGCGTGCGGGTGATCGTGCTCCGCGGCAACGGGCCCAAGGCCTTCTGCGCCGGCGGCGATGTGCGGGCGCTGTACGACAGCTACCAGCGCGGCGATGACCTGCACCTGACCTTCTTCACCGAGGAATACGCCCTCGACCTGGCGCTGCACCGCTATCCCAAGCCGGTGCTGGCCCTGGCCCAGGGGCTGGTGCTGGGCGGCGGCATGGGCCTGGTGCAGGCGGCGCGGCTGCGGATCGTCAGCGAGCGCACCCGCATGGCCATGCCGGAAACCGCCATTGGCTATTTCCCCGATGTCGGCGCCAGCCATTTCCTGCCGCGCCTGCCCGACCACCTGGGTCTCTATCTGGGCCTGACCGGCGTTCAGATCGGTCCGGCCGATGCCCTGGCCGCCGGCCTGGCCGATGTCTTCATTCCCGAAGCGGCTAACGCCGACCTGCTGCAGCGCCTGGAGGCAGCCACTGCCCAGGGCCCCACCGACCTGGCCGCCCTGCTGCAGGAATTCGCCGCGGCGCCGGCCGAAGCCGCGCGCCTGACCGATCTGCGCCCGGCCATCGCCGAGCACTTTGCGGCGGCCACCGTCGAGGAGCTGCGCGCCAGCCTGGAGGCGGAGCAGCGCCCCGCCTATCGCGACTGGGCGCAGGAGACCCTCGCCACCCTGGACGCCCGTTCGCCGCTGGCGGTCGCCACTGCCCTGGAGTTGCTGCGCCAGGGCGGCGGGCTGTCGCTGGAACAGTGCTTCGCCCTGGAGCTGCACCTGGATCGCCGCTGGTTCGAAAAGGGCGAGATCGTCGAGGGGGTGCGCGCCATGCTGGTGGACAAGGACCGCACGCCGCACTGGAATCCGGCCCGCTGGCAGGACCTGGATCCCCGCCGCGTCGCCGCCTTTTTCGCCGATTTTCGCCATTCCTGAGGGAGGCCCCCATGCACGACATCGAACTCACCGAAGAACAACGCATGATCCGCGACCTGGCGCGTGACTTCGCCCGCCGCGAGGTCGCGCCCCACGCCCGCGCCTGGGAAAAGGCCGAGTGGATCGACGACGCCGTGGTCGCCCAGCTGGGTGAACTAGGCCTGCTGGGCATGGTGGTGCCCGAGCAATGGGGCGGCACCTACCTGGATTACGTCGCCTATGCCCTGGCGGTGGAAGAGATCTCCGCCGGCGACGGCAGCCTCGGCGCCCTGATGAGCATCCACAGCTCGGTGGGTTGCGGCCCGCTGCTACGCTACGGCAGTGCCGCACAGCAGGACCGCTGGCTGCCTGACCTGGCCGCCGGCAAGGTCATCGGTTGCTTCTGCCTGACCGAACCCCAGGCCGGCTCCGAGGCGCACAACCTGCGCACCCGGGCGGTACTCGACGGTGACAGCTGGGTGCTCAATGGCAGCAAGCAATTCGTCAGCAACGGTCGCCGCGCGGGCCTGGCCATCGTCTTCGCGGTGACCGATCCGGAGCTGGGCAAGAAGGGCCTGTCGGCCTTTCTGGTGCCTACCGACACCCCCGGCTTTCGCGTCGAGCGCACCGAGCACAAGATGGGCCTGCGCGCCTCCGACACCTGCGCGGTCACCCTGGACAACTGCCGCATCCCGGCGGCCAACCTGCTGGGCGAGCGCGGCAAGGGGCTGGCCATCGCCCTGTCCAACCTGGAAGGCGGCCGCATCGGCATCGCCGCCCAGGCGCTGGGGATCGCCCGCGCGGCCTTCGAAGCGGCGCTCGGCTATGCCCGCGAGCGCATCCAGTTCGACAAGGCGATCATCCAGCACCAGAGCATCGCCAACATGCTGGCGGACATGCATACGCGCCTCAATGCCGCGCGGCTGCTGATCCTGCATGCGGCGCGACTGCGCACGGCGGGCCAGCCCTGTCTGAGCGAAGCCTCCCAGGCCAAGCTGTTCGCCACCGAGACGGGCGAATGGGTGTGCTCCAAGGCCATCCAGATTCATGGCGGCTACGGCTACCTGGAGGACTACCCGGTGGAGCAGTACTACCGCGACATCCGCATCACCCAGATCTACGAAGGCTCCAGTGAAATCCAGCGCCTGCTGATCACCCGGGAACTCGATCGCTACGAAATGTGAGGGCGTCCGGGATGACGGCCGTGACCTGCCCAGCAAAAGCCGAAGATGACACCCAGGCGTCATCTGGACAGCACTGGGCGGGTGCTACGCTCCTGACAGGGATCGTGTCTGGTCCCGGTCTTGCCAAGGAATACCGTTATGGCCTCCCTGCTCGCCTGCATCGATGGATCTCCCCACGCCGAAAGCGTCTGCGACCACACCGCCTGGTTGTCGCGACGACTGGACGCGCCCGTCGCCCTGCTGCACGTGCAGGAGTCGGCCAGCAGCGGCAAGAAGGTCGCCAACGGCGCCCCGGTCTATCTGGACGATGACGTCGGCGCCGGCATGGCCAAGGCGCTGCTGCTCAATGCCCGCCAACGCCTGCTGCAGCAGGGCCTGACCTCGGCGCCGCAGATCCTGCGCCGCCCCGAGGGGCTGGTGGATACCCTCAAGACCCTGGAAGCCGACACCCGCCTGCTGGTGATCGGCAAGCGCGGCGAGCGCTCCGGGGACAGCGGCATCGGCAGCCAGCTGGAGGCCGTGGTCCGCGCCGTGCACCGGCCGATCCTGATCTGTTCGGGGCCGTTCAAGCCGCCGCGGCAATTCACCATCGCCTATGACGGCCGGGAAGCCACCCACCAGGGCATCCTGGCGCTGGCGCGCAGTCCGCTGCTGGCCGGCATGAGCGGCACCCTGCTGCGCGTCGGCGAAGACGATCCGATCCTGCGCAAGCGCCTGGATGACCTGGCCCTGCTGCTGCGCAGCGCCGGTTGCCGGGTCGACACCACCGTCGCCCATGGCGACGTGGAGCGCATCGTCCCCCGCCACCTCGACGAACGCCGGGCCGACCTGCTGATCATGGGCGCCTACAGTCACTCCTCGGTCTGGCGCTTCCTGCGCGGCAGTCGCACCACCCAGCTGCTGCACAAGACCGAAGTACCGATGCTGCTGCTGCGCTGAGACCGCGCCTCTACCCGGGCACAGCCCATCCGCTCGGGACGCGTTTCGTCGGCCAGCCGACGCCAGCGCTCAAGCCCACCCGAAAATCGCCGAAGCAGAAGACATAGAGCCCTGCCCTCTGTCGGGCTCCCCGGCGCGTCGGTAGGCCCCATGAGCACCCATGTCATCCATTTCACCGGTCCCATCAATTCCACCAGCTGCGGCCAGCTGATCGCCCAGTGCTCCCAGGCCGTGCAGCAGGACGCCTCGCGCATCCTGCTCAAGATCGCCACCATGGGCGGCGATTGCAGCTACGGCTTCACGATGTACAACTTCCTGCTGTCCCTGCCGCTGCCGGTGCATACCCACAACCTGGGCACCGTCGAGTCCATGGGCAACATCCTCTTCCTGGCCGGCGAACACCGCACCGCCAGTCGTCACAGCAAATTCCTCTACCACTCCTTCTACTGGAATCTGAACAACTCGGTGGACCATGCGCGCATGGCCGAATACGCCATGTGCCTGGACTACGACCTGGATCTCTATGCCCGCATCGTCGCCGAGCGCACCGCCGGTGCCGCCGAGGCCCTGGACATCCACAGCTGCCTCAAGGCCAACGCCCGGCTGCTGAGCCCGGAAGCGGCCCTGACCACCGGGGTGATCCATGCCGTCGACGAATGCCGCGTGCAGCCGGGTGAGGTCACCACCTTCATCCATCTTTGAGCAGGCAATAAAAAACCCGGTGACCTTTGGCCACCGGGTTTTTTATTGCCCGATCCCGGGGATCAGCGGCTGAAGGACACCAGGGTGTTGGGGTAGCCGACGCTGGCATCCAGGCGGCTGGCGTCGAAGAACACCCCCAAGTTGTTGGCACCATCCTGCACATAGCTGATCTTGAGGATCTGGCCATTGACCAGGCGTACCGAGCCACCCAGCTTGAAGGCCGAGCGATTGGCCGCGGTGGCCGGGATGGAGATGGCCGCGGCGCGACGGTAGACCCCGCGGTTCCAGTCGGCATTGGTGAAGTCGTTGATGGCGCTGCTGACGCTGGCGGCGCTGGTCACCCCGGTGGGCGACACGGTCACGGTCTTGGGATAGCCCACGGCGTTGCCGTTGAAGGGCGTGCCTTCGGTGAAGACCCCCAGGCTGTTGCCGGCCTGCACCGAGGAGATCCGCCGCACCTGGCCATCCGCGGTGGTCAGGTAGGCACCGGCCTTGAAGGCGGCGCGATTCACCGCGGTACCGGGTACCGAGACAGCGGCCTTCTTGAGGAACACCCCCTTGTGCCAGTCCGAGTTGGTGAAGTCGTTGATCACCGAGGTAACCGTGCCTGCGGTCGCGCCATTGCTCGGCGGCACCTGAACGCCTGCATTGCTGCCTGCGTTTCCGGTGTTGCCGGCGCTGCTGCCGCTGCCGGCATTGCCCACGGCGCCGGCGCTACCGCCAGCCGAACCGCTGTTGCCGGCCGTGCCACCACCGTTGGCCGGGGTGGTGCTGCCGCTGGCGACCGGGCCGATGGCGGTGCAGCTGCTGTCGTCCAGGTACTTGCGCAAGGTCGGCCACTGCGGCCGCTCCTGGCCATTGATCGGCTCCACCGACATGAAGTAGCTGCCCCAGCCCGGACCCGCGGCCCAGTAGGAGGCCGGGATGCAGTTCTGCTTGAGGTAGGCCAGCATGTTGTCCATCAGCAGGTTCCAGCGCGGATTGTTGTCCGGTACGCCGAATTCACCGATATAGCCGCGCTTGCCATTCTTCTTCAGCCAGTCGACGAAGGGCTTCACCCGGGTCACGCCATAGTTGGCGTCGAGCTTGTTGACGTCGGTCTTGTCGTAGCTGCCGCCAGCGTTCTCGTCGAAGTAGGAATGCGCCGAGAAGATGATGTTGTTGGCCGGATCCTTCAGCCCCAGCAGGGCATCGTTGAACTCGGCCCAGCGGGTGGCGCTCGACCAGCCGTTGCCTTCGACGATGACCGGACGAGTGCTGTCCACCGCGCGCACGCCATTGATGCCGTACTGGGCCGCGGTCGGCCAGTAGGCCATGGCATCGTGGGGCTCGTTCATGATGTCGTAGGCGTACAGCGAGGACTGGCCGCTCCACTGCCGCGCAATGTGGGTCATGATCTCCTGATAGCGGGCATAGGGGACGCCACTGGTGCCGATAACCTGACCGCGATAGCGGGCATAGTTGTGCAGGTCGAGGATGATCTTGATGCCGTGCTTTTGCGCATAGCCGAAGGTCTGGTTCACCAGGGCGACGTAGGCACTGTCCAGCGGGCCACCCAGCTTGGGTTGCAGGCGCTCCCAGATGATGGGGAAACGGATCAGTTTGACGCCCCGCGCGCTCCACTGCTGGAAGTAGGCCTCCACCGGGAAGATGTAGTTGGTGCCATTGATGCCGGGCAGCACCTGGGGCGCGAAGCCCGCACCCGACAGATTCAGACCGACCAGGCTGACAGGCTCGGCCTGGGCAACGCCAGCGGACAGCGCGAGAACGGTGGCGGCCGCGGCGAGCGGACGACGAAGGGCGGTAGCGAGGGAGCGGATAGGCGTCATGGACAGATACTGCTTTGGGAGGCGTGGCGTCGATGTCCTTTGTGTACGAGCAAAGCCTGGGTTTAGGTAAGGCCACTGGGACGTGACAAGAAAAGCACTCTGCGTCCTGCAGTTGCCTTACCGAATACAAGTCATATGCCAGGTCGCTGAAACCTTTCACCGCGGCGGTGGTCCTGCAGGGCCGCAGGGTGTCGCAAAACACCGCTCTAGAGCCTTTGCAGGAAACGTAACCAAATATGCGTGGCATGGCGTCGCAGCGTGCGAAAGCTGCGCGCGACAAAATAATCACGGCACGAAGACAGAAATCTGACGCCAGATTTAGTGGCACATGGCCTGGGGAATTTTCCCGGGTCGCCGCTATCCAAGGCTCAGCAACGTCTTGTATATAAGGTCCAGTCATGCGCGCAGAACAGCCGGGAACCCCTGTCTTCCGACCCACCATCCTGGTGGTGGACGACGAGCCACTGGTCGCGGATTTCGTTACCGAGATCCTCGAACCCGAAGGCTTCAATATCATCGCCGCTGACTCCGCCGATGCTGCCTTGTCACTGTTGGAGAAAGAGGACGCCAATATCGACATCCTGTTGACGGACATCCGCATGCCCGGCTCCATGGATGGCGCTCAACTGGCCAATCTGGTGTGCCAACGCTGGGCAGATATGCCCATTATTGTCATGTCCGGCTACGAAACGCCGTCTACCGCCAGCATCAAGTGCAAGGTGCGCTTCCTGCCCAAGCCCTGGTCCATCGGTCAATTGATCGATGCCGTGAATGGCGTCGCCTATTCTGTTACGCCCAGCGCCTGAAGATTGAGGAACCCTGGCGATGTGAATGGTGTCACATCGCCACCTCGGTACTTCGGACAACAACAATGCTTGCCCTCACCCACCAGTTCGTCGCCCAGCTGCCCAACATCGACTGCCTGTTCGGCCCCCTGACCCCGGATGGCGGTCTGCCGGTGCAAGTCTGTCGTCCCGCCAGCGAACGTCGCCTGACCCTGATGCTGGATACCGCCCGCCTGCGCGACCGCGCCTATTGCGCAACCCAGGCGCAGCAGGTCCGCACTTCCCTCGGTATCCGCTAGTCGTTGCACGCGCCTCATAGCGGCGGCGCCGGTCGCAACAGCACGGCCTTGAGCGAAAAGGCCGAGGTCACGCTGGCCACCCCGGGAATGCAGGTCAGGGTCTCGGCGAGAAAGTGCTGGTAGGCTGCGAGATCCTGCACCACCACCCGCAATACATAGTCCGCATCCCCGGTCATCTGGAAACAGCTCATCACCTGGGGCGCCTTGACGATCTCCCGCTCGAAGGCGCGCAGGTAGTCCGTGGACTGCTTTTCCAGGCGCACCGACACGAAGACGCTGACACTGCCCGCCAGCCGGGTTTCATCGAGCTGGGCATGATAGCCCTGGATGTAACGCTCCTCCTCCAGCCGCTTGACCCGCCGTAGCGTCGGGGTCAGCGACAGCCCGATCTTCTGCGCCAGATCGCGCCAGCTCAGGCGGCCATTGGCGGACAGGGCGTTGAGGATGCGCAGGTCGATACGGTCCAGACCAGCCATGGTGCAAAACCTCTACTGTTGTTCTTGTACGAAGTTCAATAGCACCAAAAGGCCGGACTGCCCACCCCGAAATTGCGGCAAAACGGCTAGCCATGCCGGCCTATACTCAGGCGACCAATAACAAGAATGCCGAGGCCTCCACCATGTGGCACCCTGCATCGCATCCGGACGGCCAACCCGTCCTGCGACCCACCCGCACCCTCTTCCACCAGGAGGGGCGGCCATGAGCGACTACCCACCCCTGCGCTTGCACGTTCCCGAACCCAGCGGCCGACCGGGACGGCCCACCGACTTCAGCTACCTGCAACTCTGCCCCGCCGGCCGTGCGGAAAAGCCGCCCATCGACGTGGCACCGGTGGATACCCGCGAGCTGGCGACCCAACTGATCCGCATCCTCGACGAAGAGGGTCGCGCCGTCGGCCCCTGGGCCACCGAAGAAGCGCCCGAATTGCTGCTGCAGGGCCTCAGGGCCATGCTCAAGACCCGGCTGTTCGATGCGCGGATGCTCAAGGCCCAGCGGCAGAAGAAGCTGTCCTTCTATATGCAGTGCCTGGGCGAGGAAGCCATCGCCGTCGGCCAGACCCTGGCCTTGCGCCCGGACGACATGCATTTCCCCACCTATCGTCAACAGGGCATCCTCATCGCCCGCGAGGCGCCGCTGGACGAGATGATCTGCCAGCTGCTGTCCAACGCCCGGGATCCGCTCAAGGGTCGCCAGCTGCCGGTGATGTACTCCTACCGCGACCTCGGCTTCTTTTCCATCTCCGGCAACCTGGGCACCCAGTACATCCAGGCGGTGGGCTGGGCCATGGCCTCGGCGATCAAGGGTGACACCCGCATCGCCGCCGGCTGGATCGGCGACGGCGCCACCGCCGAAGGCGATTTCCACGCCGCCCTCACCTTCGCCCACGTCTACCGGGCGCCGGTGATCCTCAACATCGTCAATAACCAGTGGGCCATCTCCACCTTCCAGGCCATCGCCGGCGGTGAAGGCATCACCCTGGCTACCCGTGGCCTCGGCTACGGCATCGCCGCCCTGCGGGTGGATGGCAATGACTTTCTCGCCGTGCTGGCCGCCTCGCGCTGGGCCGCCGAACGCGCCCGGCGCAACCTGGGGCCGACCCTGATCGAGTGGGTGACCTATCGCGCCGGCCCCCACTCCACCTCGGACGACCCATCCAAGTACCGTCCCGCCGACGACTGGACGCACTTCCCCCTGGGCGATCCCATCGACCGGCTTAAAGCACACCTGATCGGTCGTGGCCTCTGGTCGGACGAACAGCACCAGGCGCTGAGCGCCGAGCTGGAAGCCGAGGTGGCCGCTGCCCAGAAGGCCGCCGAAGCCCACGGCACCTTTGCCAGCGATCTCGCCCCCAGCGCCGCCGACATGTTCGAGGAGGTCTACCAGGACCTGCCGCCGCACCTGCGCCGCCAACGCCAACAGCTCGGGAAGTGACGCCATGACCGTACAACAGGAAACCGACCTGCCGACCCAGGCCGGCAGCCGCAGCACCCTGACCATGATCCAGGCCATCCGCTCGGCCATGGACGTGATGCTCGAACGCGACAGCAATGTGGTGGTGTTCGGCGAGGACGTCGGCTATTTCGGCGGCGTCTTTCGCTGCACCGAGGGCCTGCAGGCCAAGTATGGCGCCTCGCGGGTATTCGACGCGCCCATCTCGGAGAACGGTATCGCCGGCGCCGCGGTGGGCATGGGCGCCTACGGCCTGCGGCCGGTGGCGGAGATCCAGTTCGCCGACTACGTGTACCCGGCCATCGACCAGATCGTCTCCGAGGCGGCGCGGCTGCGCTTTCGCTCGGTGGGGCAGTTCACCTCGCCGCTGGTGTTCCGCATGCCCTGCGGTGGCGGCATCTATGGCGGCCAGACTCACAGCCAGAGTCCCGAGGCCATGTTCACCCAGGTCTGCGGGCTGCGCACCGTGATGCCCTCCAATCCCTATGACGCCAAGGGCCTGCTGATCGCTTCCATCGAGAGCGACGATCCGGTGATCTTTCTCGAACCCAAGCGCCTCTACAACGGCCCCTTCGACGGCCATCACGACCGCCCGGTGACGCCCTGGTCCGGCCATCCGGCCAGCGCCGTGCCGGACGGCTACTACCGGGTCGAGCTGGAACGCGCCGCGGTGGTCCGTCCCGGCAAGCAGGTCACGGTGCTGACCTATGGCACCACCGTCTGGGTCGCCCTGGCGGCGGCCGCCGAGACCGGCATCGACGCCGAGGTGATCGACATTCGCAGCCTTTGGCCGCTGGACCTGCAGACCCTCACCGATTCGGTGAACAAGACCGGCCGTTGCGTGGTGGTCCACGAAGCCACCCGCACCTGCGGCTATGGCGCCGAGCTGGTGTCCCTCATGCAGGAGCACTGCTTCCATCGCCTGGAGGCGCCCATCGAGCGGGTGACCGGCTGGGATACCCCCTATCCCCACGCCCAGGAATGGGACTACTTCCCGGGTCCGTCCCGGGTCGGCGCCGCGCTCAAGCGCGTGATGGAGGTCTGAGATGGGTACCCATGTCATCAAGATGCCCGACATCGGCGAAGGCATCGCCGAGGTGGAACTGGTCAAGTGGTACGTGGCGGTGGGCGACGAGGTCAGCGAAGACCAGACCCTGGCCGACGTCATGACCGACAAGGCCATGGTGGAAATTCCTTCGCCGGTGGTGGGCCGGGTGGTCGCCCTGGGCGGCGAACCTGGCCAGGTAATGGCCGTAGGCGCCGAGCTGATCCGCCTGGAGGTGGCCGGCGACGGCAATCTGCGCGAGGCCAGCCGCCCCGCGCCGGTGGCAGCCACTGCGGCGCCAGCCCCCAAGGCGGAAGCGCCCAAGCCCGAGGCGGCTCCAGCCCCGCGTCGCGCGGAAGCGGAGGTCCCGCGCGACGACGACCGACCAGCTTCCCGCCCGGCCCCCGGCAGTCCGCCGCTGGCGTCTCCCGCGGTGCGCCAGCACGCCTGGGACCTGGGCATCGAACTCCGCTTCGTCACCGGCAGCGGTCACGGCGGGCGCATCCTGCATGGCGATCTGGAGGCCTATGTGCAGCAACGCGACGCCGGCTTGCCGCCCGCCACTGGCGGCGGTGGCCTGGCGAAACGCAGTGGCGAGGAGCGCATCCCGCTGATCGGCCTGAGACGCAAGATCGCCGAGAAGATGCAGGCCGCCAAACGGCATATCCCCCACTTCACCTATGTGGAAGAGGTGGATGTCACCGAGCTGGAAGCCCTGCGCGCCACCCTCAATCAGCGCTGGCAGGGTCGTCGTGCCCACCTCACCCTGCTGCCCTTTCTGGCGCGAGCCCTGGTGGTGGCGGTACGGGACTTTCCGCAGATGAATGCGCGCTTCGACGAAGAGAGCAGCACCGTGACGCGCTATGGCGCGGTGCACCTGGGCATCGCCACCCAGGGCGAACAGGGGCTCGCGGTGCCGGTGGTCCGCCACGCCGAGGCGCTGGATCTCTGGGGCTGCGCCCAGGAGGTGGCGCGGCTGGCCACCGCGGTGCGCGGCGGCAAGGCCGGTCGCGACGAACTCTCCGGCTCGACCCTGACCATCAGCAGCCTGGGTCCGCTGGGGGGCATCGCCTCCACGCCCATCATCAACCATCCCGAGGTGGCCATCATCGGCGTCAATCGCATCGTCGAGCGCCCGGCCTTCCGCCATGGGCTGGTGGTACCGCGCAAGCTGATGAATCTCTCCGCTTCCTTCGACCACCGGCTGATCGATGGCCAGGACGCCGCCAGCTTCATCCAGGCCGTGCGCCAGCTGCTCGAACAACCCGCCACCCTCTTCCTGGAGTAGCCATGGACACCCGACTCCTCATCATCGGCGGCGGCCCCGGCGGTTATGTCGCCGCCCTGCGCGCCGCTCAGCTGGGCATCGCCACCACCCTGGTGGAGGGCGCCGCCCTTGGCGGTACCTGCCTCAACGTTGGCTGCATCCCCTCCAAGGCGATGATCCATGTCGCCGAGGAATTCCATCGCGCCTGCGGTCGCGCCGACCAGGGCGCCCTCGGTATCCGCCATGGCCGCCCGGAACTGGACCTCGACCAGGCCGTGGCCTGGAAGAACGGCATCGTCGATCGCCTCACCACCGGCGTCGCCGCCCTGCTCAGGAAGCAGGGGGTGACGGTGATCGAGGGCTGGGCCGAGATCCTCGACGGCAAGACCGTGGAGGTGCAGCGCGCCGGTGGCGAACGGCTGCGCATCCGTACCGAACACCTGGTGCTGGCCATGGGCTCCACCTCGGTGGAATTGCCCAGCCTGCCCTTCGGTGGCCCGGTGATCTCGGCCACCGAGGCCTTGTCGCCTACAGAAATTCCCGAGGATCTGGTGGTGGTGGGCGCCGGCTATATCGGCCTGGAGCTGGGCATCGCCTATCGCAAGCTGGGCGCCCGGGTCGCGGTGGTGGAGGCTCAATCGCGGCTGCTGCCCGGCTACGATGCCGAGCTCACAGCGCCGCTGCGCCAGCGGCTGGAACGCCTGGGCATCGAGCTGCACCTGGGCTGCACCGTCGCCGGGCTGGCCGCGGGGGGCGCTGGCCTGCGAATGACCCGCGGTGACGGCGAGGAGCAGATCCTGCCGGCCCAGCGCATCCTGGTGGCGGCCGGTCGCCGGCCCCGCACCGAAGGCCTGGAGCGCCTGCCGCTGGACTACGACGGCCGCTATATCCGCGTCGACGACGGCTGCCGTACCAGCATGACCGACGTCTGGGCCATCGGTGATCTCACCGGCGAACCCCTGCTGGCCCATCGCGCCATGGCCCAGGGCGAGGTGGTCGCCGAGCTGATCGCCGGCAAGCGGCGGCGCTTCGCGCCGGTCGCCATCCCGGCGGTCTGCTACACCGATCCGGAAATCGTGGTGGTCGGCCTGACCCCGGAGCAGGCCAAGGCCCAGGGGCTGGAGACCAAGGTCGCCAGCTTCCCCTTCGCCGCCAATGGCCGTGCCCTCACCTTGGAGGCGCCGGAAGGCTTCGTGCGGGTGGTGGCTCGTGCGGACGACCATCGCATCCTCGGCTGGCAGGCCACCGGGCAGCAGGTGGCGGAACTGGCCACGGCCTTTTCCCACAGCCTGGAAATGGGCATGCAACTGGAAGACGTCGCCGCCACCCTGCACCCCCACCCCACCCTGGGCGAAGCGGTGCAGGAAGCGGCGCTGCGCGCCCTGGGCCGGGCCCTACATCTGTGACCGGCCTGCCGCGCGACAGCCTGGCGCTGGGCATCCTCGACGAAGCCCTGGCCGGGCTGTGCCGACGCAGTGGTCAGGCGCCGGAGGCCCTGCTCGCTGCCGAAGGCGTCCAGCCAGCCGAGCTGCTGCTTGACCGCGAGCGCCTCTCGGCGCCGCTGTTCGGCCAGCTGTGGTATCTCCTGGCGTGGCGTTTCGATGACGAGTTCTTCGCCCTTGGCCCACGCCCGCTCCCGGCCGGCAGCTTTGCCTTTCTCTGCCAGAGCACCCGCCTGCAACCGACCCTCGGTGACGCCCTGCGGCAGAGCGCCGACTTCCTGCGCCTGACCCTGGGCGTCGATCTGCGCCTGCAGCGCAATGGCGGGCAGGCGACCCTGCGGCTGGCCCCCGGCAGCCTGCCGGGTAGCTTTGCCGTCTTTACCCTCTGGCTGATCCTGCATGGCCTGGCCTGCTGGCTGGTAGGCCGCCGCTTGCCACTGGCGGAGATTCGCCTGACCGCCCAGGAGCCGCCGGCGGAACTGCTGGCCGACTATCGCCAGCGCTTCGGCACCCACCTCAGCTTCGCCCACGGCGAAGACTGCCTGCTGCTGGACGCCGCCGTATTGGGCCTGCCGATCCGCCGCAGTGCCGCGGATGCGCGTCGCTTCATCGCCGCCGCACCGGGCAATCTGCTGGTGCACTATCGCGACGACGCCAGTCTGATCGCCCGCATCCGCGCCCTGCTGCGCAGTCGCGCCCCGGAAGACTGGCCGGACGCCGTCAGCCTGGCCGCGACCCTGGGTCTTTCGGCTGCGACCCTGAGACGCCAGTTGGCGGCGAGCGGCCAGACCTACCAGCGCCTCAAGGACGAACGTCGCTGCCGCCTGGCCTGCCGCCAGCTGGATCAGGGCGCCCTGCCCCTGGAGGAGCTGGCCCTGCGTCTGGGTTTCGCGGATCCCCGCTCCTTCCAGCGCGCCTTTCGCAAGTGGACAGGCTTGAGCCCCCTGGGCTATCGCCAGCGCCAGAGTCGCGCGGGTTAGCCCTCGGCCAGCTGGGCGGCGATGGCGGCGGTGTCGATCACCGAGCGCACCTCACGGATTCGCCCGTTCTCGAAGCGATAGAAGACGTGCTCGCTGAAGCGCACCCGCCGTCCGTTCACCGCCAGCCCGAACAGCTCGCCGCGTGGCGTGCAGTCGAAGTTCAATTGCGCGGCCAGCCAGGGCGCCTCCACCACCAGCAGCCGCGCGGCAAAGTGCACATAGGGAATGGCGGCATGATCGCCTTCGAGCATGGCCTGGTAGCCCGCCAACCCCAGGGGCCGGCCGTTGTGCTCGACGGCGTCGTCGACATAACGGCCCAGCTCCGCCCAGGCCTGGCGGTTGAGGCAGTCGAGGTAGGCCTGGTAGTGCTTGCGTAGTTCTTCGACTGACAACGTCGGATGCCCCAGGGGTTGGACGCTGATCGCACGGAGCCGCGGACTAGCGATGCTCGAACTTCGCCGGCCGCTTCTCGACGAAGGCCGCCATGCCTTCCTTCTGGTCGGCGCTGGCGAACAGCGAATGGAAGACCCGGCGCTCGAAGCGGATGCCCTCGGCCAGGCTGGTCTCGAAGGCGCGATTGACGCTCTCCTTGAGCAGCAGGGTCGCCGGCAGGGAGCGACTGGCGATGCCACGGGCGGCCTCCAGGGTGCGCTCCAGCAGCTCGTCGGCGGGAAACACCTGGGCGACCAGGCCGGCGCGCTCGGCTTCGGCGGCGGGCAGCTGTCGTCCAGTCAGGCACAGCTCCATGGCCTTGGCCTTGCCCAGGGCGCGGGTCAGGCGCTGGGTGCCGCCGATGCCGGGAATGACGCCCAGGGTGATCTCCGGCAGGCCGAAGCGCGCGGTATCGGCGGCATAGATGAAGTCGCACAACAGCGCCAGTTCGCAGCCACCGCCCAGGGCGTAGCCGGCGACGGCGGCGATCAGCGGCTTGCGCCGCTCGGCGATGCGATCGGCGACGCGGAAATAGTCGTCCAGGTAGATCTGCGGATAGCCCTGCCCGGCCATTTCCTTGATGTCGGCGCCGGCGGCGAAGGCCTTGGCCGAGCCGGTGAGCACCACGCAACCGACCTCGGGATCGGCGTCCAGGCGCGCCAGCATGGCATCCAGCTCATGGAGCAGCTGGGCATTGAGGGCGTTGAGCGCCTTGGGGCGGTTGAGGGTGATGAGGGCGACGCGCGCTTCGATCTCCAGCAGCAGGGTCGATTCGGCAGAGGGTTCGCTCATGGTCTTGTCCTTGTCTAGTCGTTGAGTTCCAGCGCCATGGCCGCGGCCTCGCCACCGCCGATGCAGATGGCGGCCACGCCCCGGCGCAGACCGCGCTGGCGTAGCGCCTGGATCAGAGTCACGAGGATCCGCGCGCCGGACGCGCCGATGGGATGGCCCAGGGCACAGGCGCCACCGTGCACGTTCAGCCGCTCCGGGTCCAGCCCCAGGGCATCCTGGGCGGCCAGGGCCACCACGGCGAAGGCTTCGTTGATCTCGAACAGGTCGACCTCGCTCAGTTGCCAGTCGACACGCTCGAGCAAGGTGCGGATGGCACCGATGGGCGCGGTGGGAAAGTCGCCCGGGGCGCCGGCATGGGCGGCATGGCCACGGATCGTCGCCAGCGGCCGCAGGCCTTGGCGCGCCGCCGTGCTGGCGCGCATCAGCAGCAGCGCCGCGGCGCCATCCGAGATGGAGCTGGCGTTGGCCGCGGTGACGGTACCGCCTTCGCGAAAGGCCGGCTTGAGGGTGGGAATGCGTGTCGGATCGGCGCGGCGCGGTTGTTCATCGGTGTCGATGCTCAGGGTCTCCTTGCGCCCCGCCACCTCTACCGTGACGATCTCGGTGGCGAAGGCGCCGCTCGCCTGGGCCTGGCGCGCCCGGGCGAGGGACTGCTGGGCATAGGTATCCTGGCGTTCGCGGCCGATACCCAGGCGCGCCGCGCAATCCTCGGCGAAGGTGCCCATCAGGCGCCCGGGCTCATAGGCGTCCTCCAGGCCGTCGAGAAACATGCTGTCGATCAGGGCGCCATGGCCGAGGCGGTAGCCGCTGCGGGCCTTTTCCAGCAGATAGGGCGCGCGACTCATGCTTTCCATGCCGCCCGCCACCACCACCTCGGCACTGCCGGCGCGCAGCAGGTCATGGCCGAGGATGGCCGCCTGCATGCCCGAACCGCACATCTTGTTCAGGGTGGTGCAGCGCGTGCTCTGGGCCAGCCCGGCGCTAAGGGCCGCCTGGCGTGCCGGAGCCTGGCCGAGACCGGCGGGCAGCACGCAGCCCATGAGCACCTCGTCGACCCGTTCCGGCGACCAGCCGCCCCGCTCCAGCACGGCGCGGAGCACGGCGCTGCCCAGTTGCGGCGCCGACAGCGCCGCCAGTTCGCCGCCCAGGGCGCCCATGGGGGTGCGAGCGGCGGCGACGATGACAATGGGATCGTTCATGACAGGTCTCCTAGCGCGGGGCCATGCGCAGCGCACCGTCGAGGCGGATCACCTCGCCGTTGAGCATGGAATTCTCGATGATGTGGCGGACCAGGGCGGCGAATTCCTCGCCGCGACCGAGGCGTGGGGGAAAGGGCACGTTGGCGGCCAGAGCGTCGCGCACCTCGGGGGTCATGCCAGCCATCATGGGCGTCTCGAAGACGCCCGGCGCTATGGTCATGACCCGGATGCCCTGCCCGGCCAGTTCGCGCGCCGCCGGCAGGGTGAGCGCGGCGACGCCCCCCTTGGAGGCGGCATAGGCGGCCTGGCCGATCTGGCCGTCGAAGGCGGCGATGGAAGCGGTGTTGATGATCACGCCGCGTTCGCCGCCGGCATCGGCCTCACCCTGGGCCATGGCCGCGGCGGCCAGGCGCAGGACATTGAAGCTGCCCACCAGGTTGACGTTGATGATGCGCGCGAAGGCGGCGAGATCGTGGGGGCCGTTGCGCCCGAGGATGCGAGCGCCGCCGACGATGCCGGCGCAGTTGATCGCCCCCTGCAGACCGCCCCAGCGCGCCAGCAGGGTATCCAGGGCAGCGCTCAGGGCCTCGGCATCGGTTACGTCCACGGCGAGCGCCAGGGCCCGGTCGCCGAGGCGTTCGGCCTGGGCCTGCACGGCGTCGGCCTGCAGATCCAGCAGCGCCACCCGGGCGCCTGCCGCGATCAGCGCCGTGGCGGTGGCGGCGCCGAGGCCGGAACCGGCGCCGGTTACCAGAAAGGTGTGCTCGTCGATGCGCATGGGCAGGCTCTCCAGGATGATGGCCTCATCTTCGATCCTCGACAGAGGTCGGACAAGGGCCGGATCGCTCAGCCGCACTGAGCGATCCGGCCCCCTGCTCACCAGGGCAGGGCCTGGCCCTGGTAGTCGAGAAAGGCACAGCCGCGCTGGCTGGACCGCGCCTCGATCGTCGCTACCAGCCCGGCGACGCTATCGGCCACCGCGACCGGCGCGCTGGACCCACCCAGCGCGGTGCGTACCCAGCCCGGGTGCAGCGCCAGCACGGCGAAGGCCGGTTGCTGCCCGGCGACCCAGCTCTGCAACAGGCTGTTGAGCGCCGCCTTGCTGGCGCCATAGAGCGGCATGTCGGCGGCCCGTGCCAGGCTGACGCTGCCCATCTGCGAACTCAGGCAGGCCGCCACTCCCGCCGCAGCCATCCGCGGTGCCAGGGCCTCCAGCAGCCGCAGCGGCGCCACGGCGTTGGTCAGAAACAACTCGCCCAGCTCCGCGGCAGTCGCCCGCTGCCCATATGCCTCGTGCGGCCCCATGATGCCGGCATTGACGATCAGCCGATCCAGCGGCTCATCGCGGCTTTCGCTCAGCAGCCGTGCGCCCAGCTCGGGATCGCAGAGATCGCCGGTCACCACCCGCAGCCGCCCCGGGGCGGTTGCCGCCAGGGCCTCCAGCGCCGTGCTCGGCGTTCGTACCAGCGCCAACACCTCGTCGCCGCGCTCCAGGTAGCGCTCGACCAGCCCCAGCCCTATGCCCCGCGAGGCGCCTATCACCCAGACCTTCATCGCCTTCTCCTCAGTCCACCGCTGTGATGCGCAGATGCCGCTTCTTGCCCAGACTTACCCGTCGACCGACGTCGCCCGCCGTGAGCCGCAGATCGGGATCGGGTACCGGCTGTTCGTCCAGGCGCAACCCCCCGCCTTCCGCCAATCGGCGAACCGCGCTGCGCGAGGGCTGCACACCGGTCTGCACCAGCAACTCGACCAGGCTGACACCCGCAGCGAGCTGCCGGCGACTCAGGGCGAGCGTCGGCAATTGACCACCGCCGTCCCGGTCGGCGAAGACATCGGCGGCCGCCGCCTCGGCCGCGCGCTGGGCCTGCTCGCCGTGGGCCAGGCGGGTCGCCTCGTTGGCCAGCACGGTCTTGGCCAGATTGATCTCCGCGCCGCCCAGGGCCGCCAGCCGCCGTACCTCGTCCAGCGGCAGCTCGGTGAACAGCGCCAGGAAGCGCTCGACGTCGGCATCGTCGCAGTTGCGCCAGAATTGCCAGAAGTCGAAGGCCGACAGCCGTTCCTCGTTGAGCCAGACCGCGCCCTGGGCGGACTTGCCCATCTTGCGGCCGTCACGGGTGGTCAGCAGCGGCATGGTCAGGCCATGGAGCTGAGGGCCACCCTGCCGGCGCGACAGCTCCACGCCATTGATGATGTTGGCCCACTGGTCCGCGCCGCCCAGCTGCAGGGTGCAGCCATAGCGCCGCGACAACTCGACGAAGTCGTAGGCCTGCAGCAGGGTGTAGCCGAATTCCTCGAAGGACAGCGAGTGCTCGCGATCGAGGCGATTCCTGATGGCATCGAAGGTCAGCAGCCGATTGATGGAAAAGTGCCGACCCACGGCGCCGAGGAAATTCAGGTAGCCCAGGCCGTCGAGCCATTCGGCGTTGTCCACCACCTGGGCGCGACCATGGCCATCGCCGACCTCCAGGTAGCGGTGGAAGGCCTTGGCAATGCCCACCATGTTCAGGGCGATCTGGCCGTCGGTGAGCACCGGGCGGCTGCTGTCGCGAAAGCTGGGATCGCCGATGCGCGTGGTGGCGCCGCCGATCAGCAGCAGGATGGGATGGCCAGCGCGCTGCAGCCAGCGCATCAGCATCAGGCCCTGCAAATGGCCGACGTGGAGACTGTCGGCGGTGGCGTCGAAGCCGAGATAGCCGGTCACCGGGCCGCGGGCAAAGGCGCGGGCGAGGCCGTCACGGTCGGTGGTCTGGTGGACGAAGCCGCGGGCTTCGAGGGTGGCGAGCAGGTCTTGCGTGGTGCTGTCCATGGGGTCTCCTGTGGCTGGACGGTGCCTGGGAGACCGGGAGAAGTTGCCTTGACCGAGCCGCCCTAGGCGGTTCGGTCATGCAGCGCAGTACCTACCACCCGATATTGGTCAGGTAGTAGTAATAGGCGCTGATAGGGCAGAGGAAGGTTCGCATGGGGCGCCACGCTACCGACTCGCCTCCCGCTTGGCAACTGCGAACCGCTCACGCTGCCGCTTCGACCAGATGTCGCACCTCCTCTGGCAGCGGCTGAACGAACGGCGACAGTGGCGTTCCGACTCCTGTCCTTTGCCAGCAGTATCGAGACGCAGAGATGAACCTACCCGCTCCACCCTCCGAGATCCCCAGCACCGGCATGGCAGTCCCAGGCGTACCTGGACAAGGAACCGCCCTTGCGTGAGAGGATCTCCCCGATGAAACGCATTACCCCGGCCAATCTGCTGTTGCTGCTCCTCTGCCTCACGGTGCTGGCCTACGCCACCGATCTGATCGGCTAGCCGGGGCCGGCCGCCGGCTGGCCCAGCGTTCTGACGGTTGCTCTCCGCCGTCTCTTCGCCTAGCGTTCAGGACCTGTCCGTCAGAGAACTACCGTGCCATGCCCAGCCAACCCTCCAGCACCGTCGAAAGCATCGAGCTGCTGACGTCTCTGGATTCCGTGGCGGCGCTCCTGCGCGTCGTCTGCGACATCAGCGGCCTCGGGGTCGCCACCGTGGCCGAGGTCACCGAGCAGCGCTGGATCGCCTGCGCTGTAGAGGATCGCATCACCTACGGCCTGCAACCCGGCGCCGAACTGGATCTCGAATCCACCCTGTGTAACCACGTGCGCTCCTCCCACGACGCCGTGATCATCAGCGACGTGACCCAGAATCCCACCTACTGCGACCATCCGGCGCCGGGCCTCTATGGCTGGAAGAGCTATCTGTCGGTCCCGGTGTTCAGGCCGAATGGCACCTTCTTCGGCACGCTGTGCGCCTTCGATCCGCAGCCCGCGCCGCGCCTGGAGCAGCGCCCGGTGATCGACACCCTGGACGGCTTCGCCCGCCTGCTGGGTGAATTGCTCGCCCGGGAAGAGCAGCGTCGCGAGGAAAGCCCCGGCGCGCGTGGTGATCGCGATCTCACGCCGCTGCGTGAGCAACTGCTGGTGCTGCTGGAAGAGGACCTGCAGCGTCCGCTGCAGGCGCTGGCCACGCAGGACCTGCCCACGAGTGCCGCAGAGGCGGAGCTCTGGCAAGCCGAGGCCCGCCGCCTGGCCGAACGCAGCGCTGCGGCTGCCGACTTCGTGCGCGCGCGTCTGGGTCATGGCCTACCCCTGAAACCGACGCTGGAAGAGAACGTCAATGAACGGCTGCTGGGCCTGTTCGCCGCGCTGCAGACTCGCTTTCCCGGCCAGGCGTTGAGCAGCGAGCTGCAGGCTTTGCCTGCCGCCTTGCGCCTGGATCTGCCGCGCGTGCTGCAGGCACTGGACGCCGTGCTGGAGCAGGTCGCTTCCCGCAATCCGCCCAGTGGCACTCTGCTGCTGCGCACCATGGTCGAGGAACGCTGCTACAGCCTGGTTGTGGAAAGCAGCACCGCCGTGATGGATCCTGGCACCCTGAGCCAGATGTTCCAGCCGGCGCTGACCCAGGCCGATCCTGAACAGCCCGCCCGCCTGGAGCTGAGCCTCTACCTCGCCCATGAGATCGCTCGCGGCCATGGCGGCAGCCTGATCGCGCGCCAGGAAAACGGCCGTCTGCGCTTCATCCTCACCCTACCCACTGCCCTGGATTGATGCCCTTGCCCTTCCCTTCCCCCTTGCTGGTGATCCGTCACGGCGAAACCGACTGGAACGCCAGCGGTCGCCTGCAGGGTCGCCAGGACATACCGCTCAACGCCCGCGGCCGGGCCCAGGCCCAGGCCGTGGGCCTGGCGCTGCGCGAACGCCTCGACATCTCTCGCTTCACCTGTCTGAGCAGTCCGCTGCAACGCGCCAGCGAAACCCTCGATCTGATCCTGGCGCAACTGCCGGGTGCGCCGCTCAGCCTGGGCCGCGATGCGCGTCTGGCGGAAAAGGCCTTTGGCGACTGGGAAGGCCTGGACATGCCGACCATCGCCCAGCGCTATCCGGAGCAGCACGCCCGGCGCGTCGCCGAGCCCTACACCTTTCGGGTACCCGGTGGCGAAAGCTATGCCGATGCCGCCGAACGGGTGCGCCCGCTGCTGGAGGAGCTCCAGGGTCCCACCCTGCTGGTGGCCCACGGCGCCCTGATCCGCAGCCTGCTGGTGGCCATCGGCCTGGCCAGTCCGGAAGTGGCGACCCGGATGATCATCCACCAGGGCCGCTGGCTGGAACTCGATGCGACCGGTTATGCGTGCTACAGCGCCCCTGGCTGGGACGCGCAGCCTTAACTCAGCCGGCGAGCGAACTGGCTGACCGCGCCCACCACCTGCCGGGCGCCTTCCTGGATCTCGGTGATGCGCACCCCGGCGTTGCTGGCCAGGTGCAGCCCCTGCTCCGCCTGCTGGCGACTGGCGGCCATGTTGCTGACCGCGGTCTGCGCCAGTTGCTGGTTCTGTTGCACCACGCCGACGATCTCCTCGGTGGCCTTGCTGGTGCGCCCGGCCAGTTGTCGGACCTCGTCCGCCACCACCGCGAAGCCACGCCCCTGCTCGCCGGCCCGGGCAGCTTCTATGGCGGCGTTGAGCGCCAGCAGATTGGTCTGCTCGGCGATGCCGCTGATGGTCTTGACGATGGCGCTGATCACCAGCGATTGCTTGCCGAGGTCTTCGATGCCGTTGGCGGCGACCTGGATCTCGTCGGCGATGCGGGTCATCACCGCCACCGTGTCCTGCACCACCGCCGCGCCCTGGCGGGCACTTTCGTCGGTGGTCTGGGAGATGTCGAAGGCGACCCGGGCGGCCTCGGCCACCGCCAGTTCCTGTTCCACCTGCTCGGTGATGACGGTGGCGAACTTGATGACCTTGTACAGCTCTCCGCGGGTATTGAGCACCGGGTTATAGGAGGCTTCCAGCCAGACGGTGCGGCCATGGCTGTCGATGCGCTGGAAGCGGCTGGCCACGTAGTCGCCGCGATTGAGCTGTTCCCAGAAGGCGCGATAATCGGCCGACTCAGCCTCTTCACGGCTGCAGAACATCCGGTGATGCTTGCCAACGATTTGCGTCAGCGAATAGCCCATGCCCTGCAGGAAGCGCTCGTTGGCGGTCAGCACCTCACCGGAGAGGTTGAATTCGATCACCGCGGTGGAACGCAGCAGCGCATTGATGATGCCCGAGTGCTCGGTGGAGGTTTCCACCTGCTCGGTACGGTCATAGGCATAGCAGCGGATCTGTTTGACCTGGCCCTGACTGTCACGCACCGGCGTCCAGATCGCATAGAGCCAGGCCACGCCGCCAGTGCCGTGCAACAGCCGGTAGATGCCACTGGCCTGCCGTCCTTCACTGAAACTCTGCTTCAGCTCCCGATAGCAGTCCATGCATTTGACGTAATCAGGAATGAGATCGTCGAGTTTTCGCCCGTTCAAGGTGCCAGGCGCATAGCCCAGACACCGGCCGAAGTTCTCGTTGAAATCCTCGATCCGGCCCTGGGCGTCCAGTAGCAGGCAGAGCGCATCGTTACAGAACGCAGTGCGCAGCTGACGATGATCGGCCAGTTCGGCTTCGAGTTCGGCGATGCGACGTTTGAGTGCGGCGTTGAACATGGGATCACCCAGGAAAGTTGTGTCTCTCTCTGGTTCGACGCGCCGCAAGATTTCTTGACAAATTGCTGATGAAAGCCAGGACCCGCACTCGGCAAGGGCAGCGCCCGTGACGCGCCCGGCTTGGTATCGGTTGGAAAACGTCGTGGGCTCTAGCCTGCCCCTATCGCTTAGATGATAGCCCCCACCGGAGCCCGACAGAGGCACTGGCAAGCCCTTGCCCGACCGCTCAACGAAGCGACAGGCGGTCCCGTTAAATTGCCGCGGCCACTCGCTCCGCAAGGGCTTGGCGTGCCTGACCTTCCAGGCGTTGCACCAGCGCGCCGAGATTGATCAGGGTCGCCTGGCGACTGTTGCCCGGAGACCCTACGCCTACCCAGCTCTGCGCCCGCTGCGCCGGCACCGCGCCGCGCTCCCCGGGCAGTTGCCAGCTGCGCGCTAGGGCATCGGCGCGCAATTCGGTAAAGGCCTCGATGGCCTCCACCCGCTGCACCACGAAGCCCAGGCGCTGACGCTGCCCTTCCACCACGATCACCTGATCGCCGGGGCCGGGCTCGACCGCCACTGCGCCGGCGAGGGTGCGCAGGCACACCAGGGTAATCTGCTGACCGCGGACCTCCATCAATCCCAGCAACCGCGGGTCCCGCTGACCGAGGCGCAGGAAATGCGCCGGCAGCGGCAGGACCTCGGCCACCTGCTCCAGCGGTACGGCGAACAGCAATTCGGCGAGAAAGGTCAGGCACGGCTGACGCCGCACCTGGCGGCGCTCTTCGCGCAACAGGTCGCGATCGGTACGATAGATCCGCGCATAGGCGACCGCGGCCTCCTGGCACCCCAGGGCCAGGTGATCGATCACGATCGCCGCCTCGCCACCGGCGGCGCTGAATACCCCACGTAACAGCCCCGGCTGCTCCAGGCCAAAGCCCAGCAGTGGCGCGCATTGCGCCGGATCCCGGCGCCACATGCCGAGCAGCCGCTGGAAGCCGAAGGCGACCCGATACTGACCCTGGTCACCTGCCGCCAGCACCAGCAGCTGCTCATGGTGACCGTTGGCGCAGGAGGTGAGGCCGAGCAGCTCGGACAGCTCCAGCACCGGCAAGGCCTGGCCCCGTAGCTGCACCTGGTGGCGACAGCTGTCGCTGGCGAATTCGCTGGGGGTCAGTTGCGGTCGATCCACCAGCTCCTGCACCACCGCCGCGTCCAGGCACAGGCGGCGCCCGTCGCACTCGAACAGCAGATAGAGGCGCTCCCCTTCCATGCCGCCGGCCACCTGCTGTCGCGTCGGCGGCACGTCGGCACTGACCTCGAAGCCCGGCAAGGCGGCCAGGGCGTCCAGGTCCAGCAGATGCACCAGCCGGCCGCTGTCCGGGCGCAGGTACACCTGCCCCAGCAGGCGTCCAGGCGCGCCTTGCAACCGTACGACGACGTCATCCGTCAGACCGAGGAGATCCACCACGCCATCGATGGCCAGGCCGAAGCGTCCACCGCCATGGCGGATCACGGCGATCCGCCGCTCGCCCGCGCCCGCCGGCAGCCCCAGCAGGCGATGACCGTCTACCAGCGGCAGCGGCTGGCCGCCCAGCTCGAAGAGGCCGAGCAGCCAGGGCACCGGACTCGGATGAGCAGCCAGCCGCTCCGGCCAGGGCACCACGCGTTCCAGGGCCTGGGCGGACAGGGCGACTTCCAGTTCGCCGATCCGCACGACGCCCTGGGTCGCGGTCACGATCGCGCTCCCCCGGTCACCGGCGTGAGCGTGGTGGCCGCGTCCAGCTCCTGGATCAGTTGATTGACCCGTGCCGCATCCTCGAGCTGGGCCGCGGTGGAGCCGTTGATGGCCTCGATGGACTGTTGGGTCTTGCCCACTCCTTCGGCGATCAGGCCAAAGGCCTCGCCCACGCTGCGCGAGATCTCGCTGCCCTGGGCGATGCTCTTGACCGACTCCAGGATCAGCTTGTTGATCTCCTTGGTCGCCTGGGACGACTTCTCGGCCAGCTTGCGCACCTCGTCGGCCACCACCGAGAAGCCCAGGCCGTGCTCGCCGGCGCGGGCCGCCTCGATGGCCGCGTTGAAGGCCAGCATGTTGGTCTGGTTGGCGATGTCGCTGATCACCTGGACAATGTCCTGGATGCCCCCGGCGGTGGTGCCTATGGCCTCCATGGCGTCCAGCGAGCGGCCCAGGGTCAGGGAGCCGCGCTCGGCTTCCTCCAGGGTGCGTCGGGCCATGCGGTTGGCGTCGTCGGTGGTCTCGGCGATCTGGTTGATGGAGCGGGTCAGGGCATGCAGCGAGAGATTCATCTGCTCGATCTTCTGCCGCAGGTGCTGCTCCAGCTCCACCTGGCGGGTGATATCGGTGGCGAACTTCACCACCTTGTGCACCTGGCCGTCGGCGTCGAAGATCGGGTTGTAGGTGGCCTGGATCCAGATGCGCTGGCCGAACTTGCTCAGCCGCATGAAGCGTCCGCCAAACACCTCGCCCTGGGCCAGCCGCGCCCAGAACTCGCGGTACTCGCCGGAGGCGACGTGTTCCGCCTCGCAGAAGATGCGGTGATGCTGGCCGCGGATCTCTTCCAGGCGATAACCCAGGGTCGCCAGGAAATTGCGGTTGGCGTCGAGGATCTTGCCGGTCAGGTCGAATTCGATCACTGCCTGGCCGCGGTCGACGGCCGCCACCTTGCCCGCATAGTCACTGTTGCGAATCTGGCTTTCGGTGATGTCCACGGCGAACTTCACCACCTTGCACGGCTTGCCGTCGGCGTCGAAGATCGGGTTGTAGGTGGCCTGGATCCAGATCTCCTCGCCCCGGCTGTTGCGTCTCTTGTACACCCCGGCGTCGAATTCGCCCCGCGCCAATTTATCCCAGAACAACCGGTACTCCGCGGAACGGGCATAGTCGTCGGGACAGAAGATGCGGTGGTGCTTGCCCACCACTTCATCGGCCTGGTAACCCAGGGCCAGCAGGAAGTTGCGGTTGGCGGTGAGCACCGTGCCGTCGAGGGAGAATTCGGCGATGGCCTGGGAGCGGTCGATGGCCGCCACCTTGCCTTCGTAGTCGCTGTTGCGCAGCTGACTCTCGGTGACGTCGCTGGCGAACTTGACCACCTTGTAGGGCTTGCCCTCGGCATCGAGGATGGGGTTGTAGGTAGCCTGGATCCACACCTGGCGGCCGTCGCTGGCGCGTCTCTTGTACAGCCCGGTATCGAAGTCGCCGCGGCCGAGCTTCTCCCAGAACAGCCGATAGCCCGGCGAGCGGGCGTGCTCGGGTTCGCAGAAGATCCGGTGATGCTTGCCGCGCACCTCGTCCAGGCTGTAACCCATGGCCGACAGGAAATTCTCGTTGGCGGTCAGGATATTGCCGTGCAGATCGAATTCGATCACCGCCTGGGCACGATCGATGGCGGCCATCTTGCCTTCGAACTCCGCGGCCTGCAGTTGCGCATCGGTGACATCGGTGGCGAACTTCACCACCTTGTAGGGCCGACCGTCGCTGTCGAGGATGGGGTTGTAGGTGGCCTGGATCCAGATCGGCCGGCCATCGCGGCGGATGCGCTTGTAGACGCCGGTATCGAAAACGCCCTGCCCCAGGCGATTCCACAGCAGGGCGTATTCCGCCGAACGCGCATAGTCGGCCGGGCACATCAGGCTGTGATGACGCCCGCGCAGCTCTTCCAGCGCATAGCCGGTCATGCCAAGGAAATTGTCGTTGGCCCAGAGCACGTTGCCCTGCAGATCGAATTCGATCACCGCCTGGGAACGATGGATGGCCTCGATCTTGCCCTCGTACTCGACCGCCTGCAGGCGCGCCTCGGTAATGTCGGTGGCGAACTTGATGATGCGCTGCGGGCGCCCTTGCGCATCCAGCAACGGATTGTAGGTGGCGCGGATCCACTTCAGGCTGCCGTCCTTGTGCCTGCGGCGATAGACGCCGCTATGGAATTCGCCGCGCCCCAGCGTTGCCCAGAAGTCCTGATAGTCGTCGCTTTCCGCTACCCCGGGCGGGCAGAACAGCCGGTGATGCCGCCCACTGATCTCCTCGAGACGATAGCCGAAGGTCTCCAGGAAGTTGTCGTTGGCGTGCAGCACATTGCCCTGCAGATCGAATTCGATCACCGCCAGGGAGCGGTCCAGCGCCTGGCGCAGCACGTGATAGGCAGAGGCATCGTCAACAGCGGCGAATTCGGCAGTGGCGGAGGACATGGGACAGCTCCAGGAAAGGACTCGGCGATCAGGTTATCGGAAATCGCGATAACAGTTTTAATACCGCCTATCCTAGAGATGTTTTGCACTAGCGGATCGCCAGTAGTCGTCCGATGAACGACCTTAAGTTTTCCATCTAGGTTCAGACCACCAGCTTGGTGCCTATGACCAGCAGCATGACCGCCAGGCAGGGCCGCAGGACAGCATCCGGTACCCGTCCGGAGAGATGACTGCCCAGGAAGATGCCCGGCAGCGAACCCAGCAACAGAAAGCCCAGGACATGCCAGTCCAGATTGCCCAGGCCGGCGTGTCCCAGCCTTGCCACCAGTGTCAGGGGGACCGCATGGGCGATCTCGGTGCCGACCAGACGCCGCGTCGCCATCAGCGGATAGAGCAGAAAGAGCGCCACCGTACCCAGGGCACCCGCGCCGATGGAGGTCAGGGTCACCATGAAGCCCAGTACCGCGCCGGTCAGGACCGTCAGGGCATTGAGCCGCCCGGCGCTCAGGTGGAATCTGTCGCCGGCATGGCGGCTGGCAAAGACGAAGATCTGCTTTTTGAACAGGATGGCCAGGGCCGTCAGCAGCAACACGATGCCGAGGGCATGCTTGATCAGTGTATTGGTCGCCTGCTGATCACCGGGTAGCAGGGCCAGGGCGAGCAGCGTCAGGGCCGCCGCGGGCACGCTGCCGGCGGCCAGCCAACCGGTCACCTTCCAGTCGATGTTGCTATTGCGCTGGTGGACGAAGACTCCGCCCGCCTTGGTGATGGCGGCATAGAGCAGATCGGTCCCCACCGCTGCGGCCGGATTGATCCCGAACCAGAGCAGGATGGGCGTCATCAGCGAGCCACCGCCCACCCCTGTCATGCCGACGATGAAGCCAACCACCAGCCCCGCGACCACGAAGCCCATCGACCCTACTTCCATTACAGCCCCAATTGCCGTTGTCGGCTCATCTTGCGGCCGCACAGGATAACCACTCAGGTTATGCCGACCTATATGAAAAGAGTCTTTGCTTATAACCGAAAACGCTAAACCAGGGGATCATCGGCCCTGGTGGGCATTCAGATAGGCCGCCACCTCGTCGTCGCCATAGCCGGCGCGCCGCGCATGGGTTTCGATGGCGGCGCGACAGGCAGGGTCGGTGATGGTCGCTGGCAGGGTGGACCCGCACGGCGTCAGGGCCGCCTGGGCCAGGAAGCTCGCGAGATCCTGCTTGTGTTCGTCGGCGACGGGATGGGTACCCGTGGTGGGTGCATGGGCCGCTACCGGCGGCGTGGTGGTGGCCACCACGGCCGGCTCGCTGCCGGTCGAGTCGCTGCGATGGGTAGTGGCCACCGCGGCGATCACCAGCAGGCCGAAACCTGCGGTCAGCACCAGCAACTTGCGCGTCGAATTCCCGCTCATGATCTGTTCTTCCCTCTATAAAGCTGACATCTCGGACCTGAAAACGACATGAGCTGCCGAAAGTCCGACTTTTGACCAATCAAGTCAGACAATATTTTTCCCACCTGTGTTCAGTCGAAGCTCCCCCATGCCACACTCCGAAGCGTCAGGAGATAGGAGCGGCTCATGCAGCAGAAGGATTTCATCGGGCCCCGCCTGCGCCAGCTCAGTGCGGATCTCTCGCTCGCCGATCGGCTGGCGGAGAGCGCCCAGGTCGATCTCAACGCCGATCTCAAGCGCCGGGTTCGCGAAGACCTGGAACAGGCGCTGCGCGAAGTGGGTCAGCTCAGCGAAGAACAGACGCTCTGGCTGAACTGGGCGAACAGCTAGCCTTGATGCGACCGGTGTCGTCGCGCTGTAACGCGCGGTTGCTATCTGTTGCGGCATCTACCTTCTGGAGCCCAGCATGAAAGCGGAATACGAAATCAGTGATGACATCGCCCAGTTCGTGGGCGGCGCCTTGATCAGCCTGGTCCTGATCAGTGGCGGAGCCCTCGGCGGCGCCTTCTTCCTGCTGACCTCAACACTCAACTGACCGTTGGTCGCCACCTCCCGCCTGACCCGCCCCGGGGCGCGGCCGTCCTTGACCGGCCGCGTGGCCAGCGGCGGCGCCGCCACTCGTCCGGGCTCTCCAGGCATCTTGCATTACCCGCCCAGCGCATTATCTTGAAGGTGCCAATAACAATTAGTGCATACGGCAAGAGGTCGGATCATGCGAACCCAATTGACCCGCTCGATCACCCTGTTCGACAGCGCCATCGATCAGTCCGCCACGGCAGGCTCGCCGCCGCCCGTGTGCCACAGGCGCACAGCGCAACGCTGGACCCGGGCCCTGCTGTTCGGCACTTCGCTGGCCTTCGCCCTCTGCGCGCCGCTGCTGCGGCATCTGCACTGAGGTCCGGCGCCGGCGCTAGCGATCCTCTGGCCGCCCGCTAAATCGCGGGCACAAAAAAACCGGCACTGGGCCGGTCTTTTGCTGTGCATCTTGATTGGTGCGGACGGAGAGACTCGAACTCTCACACCTTGCGGCGCCAGAACCTAAATCTGGTGTGTCTACCAATTCCACCACGTCCGCGAGACGCTTGAAACACGAACGCCAGACACAAGGTCTGGCGTTCGCTAAATATGGGGTGGACGATGGGAATCGAACCCACGACACCAGGAGCCACAATCCTGTGCTCTACCAACTGAGCTACGCCCACCATATCTTACCTGCTTGCCGTCGCCGAACCGCCAATGGCGCGCCCGGCAGGACTCGAACCTGCGACCATCCGCTTAGAAGGCGGATGCTCTATCCAGCTGAGCTACGGGCGCCTGTTACGGCAGCTGCCCTAGCAGAGACTTCCTTGGTGAGAAGCCTCTTGCCTGGCCCTTGTCAGTGACTTGGGCTGTGCTCGGCAAGCGGGGCGAATGTTATAAAGCTCGCGCAGGTCCGTCAACTAATTTTTTAAAAATTTTTAAGCAGAAGAATGAGTTAGCCGCCGCAGAGGCTTCTCTGTTGCGAGCGGGCCCGTCCATGCGAAAATGGCCGACCCTTTTCCGTCACCACCAGAAATCGCCCATGACCGCCCAACTGATCGACGGCAAGTCCATTGCCGCCCGCCTGCGCCAGGATATTGCCCAGCGAGTCTCTCAACGTCGTAGCGCCGGACTGCGCGCCCCTGGCCTCGCCGTCATCCTGGTCGGCGACGATCCCGCCTCGCGCGTCTATGTGGCGCACAAGCGCAAGGACTGCGAAGAGGTCGGTTTCGACTCCTATGCCCATGACCTGCCGGCCACTACCAGCCAGGCCGAGCTGGAAGCCCTGATCGATCGTCTGAATGACGACACCGGCGTCGACGGCATCCTGCTGCAACTGCCCCTCCCCGCCCACCTGGACGCCACCGGGTTGCTGGAGCGCATCCGCACCGACAAGGACGTGGACGGCTTCCACCCCTACAATTTGGGCCGGCTGGCGCAGCGCAATCCCCAGCTGCGCCCCTGCACGCCCAAGGGCATCATGACCCTGCTGCACAGCACCGGCGTCGACCTCTATGGTCTGGATGCGGTGGTCGTCGGCGCCTCCAATATCGTCGGCCGCCCCATGGCGCTGGAATTGCTGCTGGCCGGCTGCACCACCACCGTGACCCACAGGTTCACCCGCTCCCTCGAGCACCATGTCAGCCAGGCCGACCTGGTGGTGGTTGCCGTGGGCAAGCCCGGACTGGTCAAGGGTGAATGGATCAAGCCCGGCGCCATCGTCATCGACGTCGGCATCAATCGTCAGGCCGATGGCCGCCTGGTCGGCGACGTCGAATACGAAAGCGCCTGCGAACGCGCCAGCTGGATCACCCCGGTCCCGGGTGGCGTCGGCCCCATGACGCGGGCCTGCCTGCTGGAGAACACGCTGTACGCGGCCGAGCAGCTGCACAGCTAGCAAAACGGGCCCCGCGGGGCCCGTTCTTCATTCGGCCAACCCTCAGGGCAGCCAGGACTTCACGCGATCCGGATGGGCAGCGATCCAGGCCTTGGCGGCCTCTTCCGGCTTCTTGCCCTCTTCCACGGCCAGCATCACCTCGTTCACCTCACCCGGCTGCCAGGCGAATTTCTTCAAGAAATCCCAGACCGGCTTGGCCTTGGCTTCCAGGGCCGGGTTGGCCACGGTGTCCACATGCTCGGAGCCACCGAACACGCCCTTGGGATCTTCGAGGAACTTGAGCTTCCACTTGGCGAACATCCAGTGCGGTACCCAGCCCGTCACCACGACCGGCTTCTGGTCCTTTTCCGCCCGGGTCAGCTCGGCGATCATGCCGCTGCCCGAACTGGCTACCAGCTTGTAGTCCAGGCCGTAGTCCTTGATCGCCTGGTCGGCCTTGAGCATGACCCCGGCACCGGCGTCGATACCGACGATCCGGCCGCCGAAGTCGGCCTTCTGCGCCTGCAGATCGGCGATGCTGTTGGCCTTGACGTACTCCGGCACGATCAGACCGATCTTGGCATCGGGGGTGTTGACGTTCAGATCGACCACCTGGTCCTTCATCTTCTCGTAGTAGGCGCCGTGAGTGACCGGCAACCAGGCGGAGAGCATGGCGTCGAGCTTGCCGCGCGCGACCCCCTGCCACATGATGCCGGCGGCGACCGGCATGAGCTTGACCTCATAGCCCAGATTCTGGCGGATCACTTCAGCTGCGGTATGGGTCGTGGCCACGCTATCGGCCCAGCCATCGACATAGCCGATGGTGATTTCCGGCTTGGCCGCCTGGGCCAGGCTCATGGCCGAGGTCAGCGCAACACCGAGTCCTATTCCCAACAGTTTCTTCACCATGCTCATGCAGCAGTCCTCTCGCTATGGAAGTCGGGCGGTTGCCCCACCCCCATCATTCGGGCAATGCAAGATGGCCACTACCGCCTGGACGACGCATAACGACCGGTTAGCGACAAGAGCTGCACTTTTCGCGACATCCGATGTCGCTTGACGCAGCCCGTCGACCGCTCTGTAATCGACGCCTCGCAGAAACCTTCGCTTGCCGATGCAACCTATCGGCGAGTCGTTGTCTTACCTACGCTCTCAAGCCCTCTGAAAGGACTCTGTCCATGCGTCTTCCGTTGCGCGTCGCCGCCCTGCTGGGCGCGCTGTTTTCCGGCCTCTGGGGTACCGCGCACGCGGCCGCCGAAGTGGATGCCGCCACCTATGGCTATCCACTGGTCAATCCTTTCGAAGCCACCATCGTCACCACGCCGGAAAAATTCCGCCCCGAGCTGCCGCCCGAAAGCACCATCGACCAGGATGACTACAGTCTCAACCTGCGTCCGGAGCGGGAATACCAGATGCCCGGCAACTTCTGGCCGGTGAAGAAATTCCACTACCGCCTCGCCCGCCAGGACCATCCGGCGCCGCTGATCTTCCTGATCGCCGGCACCGGGGCCAACTACTCTTCTAGCACCCAGGAATACCTCAAGCGGCTGTATTACGCGGCCGGCTACCACGTGGTGCAGCTGTCCTCGCCCACCAGCTGGGACTTCATGGTGTCGGTGTCGCGCACAGCCACCCCGGGCTACACCCCGCACGATGCCGAGGACCTCTATCGGGCCATGCAGGCGGTGCGCGCCCAGCATCCCAAGCTGCCCGTCACCGACTACTACCTGACCGGCTACAGCCTGGGCGGCCTGGACGCCGCCTTCGTCTCCTACCTGGACGAAAGCCAGCGCAGCTTCAATTTCAAGAAGGTGCTGATGGTCAATCCGCCGGTCAATCTGCTTACCTCGGTACGCAACCTGGATCGCCTGGTGCAGACCGAGGTGAAGGGCGTCACCAACAACCGCACCTTCTACGAGCTGATCCTGTCCAAGCTGACCCGCTACTTCCAGGAAAAGGGCTACGTCGACTTCAACGACGCCGTGGTGCGCGACTTCCAGCGCTCGCCGGAGCGGCTGAGCAACGAAGAACTGGCCATGCTGATCGGATCGTCCTTCCGCTTCTCGGCAGCCGACATCGCCTTTACCTCCGACCTGATCAACCGTCGCGGCCTGATCACCCCGCCGACCTACCCGATCAGCGAGGGCACCAGCCTGACGCGCTTCTTCGCCCGTTCGCTGCAGTGCGACTTCGACTGCTACATGACCGAGCAGGTGATGCCGTTCTGGCAAAAGAACTTCAAGGGGCAGAACCTCGACGATCTGGCGCGCAAGTCCAGCCTCACCGCGCTGGAGGACTATCTGAAGAGCAGCCCGAAGATCGGCGTCATGCACAATGCCGACGACATCATCCTCGGCCCGGGCGACCTCGGTTTCCTGCGCAAGACCTTTGGCGATCGCTTGACCGTCTATCCCCACGGCGGCCATTGCGGCAATCTCAACTACCGCGTCAACGCGAACGCCATGCTGGAGTTCTTCGCCCGTGGTTAAGTCCCTGCTCGCTCTTCTCCTGATGGCCAGTGCCTCGGTATTCGCTGCCGAATCGAGCCCGCCGCCCTCCTCCACCCTGACCATCGGCTCGGACACCATGCCGGCCGCGCCCGTGGGCGCCGACGGCTTCAGCAATCCGCTGTCGACCCTCAAGTACAACCCGGGGCTGGACCAGCGCGAATTCGAACGGGCGTCACTGGTGGCGCTGGACGTCTACGACCCCTTCGAATCCTGGAACCGCCACGTCTACCACTTCAACTATCGGCTGGACGAGTGGGTCCTGCTGCCGGTGGTCAATGGCTATCGCTATATCACCCCGCGCTTCGTCCGCTCGGGCGTGAGCAACTTCTTCAGCAACCTGGGCGACGTCAACAACCTGCTCAACAGCCTGCTGCAGTTCAAGGGCCGCCGCGCCCTGGACACCACCGGCCGGCTGCTGCTCAACACCACCGTGGGGGTGTTCGGCCTGTGGGATCCGGCGACCCGCGTCGGGCTGATCAAGCAGCCGGAAGACTTCGGCCAGACCCTGGGCTTCTATGGCGTGGGTGACGGTCCCTTCCTGATGCTGCCGATCCTCGGCCCGTCCAACCTGCGCGACACCGGTGGCCTGGCGGTGGACTTCGCCGCCGAGGCGCAGATCAACTTCCTCAACGTCAGCGACGAGAGCAGTCGTCATCCGGAGATCATGGTGCTGCGCGGCATCAACCTCAGGTACGTGACCGACATGAGATACGGCCAGCTCAACTCGCCCTTCGAGTACGAGAAGATCCGCTACTTCTACACCAAGGCGCGGGAACTGCAGATCGCCGAATAAGGCCTAGGCGCCGGCGAGAAAGGCCCGCAGCTCCGGTAGGCGGGCCTGGGCATCGGCCCGTCCCAGCGCCATGAGTTCCTGGCAATAGGCCGCCTCGAACAGCAGATAGCTGAGCAGTGCACTGCCCGAAGGCCGGTTCACCCCGACGCCGCGCAGCAACTGCCGCAAGGCCGGCGGCAGGCGCTTGCGATGGTGGGTGGCGATATCCGCCAGCGGCTGGCTGGGCGAGATCACCAGCATCTCCACGGGACGGCAGAACCGTCCGCTGACCGGATCCCCCGCCGGCAGCGCACTGCTCAGCAGATTGAGACGCCGCAGGGTTTCGGTGTCGCTGTCCAGGGCATCGACGAAGGTGCTGTTGAGCAGGTGGCCGCCGATCTGCGCCACCGTCGGCGGCCGACCCTGCAGGCCGTGCTCGTGCCCCCCGGGCGCGCCGAGCCCTATGACCAGGATGCGATCCGCCCCCAGATGCAGCGCCGGACTGATGGGCGCCGTCTGCCGCACCGAGCCATCGCCCAGGTATTCACGCCCCACCTTCACCGGCGGAAAGAACAGCGGAATGGCCGTGCTGGCGAGCAGGTGGTCGACCGCCAGCCGCGCCGGAACCCCGACGCGCCGATGGCGAAACCAGGGATCCAGGGCGCCATGACTCTGATAGAAGGTCATCGCCTGGCCCGAGGCGTAACCGAACGCCGTGACTGCCACGGCGCGCAGGGCGCGCTGGCGCAAGGCGGCGGTGATGCCGGAGAAATCCAGCTCGCGGCTGAGCAGGGCTCGCAGCGGGGCGTTGTCGAGCAGGGCCAGGGGCTCCTGGCGCCAGGCGCCGAACAGCGTCTGCAGCCCGAAGCGCGCGGCCTGGCGGGTCGCCCCCGCCCAGTCGCTGCGATAGATCATCGCCGTGTCCAGCCCTGCCCAGACCGCCGCCAGGCGATCCACCGCGCGGCCGAAATCCAGGGCGCCACAGCCCAGCACGGCGGCGTTCAGCGCCCCCGCCGAGGTACCGACGAGAATCGGAAAGGGATTGTCGGAACGTACCGCCAGGGTGTCCGCGACCACCTGCAGCACCCCGACCTGATAGGCGGCCCGCGCGCCACCGCCGGCCAGAATCAGCCCCGTGCGCCCTTCGCCGCCCAGACTCATCTAGCGTTTCTTCTTCAGATAGAGCTTGGGCTCACCGGCCGGGCGGGTCTTGAAGCGCCGGTGGGCCCAGAGGTACTGCTCGGGCAACTGGCTGACGCAGTGCTCCACCCACTGGTTGATGCGCAGGCAGTCGGCTTCCTCGCTGTCGCCAGGGAAGTCGGCTAGCGGCGGATGAACGACCAGGCTATAGCCAGAACCGTCCGCCAGCCGCTCCTGGGTGAAGGGCAGCACCCTGGCCCGCCCCAGTCGGGCGAACTTGGTGGTGGCCGTCACCGTCGCCGCCTGGATGCCGAACAGCGGCACGAAGAGGCTCTGCTTGGCGCCGTAGTCCTGGTCGGGCGCGTACCAGATGGCGCGACCGGCGCGCAGCACCTTGAGCATGGCGCGCACGTCCTCGCGCTCGATGGCGGTGGCGTCCAGGTTGTGGCGCTCGCGACCCCGGCGCTGGATGAAGTCGAACACCGGATTCTTGTGCTGGCGGTACATGCCATCGATGGTATGCCGCTGACCGAGCAGCGCCGCACCGATTTCCAGGGTGGTGAAATGCAGCGCCATGAGGATCACGCCCTGCCCGTCGCGCTGGGCGGCCTGCAGGTGCTCGAGGCCTTCGATATGGGCCAGCCGGGCCAGGCGCTGCCGCGGCCACCACCAGCTCATGGCCATCTCCAGCAGGGCCATGGCGCTGCTGGCGAAGTTGCGCCTGAGCAACAGGTCACGCGCCTGTTCGTCGAGCTGGGGAAAGCAGAGTTCCAGATTGCGGCGGGCGATGGCCCGGCGCTGCCCGGCGACGTGATAGAAGATCCAGCCGAGTCCCCGGGCCAGACGCAGCAGCACGGCGTAGGGCAGTTGCACCAGCAGCCAGAGCAGACCGAGCCCCAGCCAGAGCGGCCAATAACGTGGATTGAGAAAGGCGAGGCGGAAAGACGGCCGCTCCATCGGAACTCCTGCATGAAAAAGTCGCGCCATTCTACAGGCCTCGCGCAGATTTCCCGTAGCCTTCACAGTCACGGCCCCCCGCACCCGGTGAGGGTTGCGACACGCGGGGCATCCCGCTATAAGTCCCGCCATCCAAGCACAAGTACCCACCATGACCGCAGCCGATCCTTCCGAAAGCGACTCCGTCTTCCAGCTCAAGGGCAACATGCTCGCCGTGACCGTGCTGGAGCTTCTCCGCAACGACCTCGGGCGCCTGGACCGGCAACTGGCCCAGAAGGTCGCCCAGGCCCCCAACTTCTTCCAGGAAACGCCGCTGGTGCTGGGCCTGGACAAGCTTGCCGAGGATGCCGGCCCGCTCGACCTGGGCGCCCTCCTCGACCTCTGCCGCCGCCACGGCCTGCGCACCCTGGCCCTGCGTGCCAGCCGCAGCGGGGACCTGGCCGCCGCCAACGACTACGACCTGCCGATCCTGCCGCCCAGCTCCGGTGGCCGCGAGCGCCAGGTCGAGCCGCGCGATCGCGAACCGGTGAAGCCGGCGGAACCGCCCAAACCGGTCATACCGCCCGCCCCGCCGATCAATCCGACCAAGATCATCACCGCACCGGTGCGCGGCGGCGTGCAGCTCTATGCCCCGGCCGGTGATCTGGTGGTGCTGGCACCGGTCAGCCCGGGCGCCGAACTGCTCGCCGACGGCAACATCCATGTCTATGGCCCCATGCGCGGCCGGGCACTGGCCGGCGTCAAAGGTGATACTAAAGCGCGGATTTTCTGCCAGCAGCTGACCGCGGAACTGCTTTCCATCGCCGGCCAGTACAAGGTCGCCGAAGACCTGCGACGCCATCCACAATGGGGCAATCCGGTGCAGGTCAGCCTGGTGGGAGATGTGTTGAACATCACCCGTCTTTAACGGATACTTCCGCGAATTTTTCGCACTTGGCGCCTAAGCCGCCAACGGCAACACGAAGCGCGACACTGCCTGCAATCTCGTCACCGAGGGCACCGAGTCGCTTCAGTTATTACTTTCGATCAAGGTGAATCAGTTTGGCCAAAGTACTCGTAGTCACCTCCGGCAAGGGCGGCGTCGGCAAGACCACCAGCAGCGCCGCCATCGGTACCGGTCTCGCCCTGCGCGGCCACAAGACCGTCATCGTCGACTTCGACGTCGGCCTGCGTAACCTCGACCTGATCATGGGCTGCGAGCGCCGCGTGGTGTACGACTTCGTCAACGTGATCAACAACGAAGCCACCCTGAGCCAGGCCCTGATCAAGGACAAGCGTCTCGAGAACCTGTTCGTGCTGGCCGCCAGCCAGACCCGTGACAAGGACGCCCTGACCCAGGATGGCGTCGAGCGTGTGATCAATGAACTCAAGCAGACCTTCGATTTCATCGTCTGCGATTCCCCCGCCGGCATCGAGAAGGGCGCCCACCTGGCGATGTACTTCGCAGACGAGGCCATCGTGGTGACCAACCCCGAAGTCTCCTCGGTCCGCGACTCCGACCGCATGCTCGGCCTGCTGGCCAGCAAGTCGCGGCGCGCGGAAAAGGGCGAGGAAGCCATCAAGGAACACCTGCTGCTGACCCGCTACAACCCCGAGCGCGTGACCAAGGGCGAAATGCTCGGCGTCGAGGACGTGGAAGAGATCCTGTCCATTCGCCTGCTGGGCGTGATCCCCGAATCCCAGGCGGTGCTCAAGGCGTCGAACCAGGGTATTCCGGTGATTCTCGACGAACAGAGCGACGCCGGTCAGGCCTACAGTGATACCGTGGAGCGACTGCTCGGCAAGGAAGTGGCCTATCGCTTCCTCGACGTGAAGAAGAAAGGCTTCCTGCAACGTCTGTTCGGGGGTGGTGGCGAATGAGCATCTTCGACTTCTTTCGCGATCGGAAGAAGCAGAACAGCGCTTCGATAGCCAAGGAGCGGCTGCAGATCATCGTGGCCCACGAACGCGGGCGCCACGAGCAGCCGGACTATCTGCCGCAACTGCAGAAGGACCTGCTGGAAGTGATCCGCAAGTACGTGCCCATCGAGCAGGACCAGATCCAGGTCGAACTGGAAAACCAGGGCAGCTGCTCGATCCTCGAACTCAACATCACCCTGCCCGACCGCTAAGGCGCGTCTTGCAGGACAGCGGCGGCCCCAGGGCCGCCGTTGGCGTTTAAGCCATGTCGAATCCGCTGCGCCCGTCAGGCGCGGGCCGGCTTCGCAAGCAGGCCCCCAGGAAGCCCATGCCCCTCTCCAACATCCGTATCATTCACCAGGACGACGCCCTGCTGGTGGTCGACAAGCCCACCCTGCTGCTATCGGTCCCCGGTCGCGCCGAAGACAACCGTGACTGCCTGGTGACCCGCCTACAGGAAAACGGCTATCCGGAGGCCCGTATCGTCCACCGCCTGGACTGGGAGACCTCCGGGGTCATCGTGCTGGCGCGGGATGCCGACAGCCACCGCGAGCTGTCCCGGCAATTCCATGACCGGGAAACGGAAAAGGCCTATAGCGCCCTCTGCTGGGGCGAGCCGGAGGCCAACAGCGGTCGCATCGAATTGCCGCTGCGCTACGACCCGCCGACCAAGCCGCGCCACGTGGTGGATCACGAACTGGGGCGCCATGCCCTGACCTTCTGGCAGGTGCTGGAGCGTCACGGTCACTACAGCCGGGTGGAACTCACCCCCATCACCGGCCGCTCCCACCAGTTGCGCGTCCATATGCTCAGCATCGGTCATCCGCTGCTGGGCGATCAGCTCTATGCGCAGGGCGAGGCGCTGGCGCTCCGGCCCCGCCTCTGCCTCCACGCCAGCCTGCTGACGCTGACCCATCCCGTCTCGGGCGAGCGGATGAGCTTTACCAGTCCCGCGCCTTTCTGATCCTTCGCTGGCCTACTGAGGCACTCGACCGGAGGAACGCCGCTTGTCGCAATGGACGTCCTACTACACCGCCACCGCCGCAGGCGGTCCGCGTGAGACCTTGCTGCAGGCGCTCTCGTCCTGGTCGAGTCCGCCAGGCTTGGCGCTGGACCTGGGCTGTGGCACCGGTCGCGACACCCTGGTGCTGCTGGAGCAGGGCTGGCAGGTGCTGGCCCTGGATGCCGAGCCCGAGGCCCTGAGCGCGCTGCGCGAGCGCACGCCGGCCCTGCTGCAGGGGCGCCTGGAAACCCGCCAGGCCCGCTTCGAGACGGTCACCCTCCCCCGCTGCGACCTCCTCAATTCCAGCTTCGCCCTGCCCTTCTGTGAACCGGCCCATTTCCCCGCGCTGTGGAACGGGATCACGGCGGCGGTCCGTCCGGGTGGTCTGTTCTGTGGCCAGCTCTTCGGCGAGCGGGACAGCTGGGCCAGCAAGGGCGTGACGGTAGTCGACGCCGCGGCCCTGCGGCGGTTTCTCCAGGACTGGGACGTCCTCCTGCACCGGGAAGAGGAAGAGGACGGCCATACCGCGGTCGGGCGGCCCAAGCAATGGCACATCCACCACTTGGTGCTGCAACGCCGCTGAGCATGGCGGTGCCGCCGGACCCGGCGCTACGCTCGACTCCCCCGGGTCCAGAACCTAGACTGGACGCCTTGTCGTCCGGAGTCGTCCATGCGTACCGATCAGATCCAAGGCCTCATCGATTTCCTCGCCAGTTCCCCCACCCCCTTCCATGCCACCGCCACCCTCGCCCGCCGTCTCGAAGCCGCCGGCTACCAGCGCCTGGACGAGCGCGAGAGCTGGTCCGTGCAGCCGGGTGGTCGCTACTACGTCACCCGCAACGATTCCTCGCTGATCGCCGTACGCCTGGGCGCCCAACCCCTGGAGCGCGGTCTGCGCCTGGTCGGCGCCCATACCGACAGCCCCTGCCTCAAGGTCAAGCCGCAGCCGGAGCTGCAGCGGCAGGGCTTCTGGCAACTGGGCGTCGAGGTCTACGGCGGCATGCTGATGGCGCCCTGGTTCGACCGCGACCTGTCCCTGGCGGGCCGGGTGACCTTTCGCGCCGGTGGCCGGGTGCAGAGTCGACTGATCGACTTCCGCAAGCCGCTGGCGATCATTCCCAACCTGGCCATCCACCTCAATCGCGAAGCCAACCAGGGCTGGGCCATCAATGCCCAGAACGAATTGCCGCCGATCCTGGCCCAGGTGCCGGCCGGCGAGCGGCGCGACTTCCGCGCCCTGCTGGCCACCCGCCTGCAACAGGAGCACGGCCTCGACGACGCCGAGGTGCTGGATTTCGAACTGAGCTTCTATGACGTCCAGCCCGCTGCCCTGGTCGGCCTCGAAGACGATTTCATCGCCGCCGCGCGCCTGGACAATCTGCTGTCCTGCTATGCCGGTCTGGAAGCCCTGCTGGCCGACGAGGGCGACGAAAACGCCGTACTGGTCTGCACCGATCACGAGGAAGTGGGCTCCACCTCCTGCTGCGGCGCCGACGGTCCCTTCCTCGAACAGGTGCTGCAGCGCCTGCTGCCCGCCGGAGATGCCTTTACCCGCACCCTGCAGCGCTCGCTGCTGATCTCGGCTGACAACGCCCATGGCGTGCACCCCAACTATGCCGACAAGCACGATGGCAACCACGGCCCGAAACTGAACGCCGGACCGGTCATCAAGGTGAATGCCAACCAGCGCTATGCCACCAGCAGCGAGACCGCGGCCTTCTTCCGCGATCTCTGCCAGCGTGAAGGGGTGCCGGTGCAGAGTTTCGTGGTGCGCAGCGACATGGGTTGCGGCTCCACCATCGGGCCCATCACCGCCGGACAGCTGGGCGTGCGCACCGTGGACATCGGTCTGCCCACCTTCGCCATGCACTCCATCCGCGAATTGGCCGGCAGCCACGACCTGGGCCATCTGATCAAGGTGCTGACGGCCTTCTATTCGAGCAGCGAACTGCCGCTCTGATGCCGGACTAGTCCGGTACCTCGACCCTGACCTGGATGGCGTCATGCCGCCAGAATTCCAGGTCGCAGTCGATCAGTCGCCCCTGCTGGTCGTGGTTGATGCGGGTGATGTGCAGCGCCGGACTGCCCTGGGCCACCCGCAGCGCCTGGGCCGCTTCCGGTAGCAGCGCCGTCGGCAGGATCTCGAAGCGCACCTCGCCGTAGCGGATATCGTAGCGGTCGCGATACAGCTCGGTGAGAGAGCGCTGCAGGTCGTGCTCCAGCAGGCCCGGGAAATAGGCGGCATTGAGGTAGTGCTCGACATAGAGCACCAGTCGGCCATCCACGCGGCGGACCCGGCGGATCTGATAGACGCTGGACAGCGCCGGCAACTCCAGCAGGCGGCAGATCTCCGCCGAGGCCAGCATCTGCCGCGCCGCCAGGACCTCGGTAGCCGGTCGGCGACCCTGGGCTTCCACCATGGCATGGAAATGGGTCCGCGCCAGAGGGTTGTAGGCCAGGCGCGGCGGGGCGACGAACCAGCCGCGGCGTTCCTCGCGATAGATCAGCCCCAGGGCCTCCAACTGCAGCAGGGCTTCGCGCAGGGTGATGCGGGTGGTGGCGAAGAGTTCGCTCAGCTGGCGCTCGGACGGCAGGCGCTCCATGGCCGGCAGCAGCCCATGGGCGATCTGCTCCTGCAGAGCCTGGCGGATGGCGCCGGCACCTGGCGCACTTCTTTGGACTAGACCAGTTTCAGATTGGTGCACCCGTAACGCCTCGACTAGGGTTTGGTTGGAGACTAAGACGGCCAGATGACCGCTTGGTGACGACTGCAGCGCCCGTGCCAGCAGAGAACCTGGGCGGATTGCCATCAAATCGTCATACCCCGGTCCTAGATTGGCCTGTGTCTTGCTGACCTAGACCAAGCCCTAATCCCTGGAGCGCCCGTATGACCCGTCTGCTTGCTTCCCTGTTGGCCACAGCCGTTGCGGTACAGGCCGGTACCGCCTTCGCCAATACCGTCGATCTCAAAGCCCTCGAAGCCGCCGCCCGCAAGGAAGGCGAGGTGAACAGCGTCGGCATGCCCGATACCTGGGCGAACTGGAAAGGCACCTGGCAGGACCTTGAGCAGAAGTACGGACTCAAGCACCAGGATACCGACATGAGCTCCGCCCAGGAGATCGCCAAGTTCGCCGCCGAAGGCGAGAACGCCTCCGCCGACATCGGTGACGTCGGTGCTTCCTTCGGCCCCATCGCCGTGCAGAAGGGCGTTACCCAGCCCTACAAACCCAGCACCTGGGACCAGGTCCCGAGCTGGGCCAAGGACAGCGACGGTCACTGGGCCCTGGCCTACACCGGGACCATCGCCTTCATCGTCAACAAGCAGACCGTCAAGGACGTTCCCCATTCCTGGGCCGACCTGCTCAAGGGCAACTACAAGGTCACCATCGGCGATGTCAGCGCGGCCTCCCAGGCGGTGAGCGGCGTGCTGGCGGCGGCCTATGCCAACGGGGGCGACGAAAAGAACATCAAGCCGGCGCTGGATTTCTTCGCCAAGCTGGCCAAGCAGGGCCGCCTGGCCTTCACCAACCCGGTGGTGGCCAACCTCGAGAAGGGTGAAGTGGAAGTCGGCGTGGTCTGGGACTTCAATGCCCTCAACTATCGCGACCAGATCGATCGCTCGCGCTTCGAGGTGCTGATCCCCTCCGATGGCTCGGTGACCTCCGGCTACACCACCATCATCAACAAGTACGCCAAGCACCCCAACGCCGCCAAGCTGGCCCGCGAGTACATCTTCTCCGACGCCGGCCAGATCAACCTGGCCCAGGGCTATGCCCGACCGATCCGCGCGGAGCACCTGACCCTGCCGGCCGATGTCCAGGCCAAGCTGCTGCCCCAGGCGCAATACGCCAAGGCCCGTCCCATTGCCGACGCCAAGGCGTGGGAAGAGACCTCCAAGCGCCTGCCGCGGCTCTGGCAGGAACACGTTCTGATCAACATGCAGCAGTGACATCATGAAGGTCATCCTGGTCGTACTGGACGGACTCGCCCTGAGGGTCGCCGAACACGGACTCGGCTTCCTCCAGGCGCTCTGCCTGGCCGGCCGGGGTCGCCTCTACCGGCTGGAATGCGAGTTGCCCTCGCTCTCCCGTCCACTCTACGAATGCCTGCTCACCGGGGTGCCCCCGGTGCGCAGCGGCATCGTCCACAACGGCGTGGACCGGCTGTCCAACCAGACCAGTCTCTTCCACCTGGCCCGAGCCGCCGGCCTCACCACGGCGGCAGCGGCCTATCACTGGGTCAGCGAACTCTACAATCGCAGCCCCTTCGATCGGGCGCGGGACAGGCACGTCAGTGACACTGCCCTGCCGATCCAGCACGGCCACTTCTATTACGCCGACCACTATCCGGACTCCCATCTGTTCGACGACGCCGAGCACCTGCGCCTGGCCCATGATCCGGACATCCTGCTGGTGCATCCGATGAACATCGACGATGCCGGTCACCGGCACGGGCTCTCCAGCCCCGAATACCGCAATGCCGCGCGCCGCGCCGACGGCCTGCTGTCCCACTACCTGCCCGCCTGGCTGGACGCCGGCTACCAGGTGCTGGTGACCGCCGATCACGGCATGAACGACGACCGCAGTCACGGCGGGACGCTCCCGGAAGAACGCGAGGTGCCCCTGTTCGTCTTTGGCGCGGGCTTCTCCCTGGGCGAGGCGACGCCGCTGCAGGTGGAGCTCTGCGGCACCCTCTGCACGCTGCTGGGCCTCGCCCATGACAAGCCCCTGTGCCGGGAGCTGCTGGCATGAAGCGGCCCCGGCTCGCCCTGCTGCTGATCCTGCCCTTCCTGCTGGTGTTCGGCGCCTTCCAGCTGGCGCCCCTGGCCTGGATAGCCTTCAACAGCTTCAACTCCAGCGAAAGCGGCTGGGGCCTGGGCAACTACGCCGAGATCCTCGGCTCGCCCTTCTACCTGCAGGCCATCCGCTTCTCCCTGGAGATTTCGCTCTGGTCCAGCGTCTGCGGCCTGCTGATCGCGCTGCTCGGCGCCTATTCGCTGACCCGGGTCGACTCGCGGCTGCGCGGTTTCGTGGTGGCCTTCACCAACATGACCAGCAACTTCGCCGGGGTGCCGCTGGCCTTTGCCTTCATCATCCTGCTGGGCATCAACGGCTGCCTGACCCTGGCGCTCAAGCAATTCGGGCTGATCGAAGGCTTCAACCTCTACACCAAGGGCGGCCTGATCCTCATCTACACCTACTTCCAGATTCCCCTGGGCGTGCTGCTGCTGTTCCCGGCCTTCGAAGCCCTGAAGCAGGACTGGCGCGACGCGGCGGCGCTGCTGGGTGCCGGCACCTGGCGATATTGGCGGCACATCGGCCTGCCGGTGCTCAGTCCGGCGCTGGTCGGCACCTTCATCATCCTGCTCGCCAACGCCCTGGGCGCCTACGCCACGGTCTATGCCCTCACCACCGGCAACTTCAACGTGGTGCCGGTGCGCATCGCCGCCCTGGTCTCCGGCGATATCTATCTGGAACCCAACCTGGCCGCGGCGCTGGCCATGCTGCTGGTGGCCTTCATGACCCTGATCACCCTCGTCCATCAATGGCTGCTGCGGCGGAGTCGTCATGTCCAGAGCTGAGCGCCTCTACCATCGGCTGGTGGTCTGGATCCTGTTCCTGATCCTGTTCACGCCCCTCGCCGCGACCCTCATATATTCCCTGGCCACCCAGTGGTCGGCGACCCTGCTGCCGGCGGGCTTCACCTTCAAGTGGTACCTGCAGCTGTGGAGCGATCCGCGCTTTCTCGCCGCCTTCGGTCGCTCCCTGGCGATCTGCTTTGGCGCCCTGGCGCTGTCCTGCGTGCTGATCCTGCCGGCCATGTTCGCCATCGCCTATCACTTCCCCCGGCTGGATGCGCTGATGAACGTGCTGATCCTCTTGCCCTTCGCCGTGCCACCGGTGGTCTCGGCGGTGGGCCTGTTGCAGCTCTATGCGAGCGGGCCGCTGCCGCTGACCGGCACGCCCTGGATCCTGGTGTTCTGCTATTTCACCATCGCCCTGCCCTTCATGTACCGCGCCATCAGCAACAACCTCCAGGCGCTGAATCTGCGTGACCTGATGGACGCCGCGCACCTGCTCGGCGCCAGCTCCTGGCGCGCCGCCCTGGTGGTGGTGCTGCCCAATCTGCGCACCGGCCTGATGGTGGCGCTATTCCTGTCCTTCTCCTTTCTCATCGGCGAATTCGTCTTCGCCAACCTGCTGGTGGGGACGCGCTACGAGACCCTGCAGATCTATCTGTACAACCTGCGCAACGGCAGCGGCCACCTGACCAGCGCCCTGGTGATCTCCTACTTCCTCGCGGTCCTGCTGCTGACCTGGATCGCCAATCGCCTGAATCGGGAGCGGACATGAGCTATCTCGCGGTCAAGGGACTGCACAAGCGCTACGGCGCCAACACCCTGTTCACCGACATCGAATTCCATGCGGAACAGGGCGAACTGGTGACCCTGCTCGGCCCCTCCGGCTGCGGCAAGTCCACCCTGCTGCGCTGCCTGGCCGGGCTCACCGAGGTCGATCGCGGCGCCATCGTGCTGGCGGGGCAGGACATCACCCACCTGCCGCCGCAGCGCCGTGGCATCGCCATGGTGTTCCAGAGCTATGCGCTGTTTCCCAACATGACCGTGGCGCAGAACGTCGCCTTCGGCCTGCGCATGCAGCGCCTGGCGCAGGACGAAATCGAGCAGCGGGTGCGCGAGGCCCTGACCCTGGTAGAACTGCAGGGCTTCGCCGAGCGCTATCCGCACCAGCTCTCCGGCGGCCAGTGCCAGCGCGTGGCCCTGGCGCGCTCGCTGATCGTGCGGCCGCGGCTGCTGCTGCTGGACGAACCCCTTTCGGCGCTGGATGCCCGCATCCGTCGCCACCTGCGCGAACAGATCCGCGCCATCCAGCAGGAGCTGGGCCTGACCACGGTGTTCGTCACCCACGATCAGGAAGAAGCCCTCACCCTGTCCGATCGCATCGTGCTGATGCGCGAGGGGCGCATCGTCCAGAGCGGCGATGCCGAGACCCTCTACACCGCACCGGTGGATGCCTTCGCCGCCGGCTTCATCGGCAACTACAACCTGCTCAGCGCCGACCAGGCCAGCCGCCTGTTCGGCCAGACCTTCCGGGGGCAGGTGGCGATTCGCCCCGAGGCCATCCGACTCGGCGTCGCCGGCGGTTTCAGCGGCCGCATCGTCGGTCACAGCCTGTTGGGCAACGTGATCCGCTACCGGATCGCCACCGAAGCCTGCGAACTCAATGTCGACGTTCTCAACCATGGGCCGACGGCCTTGCAGCCGAACGGCACAGCCGTCACCCTGGCCGTCGATTCCGACAGCCTGAGAGAAGTGGCATGACCCTGGCGATTTTCGATCTCGACGAAACCCTTATCGACGGTGACTGTTCCAGCCTGTGGAGCCAGCAGATGGGCGTGCTCGGCTGGGTCGACCGCGAGTCCTTCGTGCGGCGCGACAGCGAGCTGATGGCGGCCTACGCCCAGGGCGAGCTGGCCATGGAAGACTACATGGCCTTCCACCTCGAACCCCTGGTGGGCCGCACGCCCGAGGAAGTGGATTTCGAGGTCGGGCCCTGGGTCGAGGACGTCATCGAACCCCTGATCTTCAGCGACGCCATGAAGTGCATCGCCGCCCACCGAGCGGCCGGCGACCGGGTGATCATCGTTTCGGCTTCCGGGGTGCATCTGGTGGAGCCCATCGCCGAACGCCTCGGCGTGGAAGAGGTGCTGGCCATCGACCTGCAGGTCAATCATGGCGTCTACAGCGGCCAGGTGGAAGGCGTCATGACCTTTCGCGAAGGCAAGCTGACCCGCCTGCTGGAACTGCTCGGCGGCGACCGCAGCCTGCTGGCTGGCGCCAGCTTCTACTCCGACTCGCGCAACGACCTGCCTCTGCTCGAAGCGGTGGGCAAGCCGCACGTGGTCAACCCCGATCCGGTATTGCGCGAGCGCGCGGCACAGGCCGGCTGGCCGATCCTCAGCTGGCGGTAGAGTCAATCAGACACGAATGTTATCGCGGCCATGGGCCGCTCCTACAGAAGCATCACCCCTCGTAGGAGCGGCCGTAGCGGCAGACCGCCATGGCCGCGATAACCCTGGCCGTGGGCGCTACTCCAGCCCTTCGTCCAGCACCAGCACCACCTTGCCGTTCACCTCATTGCTTTCCAGGGCGGCAAAGGCGGCTTCGGCGTTCTGGGCGGCGAAGCGGCGTTCCAGGTTGACGTTCAGCTTGCCTTCGGCGAACAGCGGCCACACCTTGGCCTCCAGGGATCTCATGGTCTTGGCCTTGAATTCCACGGATCTGTTGCGCAGCGTCGAGCCGATGATGCGGATGCGCTTGCCGAGCACCTTGCCCAGATCCATCTCGGCCTGGCGACCGCCCATGAGGCCGATCAGCACCCAGCGTCCGTCCTGGCCCAGCAGATCCAGATTGAGCGACGCATAGTTCGCGCCGACCGGATCGAGGATGACGTGGAAGGGGGCGAAATCGCGCAGCCCTTCCAGATCGGTCTTGCGCAGCACCCCGCCCTCGGCACCGAGGCGCTCGCAATGCGCCAGGCGATCCTGGGAGCCGACGCTGACCCAGCAGGGATTACCGAAGGCCTTGCACAGCTGGATGGCGGCCGAGCCGACGCCGCTGGCGCCGGCATGCAGCAGTACCTTTTCGCCCGGCTGCAGTGCGGCCAGATCGAACAGGTTGCTCCAGGCAGTCGCCCAGACCTCGGGCAGCGCCGCGGCCTCAATCAGCGACAGGCCTTCCGGCACTGAGGCCGCCTGACGCCCGTCCACCACCACCTCGCTGGCCATGCCACCGCCAGCCAGCAGCGCGCAGACGCGGTCACCGACCTGCCAGCGCGAATCCGCAGTGGTCTCGCTGACCACCCCGGCACATTCGAGGCCCAGGGTCGCCGGCGCGCCGGGCGGCGGCGGATAGTTGCCCGCCAGCTGCAGCAGGTCCGCGCGGTTGAGACCGGCAGCCGCCACCTTGATGCGAATTTCCCCAGGCGCCAGCGCGCGCGCGCTCAGTGACTGCCATTCCAGTTGCCCTTCGATACCTTGCAATGCGTTCACGGTGCCTCCATAGTGGCTCAGGCTTTGACGAAAAGCGCCTGCGCCGGCGGGTTCTGCGGGAGTCGAGCGGACCGGAAGACGCGGGGCTGTCACAGCCTTCCCCTCCGATCGCCGCTACCCTTAAGACCGCCGTCAGACGACTTTCGTCAGCGCCCGTCATACTTCCCCTGGCCGCGGAACCGCCCGGGCCGGGAAGGGCCTATAGCCTATTCCTTTCCGTGCATTAGTCGAATACACATGAAGCAGCTCTTGTCCCGTACCGCCCTCGTTGTCCTGCTTGGCGTCAGCGCAACGCCCCTCTTCGCCAAGCCCAACGCGCCGGTAGGCGCCGAGAAACTGCAACCCGATCGCGACCAGGTCATCGCCAGCCTCAACATCGTCGAGCTGCTCAAGCGGCACCACTACAGCAAGCCGCCGCTCAACGATGCCCAGTCGATCAAGATCTACGACAGCTATCTGAAGATGCTTGATCCCGGCCGGCTGTATTTCAATGCCGCCGACATTCGCGAATTCGACGCCTCGCGGACCCGCTTCGACGACTACCTCAAGCAGGGTAACCTCGAACCGGGCTTCGCCATCTACCGTCGTTATGCCCAGCGCATGACCGAGCGGCTGAACTACGGCCTGGGCCTGCTCAACGCCGGCATCGGCAAGCTCGACTTCACCGTCGACGAATCCTTCAACACCAATCGCGAGAAGGCGGCCTGGCCGGCGGACACCGCTGCGCTGGACGATCTCTGGCACCGCAAGCTCAAGGACGAGGTCCTGCGCCTGCGCCTGTCCGGCAAGACCGATCAGCAGATCCAGCAGCAGCTGACCAAGAGATACAAGAATCAACTGGCACGGCTCAACCAGACCCGCAGCGAAGACGTCTTCCAGACCTACATCAACGCCTTCGCCGAGTCCTACGACCCGCACACCCAGTATCTCTCCCCGGAAAGCGCGGAAAACTTCGACATCAACATGAGCCTGTCGCTGGAAGGCATCGGCGCAGTGTTGCAGAACGACAACGACTACGTGCAGATCCTGCGCCTGGTACCGGCCGGCCCGGCCGACAAGTCGAAGCAGATCGCGCCGGCGGACAAGATCGTCGGCGTCGCCCAGGGCGACGGCGAGATGGTCGACGTCATCGGCTGGCGGCTGGACGAGGTGGTCAAGCTGATCCGCGGACCCAAGGGCTCCAAGGTCCGCCTGGAGGTCATCCCGGCGAGCAATGCGCCGAACGACCAGAAGACCAAGATCGTCACCATCACCCGCGAAGCGGTCAAGCTCGAAGAGCAGGCGGCGCAGAAGCACGTGATCGACGTGCCCCACGAGGGCAAGCACTACAAGCTCGGCGTGATCGACGTACCGGCCTTCTATCTGGACTTCAAGGCCTATCGCGCCGGCGACCCGAACTACAAGAGCACCACGCGTGACGTGAAGAAGCTCATCGGCGAGCTGCAGAAGGAAAAGGTCGATGGCATCGTCCTGGACCTGCGCAACAACGGCGGCGGCTCGCTGCAGGAAGCCACCGAACTGACCGGGCTGTTCATCGACCAGGGTCCCACCGTGCTGGTGCGCAATGGCGACGGCAAGGTCGAGGTGCTGGCCGACGACGAAGGCGGCGCCTTCTACAAGGGCCCGCTGACCGTGCTGGTCAATCGCCTGTCCGCCTCGGCCTCGGAGATCTTCGCCGGCGCCATGCAGGACTATCACCGGGCGCTGATCGTCGGCGGCCAGACCTTCGGCAAGGGCACCGTCCAGACCATCCAGCCGCTCAACCATGGCGAGCTGAAGCTGACCATCGCCAAGTTCTACCGCGTCTCCGGCCAGAGCACCCAGCACCAGGGTGTACTGCCGGACATCGACTATCCGGCGGTGGTGGACACCAAGCAGATCGGCGAGAGCGCCCTGCCCGACTCCATGCCCTGGGACACCATCGCCCCGGCGGTGACCGGTCTGAGCAATCCCTTCGCCAACTACCTGCCGGAACTGGTCAAGCGCCATGACGTGCGGGTGCAGAAGGATCCCGACTTCATCTTTGCCCGCGAGCGCCTGAAGCTGGCCCAGGAACTGGCGGCGGATACCACCGTCAGCCTCGACGAGAAGAAGCGCCGCGCCGAGCAGACCGCGCTGGACGAGCGCCAGCTGGCCATGGAAAACCAGCGTCGCAAGGGCAAGGGCGAAGCCCCGCTCAAGGAGCTGAAGAAGATCGACGAGGACAACCCGGCGATCGACGACGACAAGACCAAGCCGCAGGACGACGCCTATCTCATGGAGTCCGGCCATGTGCTGCTGGACTACCTGGACCTGAGCCAGACGCCGCCCAAGCGCTGACATCAAAACGTCACATCTCTGTCGTGAAATGCCCGGGGGTCGCCACCTGCGACCCCCGGGCATTTTCGTTTCCGGGTTCCTGCAGGCTTATCATGACGCTTAACGACCAGGCTGGGGTGTTGGATCGCATTCTCGCCAACCGCGAGTTGCATTCGCTCTTTCAACCCATAGTGTCCTTGAGCGAGCGACGCATCCTCGGCTACGAGGCGCTCATTCGCGGCGCCTCGAATACTCCGCTGCAATCCCCCCTGCCCCTCTATGCCACCGCCCGCCAGGCCGGTCGCCTGTCCGAACTGGAAATCGCCGCACGCCAGCAGTCCTGCCAGACCTTTCGCGAGCTGGCGCTGGATGGCCTGCTGTTTCTCAACGTCTGTCCGGAAACCCTGCTGGAACCGGCGCACCAGTCGGGCCAGACCCTCAAGCTACTGCAGCGCCTGGGTCTTTCCCCGGCCCAGGTGGTGATCGAACTCACCGAGCAGGCGCCCATCGACGACTTCGCGCTCCTGGCCACCGCCCTGCACCACTACCGCGCCATGGGCTTTTCCATCGCCCTCGACGACCTGGGCGCCGGCTATTCCAGTCTCCGGCGCTGGTCGGAATTGCGCCCGGACTTCGTCAAGATCGATCGTCACTTCATCGAGTCCATCCACCGCGATGCGGTGAAGCGCGAATTCGTCGGCTCCATCCTGAAGATGGCCGAAGCTTCCCGCGCCCAGGTGATCGCCGAAGGCATCGAGACCCACGAAGAGCTCTCGACCCTGGCGAACATGGGCGTGGATCTGGTCCAGGGCTATCTGCTGGGTCGACCGACCGCCGCCCCACCGCGCGAGATCCAGACCCTGCTGCCAGTCATGGAGGTCCGCAGCTCCGAGCTTGCCGAAGAATCGACCACCGTTGCCAGTCTCCGGGTCGAGCAGGTCGCGGTCGGCCAGGACATGCTCATTCCCGAGGTGCTGGAGCGTTTCCGCCTGCAGCCGAGCCTAAACACCCTGGCGGTGGTGGACGAAGACGATCGCCCGGTGGGTATCGTCCACCATCACGAACTGAGTTCGGCGCTGCTCAAGCCCTTCGCCCACGAGGTGTTCGCGCGCAAGCCCATCGCCCGACTGATGAGCCAGGACTTCCTGGCGACCGAATCCGGCCAGTCGCTGCAGCAGGTCAGCCGCCTGCTCACCGCCCGAGCACGCCAGCGCATCGAAGAGGATTTCATCATTACCGAAGGCGGTCGCTATGTCGGCGTCGGACGGGTGATGGACGTGCTGCGCCTGATCACCGAACAGCGCATCCAGCAGGCCAAGCATGCCAACCCCCTCACCCAGCTGCCCGGTAACGTGCCCATCCAGCAGTGCCTGACCCGGCTGCTGGATCAGCAGCGCGAAGCCGTGGTGTGCTACGTCGACATCGACGGCTTCAAGCCCTTCAACGACCTCTATGGCTACGCCAAGGGCGACGAAGTTTTGCTCTGCCTGGCGCAGACCCTGTCCGAGCGCCTGGATCCACAGCAGGACTTCGTCGGCCACATCGGCGGTGACGACTTCCTGGTGGTGCTGGGGTCGGCGGACTGGCGGCGGCGCCTCAATGGCCTGATGGCGGCCTTCCAGGAGCGCTGCCGACATTTCTATCGCAGCGAGCACCTGGAGGCCGGCTGTTTCCTGGCCTACGACAGGGACGGCCGCCGGCGCGAGTATCCGCTGCTGTCGCTGTCCCTGGGGGTGGTGGAACTGGACCGAGAGGCCGGCCAGCGGGTGGATGCCAGCGGAGTGGCGGCGCTGGCCTCGGAGGCCAAGCGCAATGCCAAAAGGGTGCCCGGCTACAGCCTGCACCTGATGCGGGCCTGACGCCTATTCCTGGCGATGGTCGGGATAGCGGTGATCGAACACCCGGGTCACTTCGGCCGCATGCCAGCTGATGGCGTCGGTGACGGGCGGCGAACCTTCCAGGGCGCCCAGGCGCAGGGCACAGTCGAAGAAACCTTCACGGGGGATACGCGTACCGCTCTGGCTGACCACCAGCGCACTGCGCAGCGGCCGACCCTCGCGCCGATCGAGGGCGGCCAGATACTCTAGCGCCGTGGTCAGGGTGACCATCGCCGGCTGGGGCAGCCCCAGCCGTTCGATCACCGAGCGGTAGGTCAGGAGACTGCGGCTGCGCCGCGCGCTCTCCAGTTCATCCAGCAAGGCCAGCCAGTGCTGGCGACTGATGCGTACGCTCAAATCCCTCAATCCCGCAACTGATCGAGGGCGACGCCGGGCGCCGGCCGCTCGTGCTTGTCGGGCAGGGCCGCCAGGGCCGCCTGCTGGCTCGCGGTGCGGTTGGCGCGCCAGGCCCGAAAGCCGTCCAGCTCATCGCTGCAGGCCTTGCCGACCCAGGCCAGCACGGCGAGGTCGTCGAACAGACCGAACATGGGCACCCAGTCGGGAATGAGATCGATGGGCAGCAGGAAGTAGACCAGACCGCCGGCGACGGTCAGCAGCGTCTTGCGACTCACGCCGCGGTATTCGCCTCGCCACCAGGCCAGCAACAGCTGATGGAACAGACTCAGGGTGTCGCGGGCCTCGCCCAGCTTGAGTCCGCGCTTGCTGGTCTTGCGCGCTACGCCGAGCAACAGTGCGGGCAGGCGGCCACGGATCAGCAGGCGCTGGGCGATACCAAGGTAGCGATCAAAATTCTTCGGCGGCTTCATGGACACCTCGAGCAGGAGAGAGCATTGGCCAGAGACCCGTAAACCACAGGTCTTTGCGCCCTTGCTTGGATCGCACCGCTGCGGCAGGGTTTCCCGCCGTCCAATGTAAAACGCCCTGCTAGGCAGGGCGTTCGGCACAAAGAGTGCGGCTTACTTCTTGGCCGGAGCCTTTTCGGCAGCGGCCGGCGCCTCGGCAGCCGGAGCGGCCGGAGCGTCTTCGGCGTCCGCCGCAGCGGCGTCCTTGATGCCGAGCAGTTCCAGGTCGAACACCAGCACGGAATTGGCCGGGATCGCTGGGCTCGGGCTCTGGGCGCCGTAGGCCAGCTCGGAGGGGATGTACAGCTTGATCTTCTCGCCGACGTGCATCAGTTGCAGCGCCTCGACCCAGCCCGGAATCACGCCGTTGACCGGCAGGTCGATCGGGGTGCCACGCTTGATGGAGCTGTCGAACACGGTGCCGTCGACCAGCTTGCCCTCGTAGTGCACGGTGACCACGTCGGTGGGCTTGGGCTGCGGGCCATCGGCCTTCTTGACCACTTCATACTGCAGGCCGGAAGCGGTGGTGATCACGCCAGGCTTCTTGCCGTTCTCTTCGAGAAACTTCTTGCCGGCTTTGGCGTTGTCTTCGCTGACCTTGGTCATCTTCTCTTCGGCGCGCTTCTGCAGGGCGGAGAAGGCTTCGGTCAGCTGCTGATCGGTCAGCTTCTGGTCCTTCTTGCCAACGGCGTCCTCGATACCCAGGGCAACGGCCTTGGGATCCAAGTCGTCGATGCCTTCCTGGGCCAGGCTCTTGCCCATGTTCAGGCCGATGCCGTAGGACGCCTTCTGGGCCGGGCTTTCCAGCTCGACCTTGGGCTTGGAGTCGCAGCCGCTCAGAACCAGACCCACCAGGGCCACCGCTGCTGCCAACCGATACTGTTTCATGTTGATTCCTTATCCGTGCGCATTGTGCGCGTTCAAATAACTGATCGAGCTTACAAGGAGACCTGCTCGCTTGCCATCGCCAGGCCTCTAAATGGCTGCAAAGGATAAGATTTCAAGCTTATGTCTGCCTGAACATCGCGTGAACGAGCGGCGGGCTATCCCTGCGACGTCTTGTCCGGGGTGCCCGGGCAGTGGCGACCGGCGCGAGTCCAGGCGCTAAACTAGCGCCTTCTTCAGAGCCTGCCAGAGACCTCCATGTTCGAGCCCAACGATCTGAATCGCCCACCTCTCGACCTCGCCCGCGAATCGCGCAAGGCCGGTGGCTACGGCCTGCTGTACTCGGTGCTGCTGGCGATCGGCATCCTGCTCTATCACCACTGGGTGCCCAGCGCCTTCCCCGGCAGCCTGCTGCAGATGTCCCTGGCACTGCCCATCATCCTGTTCGCCGGCAGCGCCGTGTACTACCTCACCATGGTGCGCAAGTGCGAGCGTCTGCAGCGCGAGGAAGACGAGAAGACCGGCAAGGGCAAGGCCAAGCGCCGCTAGCCGCGCTGAACGTCGCCGCCCCCGCCCGGTCGATTGCAGACCACGACCGGCGCTGGAGGCGCGATGCTGACCATCACCGATCTGCACAAGAGTTATCCGACGCCCCAGGGCCCGCTGCCGGTCCTGCGCGGCGTGGACCTCAGCCTGGCGCGGGGCGCGAGTCTGGCGCTCATGGGCGAATCCGGCAGTGGCAAGAGCACCCTGCTGCACCTGGTCGCCGGCCTCGACCGGCCTGACCGAGGCCACATCCAGGCCGCCGGCCAGGCACTCGACAGTCTCAACGAACGGGCCCTGGCCGCCTGGCGCCGCGAGGGCATCGGGCTGATCTTCCAGCAATTCAATCTGATCGCCAGCCTCACGGTGGCCGACAATCTCGCCTTCCAGGCGCGCCTGGCCGGGCGCCATGATCCGCGCTGGCAAGCCGAGCTGGCCGAGCGCCTGGGGCTGACCGCCCTGCTGGAGCGCTATCCGGAACAGCTTTCCGGCGGCCAGCAGCAGCGCGTGGCCCTGGGACGCGCCCTCGCCTCCCGGCCGCCCCTGCTGCTCGCCGACGAACCCACCGGCAATCTCGACGAAGCCAGTGGCGACCAAGCCCTGGCTCTGCTGCTGGAACTGGTCGCCGAGACCGGCAGCAGCCTGCTGATGGTGACCCACAGCGCGCGCATCGCCAGCCATCTGGATCGCACCCTACAACTGGAACGCGGGCGTCTCGGCGACGCAGCCGTGGGCCAGCCATGAGACTGCTCTACTGGAGTCTGCACAGCCTGGCCAGCCATTGGCGGCGTCATCCGCTGCAACTGGCCGGCCTCGTAGCCGGGCTATGGCTGGCGACGGCGCTGCTGATCGGGGTGCTGGCGCTCAATGCCCAGGCCCGCCAGAGCTATGCCCAGGCCAGCGCCTTCTTCGGTGCCGACCAGTCGAGTCTGGAAGCCCGTGACGGCAAACGCTTTCCCCAGGCGGTGTTCGTCGAATTGCGTCGTCAGGGCTGGCCGGTGTCGCCCGTCCTGCAGGGCCGCCTGACCCTGGCCGAGCGCGAGGGCGCCCTGCCGCTGCTGGGCATCGAGCCGGTCACCCTGCCCAGTGACCGGGGGGTGGCGGCCCGCGCTTCGCCCGAGGCCCTGTTCGACTTTCTCGGTCCGACTGGCACCACCTGGATCGCGCCGGAAACGTTACGTGAATGGCGGCTCCAGGCCGGTGAGGTGCTGCACCGCGCCGATGGCCTGGCGCTACCACCGCTCCAGCCGCGCCCCGGCCTGGCGCCTGGCACCCTGGTCATGGACATCGGTCAGGCCCAGCGCCTGCTGGACGCACCGGACCAGCTTTCCCGGCTGATCCTGCCAAAGACCTTTCAGCGCGCCCTGCCCACCCTGGACGGGGTCGACCTGCAACGGATGGAGAACGACCAGGGCGCCGAACTGGACCGCCTGACCGACAGCTTCCACCTCAACCTGCTGGCGCTCGGCCTGCTGGCCTTCGCCGTCGGCCTGTTCATCGTCCATGCCGCGACCGGTCTGGCGCTTGAGCAACGCCGCGCCCTGCTGCGCACCCTGCGCGCCTGTGGTCTGTCGGCCGCGACCCTGGTGCTGGCGCTGACCCTGGAACTGGCACTGATCGCCCTGGTGGCAGGCGCCCTGGGAGTTGCCAGCGGCTATCTGCTGGCGGCGCTGCTGCTGCCCGACGTGGCGGCCAGCCTGCGCGGCCTCTATGGCGCCGAGATCGCCGGCAGCCTGACCCTGAGCCCGGCCTGGTGGCTGGCCGGCCTCGGCCTCAGCCTGGGCGGTGCCCTGCTGGCGGGTGCCGACGGCCTCTGGCGCGCGGCGCGGCTGCCGCTGCTGGCGCTGGCCCAGGGTGAGGCCTGGCGCGCCGCCCATGGCCGCTGGCTCCAGCGCCAGGCCTTGGGCGCCCTGCTGGTGGGGCTGGCGGCGCTGGGGCTGTGGCTGGGTGGCAACAGCCTGGCCAGCGGCCTGGCCCTGCTCGGTTGCCTGCTGCTGGCGGCGGCCCTGGCATTGCCGCCGCTGCTGAGCGCCCTGCTGGATCTGCTCCTCAAGCAGGCCCGGCGCCCGCTTTCACGCTGGTTCCTGGCCGACGCCCGCCAGCAGCTGCCCGGGCTGTCCCAGGCGCTGATGGCGCTGCTGCTGGCGCTGGCGGCCAATGTTGGCGCGGGCAGCATGACCGAAGGCTTCCGCCGCACCTTCGATGGCTGGCTCGACCAGCGCCTGGCCGCCGAGCTCTATCTGCGCCCGCAGGATGCTACCCAGGCCGCGGCCCTGCTCGCCTGGCTACCCCAGCAATCCAGCGTCCGCGCGGTGCTCCCGGTGTACGAACTAGAGACCAGGATTGAAGGCCAGCCGTCCACCCTGAGCGGGGTGCTGGACGCTGACCTCTATCGCCAGCACTGGCCGCTGCTCGATGCCGGTGGCGACGCCTGGACGCCCTTCTTCGCCGGAGAGGGCGTGATGCTCAGCGAGCAACTGGCGCGCCGCCTCGGGGTAGCCAAAGGCCAACGTGTGAAACTGCAGGGCAGCCAGGGGCGCTGGTCCGCGCCGGTGCTCGCCACCTACGCCGACTATGGCAATCCGCGTGGCCACCTGCTGTTGTCCCAGGCGCGCCTGCGGGCGCTATGGCCGGATGCCGCCCTGGTGCGCATCGTCATCCGCATGGCGTCGGCGCAGGTAGAGGCCCTGCGCGGCGAGCTGCAGCAGCGCTTCGGGCTGGACGCCAGTCATTCCATCGACCAGGGGCAGTTGCGGCGCTATGCCGACCAGGTCTTCGAGCGCACCTTCAGCGCCACCGCCGCGCTTAACGCCCTGACCCTGGCGGTGGCCGGTCTCGCCCTGTTCATCGCCCTGCTCGGCCAGGCACAGCGGCGTCTCGGTCAGCTCGCGCCGCTCTGGGCGCTGGGCATCGAACGACCGCGGCTGATCCTGCTGAGCCTGGGCCAGTTGCTGGGGCTCGCCCTCCTCACCCTGGCCCTGGCCATGCCGCTGGGTATCCTGCTGGCCTGGTGCCTGGTGGCGGTGGTGAACGTCCAGGCCTTTGGCTGGCGACTGCCGCTGCAGGTCTTCCCAGGTCAGTTGCTGGCGCTTTCCGCCATTGCCCTGCTGGCTACCCTGGTGGCGGCCGCCTGGCCGCTGCTGCGGCTGCAACGCAGTCAACCGCTGGATCTGCTGCGAGAACTCGGCAATGAACGCTAGGGCCCTGCTGGTCGCACTCCTGCTGCTTACCGGTTGCGACCAGCAACCGGCTTCCGAAGGCTTCGCCGGCCTTGGCCAGGGCAGCGAGAATTTCGCCCCCGTCGTGCCCGGCAAGGTCTTCAGCTTTCCCGCCGATCACGGTGCTCATCCGGATTTCCGCATCGAATGGTGGTACGTCACCGCCAATCTCAGCGATGCCGAGGGTCATCACTACGGCGTGCAGTGGACGCTGTTCCGCAATGCCCTGCGGCCCGGCGCCGACCAGCCTGGCTGGAGCAATGGCAACCTCTGGCTGGGCCACGCCGGCCTTACCACCGAGACCCGCCAGTTCTCTGCCCAGACCCAGGGTCGCGGTGGTATCGGCCAGGCCGGCGTGACGGCCGCGCCCTTCGCCGCCTGGATCGACGACTGGCGCCTCGCGGGCGACCTGGCCGGTCGAGCGCAGGTCCAGGCACGAGGCCCGGGCTTCGCCTATCAGCTGGAGCTCGCCGCCACCGGACCGCTGGTGCTCCAGGGCGAAGGCGGGGTCAGCCGCAAATCGGCCAGCGGCCAGGCGTCCTACTACTACAGCCAGCCCTTCTTCCAGGCCCAGGGCGAATTGGAGATCGAAGGAAGGCGCGTGCCGGTCAGGGGCCTGGCCTGGCTGGATCGCGAATGGAGCAGCCAGCACCTGGCCGCGGACCAGCTGGGCTGGGACTGGTTTTCCCTGCACCTGGACGACGGTCGCCAGCTGATGCTCTATCGCCTGCGCCAGGCCGACGGCCAGCATTATCTGTTCGGCAACTTGATCGCCGCGGATGGCCACAACCAGCCGCTGCATCCCGGCGATATCCGCCTGGCGCCGGAGTTCACCCACAGGGTCGCCGGCCGCGAGGTGCCGGTACGCTGGTCCATCACCCTGCCGGGGCAGCAGCTCGAACTGCATATCGCGGCAGTCAACCCCGATGCCTGGATGGCCCTGGGCACGCCCTACTGGGAAGGTCCGGTCAGGGTGGAGGGCAGCGCCAGGGGGATGGGTTACCTAGAGATGACGGGATACTAGTGCAGTACATTGGCAAGGAACTGCCGAGTGCGCGGCTCCTGCAGCGCGCCAAACATCTGCGCCGGTGGGCCGCTTTCCAGGATGCGTCCTCCGTCGAAGAACAGCACCCGGTCCGCCACCTCGCGGGCGAAGCCCATCTCGTGGGTCACCACGATCATAGTCATGCCCTCGCGTGCCAAGTCCTTCATGATCGCCAACACCTCGTTGACGGTTTCCGGATCCAGTGCCGAAGTCGGTTCGTCAAACAGCAGAAGTTGCGGCTGCAGGGCCAGTGCCCGAACGATGGCCACCCGCTGCTGCTGGCCGCCGGATAGCTCCGCCGGATAGGCATCGGCCTTGTGCGCCAGCCCTACCCGTTCCAGTAGCGTCCGCGCCTGGCGATCGGCCTCGGCGGCGCTGAGGCGTCCCAGCTTGACGGGCGCCAGGGTCAGGTTGCGTAGCACCGAGAGGTGAGGGAACAGAGTGTAGTCCTGGAACACCATCCCAACCTTCTGGCGAAGGGTCGCCAAGGCGCGACGGTCGCCGGCATGCACCGGTACACCATCCAGCTCCACGGTACCAGACGAGGGCTCCTCCAGACTGTTGAGGCAGCGGATGAGTGTCGATTTGCCAGAGCCGCTGGGACCTATCACCACCACCACCTCACCGGCCGTGACGTCGAGGTCCACCCCGCGGACGATCTGCTGCCCGCCAAAGCTCTTGCTCAGCCCCCGCACCCTCAGCAGCGTGCTCACTGGGTCAGCGCCCGCAGGTTGGCATCCAGGCGCGCCTGACTCTGCGCCTGCCGCGCACGCCGAGCCTCCTGCCGTTCCCGCTCCAAGGTAAGGCGCGCCCGCGCAGCCGCCAGGGTCCGCATCAGCGCAGGCGCGGCGGGGCCTCCCGGCGATTGCCGCGAGGCAACGTTGGCAGTGGGATCCAGGCTTTCGCCGACCCGGGCGGCATCCAGCCCCAGGGGCCGCCCGATCACCGCCTGGGCAGCCTGATCCACCATGGCGCCGTCGATGGCGCGGGCCGGCAGACCTGCATCCAGCGCCTGACGCACCACGGCCCCCACGACATGGTGCGCCTCGCGAAACGACAGCCCGCCCTCGCGCACGATAAGGTCGGCCAGACCTGTGGCCGTGGAGAAATCCAGTGCGCTGCGCTCCAGCCCGCGCACCGCGTCGGGCTCAGCTGTGCGAAGCACCAGATCCAGCAGCCGCAAGCAACGCAGGGTTTCTTCCGCGGCCTCCCAGAATCCGCGGGTGCCTTCGCGATTGGCGTCACCGCTGTGGCTGAAGTGAGTGCCCTTGACCGTCATGGTGGCGGCCATTAGCAGTCCAGCGATGTGGCCACTGCGGCCCTTGAGGTATTCCAGCACGACCGGATTCTTCTTCTGCGGCATGATACTGGAGGTGCCGGCGACGCTGTCGGGGAATTCCACCAGGCCAAATTCATGGGTAGCCCAGACGAAGTAATCCTGGGCGACCCGGCTCCAGAACACCGCCAACAGGCTCAGATGGGACAGGCCTTCCAGGATGAAATCCCGTGAAGCCACGGCGTCCAGGGCATTGTCCAGATAGCCGTCGAAGCCAAGCAGCTCGGCGGTGCGCGCCCGATCGATGGCGAAGGGGGTACCGGCAAAGGCCGCGGCCCCCAGTGGACTCTGATTCATGCTGTCGAGGGTCGCGGCCAGGCGCAGACTGTCCCGCTCCAGCGCCTGGGCTACGCCGGCGAGATAGAAGCCATAGGTGATCGGCTGCGCCGGCTGCAGGTGAGTATGCCCCGGCATCACCGTGGTGGCGTGGCGCTCCGCGCCCTCCAAGGCAGTCGTTCGAACCTGTTGCAGCGTCTCCAGCACCTCGGTGAGGACATCCCGAGCTCGCAAGCGGTCGAGGGTAGCGAGGATATCGTTGCGACTGCGACCGATGTGCAGCCGCCCGCCGACGTCTGTGCCCAGACGCTCGATCAACGCCGCCTCGTAGTTGAAGTAGGCATCCTCGCGCAGCGGATCCAGGGGCACTGCCCCGGGGCCTGCCGTCTCCAGTTCGAGGATGCCGCGGGCCAGGGCCGCAGCCTGGTCGCGGTCGATCAGTCCCTGTTCGGCGAGCATCACCACATGGGCCTTGTTGACGTCGCCCAGATAGGGAAATCCTTCGGCGAAATTGGCTAGGCGCGGGGCGTAGATGAAGTCGCAGACCTCGGGCGCGGTAGCTTCCCGGAGACGACGGCTGACCTTGGATTCTTGCATGGGATGCCTCTCTAGGATGGATTGCGGGTCAGCGGACGACCCAGGCGCCGCTCGAGGTAGCGGCTGAGCCAGCTGAGCAGCGAGCAGATGATGAAGTAGACGAGCAATACTGTGCCGTAGACGGTGAAGGCGGGACTGGCGCCGGTCATCATGGTGGTACGCTCGATCAGGGTCTGGCCGGTCTTGAGGAATTCGCCCACCCCGACCAAGGCGCCCAGGGACGTGGCCTGGACCAGCAGGGTGAGCAGTCCGGTATAGGCCGGCAGAATGGCCTTGAGCGACTGGGGCCCGACGATGTGCAGGTAGATGCGCCAGCGCGGCAGGCCCAGCGCCCAGGCACTTTTCCACTGGTGCCTGGACACCGCCTGCAAGCCGCCGCGAACGATCTCGATGCCGTTGGCGCTGCCCCAGAGGGTCAGCCCGGTAGTGACCGCGGCAAAGGGCGACAGATCCAGCCCGAGAAGGGGCGCGCCGAAGAAGATGAAGAAGACGTTGACTATCAACGGGATCGAGCGGAACAGCTCCACATAGCCATGGATGAGCCAGCCTAGCCAGCGCTGCGGCAGCGTGGCTAGCACCCCGAACACCACCGAAACCAGGGTGGTGAAGAGCAGCACGACCAGCGCCAACTGCAGGGTCATCAGCAGGCCCTTGACCACGAAATTCCAGTTTTCCAGAAAGAAACTCATGGGTGCCTCACTGCCGGAACGGCCGTTGCAGATGAGCCGACAGCCGCTGAGTTGCCATCGCTAGTACCGCTACCAAGCCGAGGTAGAGCACACAGATGGCGCTGAACATCTCCAAGGCGCGGAAATCCGTGGCAATGCGATCCACCGCGACAAAGGTCAGCTCGGCCAACCCGATGGCCTGCAGATAGGAGGAGTTCTTCAGCAGCGAGATAGCGGTATTGAGCACCGCCGGCAAGGCCGTGCGCACGGCGATGGGCAAGGCGATCAGGCAGAAGTACTGCCAGGGCTTGAGATTGAGGGCCAGACTCGCCTCGCGCATGCCGCGCTCCACCGTGGCCAGGCCGCCACGCAGATTCTCGATTTGATAGGCACCGGCCCAGAGCGACAGGCAGAGCACTCCCGACCAGAACAGCGACAAGCCCAGACCTACTGCCGGCAGGCCGTAGAAGATGAAGAACAGTTGCACCAGGATCGGCGTATTGCGGATCACTTCGACATAGAGTGTGGCCAGCTGTGCCAGCAGCGGGACGCGAAACAATCGCACCGCGCCGCCGACGACGCCTATCACCAGCGACAGTCCGATCGCCAGCAGCGAAACCTTGAGCGTCATCACCAGGCCTTCGAGCAGCGCCGGCCACTGGGCCATGAGATAGTCGAGGTCGAAGTCCATGACCGGGCTCCTAGTGGTTTTCTGCGGGACGCGGCTCTTCGAATACGCTCAGGTAGTAGCTGCGAATGTTTTCCGGGACCAGTCGCTCCACCCAGGGGCGAAACAGATGCTCCTCGTGCATCCGCGCAACCGCGGCGCTCAGATAGTCACGCCACTGCGTCTCGTTCTTGCGCACGCCAATGGCCGCATCGGAAATCTGGAAAGGCTCACCCACCAGCCGGACGCCATCGTCATGGGCGGTGACCACCACCAGGGTCGCGGCATCATGGGTGTAGGCATCGACCCGGCCCTGGCGAAAGGTCTGCAAGGCGTCAGCCGCGCTGTTCATGCGCAGCGTCTTGACCTCCGGCTCATGGTCTTCGAACCACTTGGCCTGGACCGAGCCTTTGAGCGTAGCCAGGGTCTTGCCCCTGAGGGCCGCGATAGAATCGATGCCGCTGTCCTTGCGCACCAGCACATCGCTGGCACCCCAGCGGTAGGGGGTGGTGAAGTCGATTACCCGCTGCCGCTCCGGGGTCACCCCGAGGGTGGCGATCAGCATGTCCACCTTGCGGCCGAGTAGCTGCGGCACGCGATTTTCGGCGGTGACACAGGTAAAGCTCACCTTGTCTCGCGAACCCAGGGCCCACTCGGCAATCTGCCGGGACATCTCCACCTCCACGCCAGCGAAATCGCCGTTGCTGTCTTGGTAGCCATAGGGTGGCTGATCGCAGCGTACCCCGGCGCGTAGCAGGCCGGCCTCGGCGAGCGTGGCGGGTACGGGGGGCAAGGGGGCAGCCTGAACGAAGCTGACAAGGCCAAGCGCCAGAACGGCTGCGGAAAACGCGCGATACGACATGGTGCCTCCTAGAAGAAAGGTGACTACCGCCGGCAGCAGCCGGAGACAGGACTATGAGGGCAGATCGGAAGATGCAGCGTGGGTCGTCTGTGCCTGGCGTTCATAGCGCCCTGGCTCTTTTGTAAGACTTATGGCGTCATGCTGGCAAATGCCAATACGCTAGGTAGCCATACAAATCTGATATGGGATGAACGGATGAACATGAAACAGGTGGAGGCCTTTCGCGCGACCATGCTGTCTGGCTCCATGACCGCAGCGGCCGAGGCCCTGCATACCTCGCAACCCAATATCAGCCGGCTGATTGCCCAGCTGGAACGCAGCTGCAGTTTCCGCTTATTCGAGCGTATCGCCGGCCGCCTGCTGCCCACCGAAGAAGGCACAGCGCTGTTCCGCGACGTCGAGCGCGCCTTCGTTGGTTTGGACAGCCTGCAAGCATCGGCGCGCGCTATCGCCCAAGGCGGAACCGGCCGCCTGCGCATCGCCGCGGTACCCTCGCTGTCACTTACCCTGCTGCCCCGGGTCGTGCAGCGCTTTCGCGAGCGTCATCCACACGCCGCCATCACCATCCACACCAGCGATTCGCCGACGGTGGCGCACTGGACAGCCTCGCAGTTCTGCGATCTGGGACTGGCATCCTACGTCGGCGAACAATTGCCGGGGGTCACGGCGGAGCTGCTCAGCGATGTGCCTGGCGTCTGCGTCTTCCCGCGTGGCCACTGCCTGAGCCAGCTGGAGCAGGTAACGCCGGCGGATCTGGCCGGCGAGGAATTCATCTCGCTGGTTCCGGGCGACAGCACTCGCACGCGCATCGATCGCCATTTTCAGGAGCCAGCGGAGCGACGTCGACTGAATCTGGAGACGCCTTATGCCGCCACCATCTGTGCCATGGTTGGCCTCGGTCTGGGCGTCAGCATCGTCAGTCCGCTGGTAGCGCAGGACTATCTCCACGCCGGTCTGGACTGGCGGCCCTTCCAGCCGGCGATCCGCTTCACCAGCTATCTGCTGCTGGTGGATCACCGCCCGGCAGGCACTCTGGCTCTGGCCTTCGCTACGGAAATGCGTGCCACCCTCCACGAGGCGGTACGCCAATGGCAATGACCGGAACTCCCACCCCCGCTCCCGCCTCGAATCCTTACCTACTCCTGCCGCTGCGCAGGGCTCGTTAGCGTGATAACCGAGGTGTATCGATGAATGTCAAAGAGCTGAATCAGCAGGTCAAGGCCGGCGCGGTCAAGGAAGTCAACCTGGTGTCCATGGAAGGCGGCTCCTACGTCATCCATGCGCTGGTGGAAGGCACCTCGGTCCCGGTCGCCGATGACAAGGGCGCCACCCTGCACGTGGCCTCGGTGGAAGAAGCCCGGCGCATCCTCGATGACGTCAAGGACGTACGCCTGTTCATCGCCCAGCCGGCGGTCTATGAAGAGATGGTCGGCCAGCCGGTGAGCCAGACCGATTCGCGCGAAGAGATCCCGCTGCGGTCGACGATCGACAACCGCTGATCCACCTCGCCCCCGCCGTCGCCGGCAACCGGCGGCGACACCTCCGTGCCCCGGACGCCTCGCGCAGGCGTCACCCTCGAGCGATAGGTCGCCACGGCGCAACCACCCGGGATTGATTGTTATATTATAACAGTCGCCTATCAGCCCGAGGATTCCGTCATGTCGATCGCCGCTCCTGCCCGCTCCAACGAAGAGATCGCCTGCCTGGCCGGCGCCAAGGCCGCGCTGTACACCTGGGCCGCGACCGTTGCCACCCGCGACGTGGAGGCCATCCTTGCGCTCTATGCCGCGGACGCCATCCTGGTGCCCACGCTCTCCAACGAGGTACGCGACAACGAGGAAAGCCGCCGCGAGTACTTCCGCAACTTCCTCGCCAACGACGGGCTGGTGTGCGATGTGCAGATCTTCAAGAAGAGGGTCAGCAGCAAGCTCGGCACCGTGGTGGTCGGCGGGCTCTATGTCTTCCACTATCGGGAAGGCGAGCAGGCCATCAGCGTGCCCGCGCGCTTCCTCTTCACCTTCGAGCAGATCGACGGCCGCTGGCTGATCACCGGCCACCACTCCTCCCGAGAAGCCTGAGCTAGAGCGGTTGCATTTTGTAAAACTGCAATCCTTGCCGAATGTGCGCGAGTTCGAAATCCTGTCCTGGTGACCCGGGCCCCTCTGACGGCGTGTGCCGCCATGTCGAGTCATAGTCTTGAAACTTGACTAAGGAGGGGCTCATGAACGCCCTGCATGCATTCTTCTTCGCCGACTTCCTCGGCACCGCCACCTGGATGTGGCTCACCTTCTTCGCCGTCGTCATCGCACTGCTGGCCTTCGACCTGGGTGTGCTCCACAAGGAGAACAAACCCATCGAGGTCAAGGAGAGCCTGCTGCTGTCCGCCGGCTACATCAGTGCGGGTCTGCTGTTCGCCCTCTTCGTCTGGCAGCTCAAGGGCGCCGACGCCAGTCTCGACTACGTCACCGGCTTCCTCATCGAAAAGTCGCTGTCCATGGACAACGTCTTCCTGATGGCGGTGATCTTCGGCTTCTTCGCCATCCCCCGCGAGTACCAGCACCGGGTGCTGTTCTGGGGCATCCTCGGGGTGATCGTGCTGCGCGCCATCATGATCGGCCTGGGCGCGGCCCTCATCCACCAGTTCGACTGGATCCTCTATCTCTTCGGCGCCTTCCTGGTGATCACCGGGGTCAAGATGCTGTTCGCCAAGGTGGATGAAGAGCCCAACCTCGACGACAACGTCTTCATCAAATTCCTGCGCAAGAAAATGCGGGTGACCGATGAGCTGCATGGCGATCATTTCTTCGTGCGCCAGCCCGATGCCAGTGGCAAAGCGGTGCTCTGGGCGACCCCGATGTTCCTGGCGCTAGTCGTGATCGAGTGCGCCGACCTGGTGTTCGCGGTGGACAGCGTGCCGGCGATCTTCGCCATCACCCAGGACCCCTTCATCGTCTACACCTCCAACGTCTTCGCCATCCTGGGCCTGCGCGCGCTGTACTTCGCCCTGGCGGCGATGATTCATCGCTTCGCCTACCTCAAGTACGCCCTGGCGCTAGTGCTGGTGTTCATCGGCTGCAAGATCTTCCTGGTGGGCATCATCGGCAAGATTCCGCCGGCGATCTCCCTGAGCGTGACCCTGGGCCTGCTGGCCGGTGGCGTGCTGGTCTCGCTGTACAAGACCCGCGGCGAAGCCAAGCACAGCGCCGCCGGTCCTGAGCCGCGCGATTCGCTGAAGCGGCCTTCATGACAAGGAGCGGACGAACATGAGCACCAAAGCCATCCTCGGACTTGCCGGCATCCTTCTGCTGCTCGGCCTCGGCGGCTGCGACAGCGCCGAGAAGGCAGCGGACAGCTTCGCCACCAAGGTGGAAGAAGCCGCCCGCGAACAGGCCCGGGAAACCCTGGGCGGGACTCTCGACGAGCTGAACAGGAAGGTCGACGAGGCCCAGCAGCAGAGCCGCGCCTGGCTGGATCAGCACCGGCCGAAGCAGGACAAGGAAGAGGCCGTACCGCCCAGGGCCAACCGGCCGGTGGAAGGGGTGGAGACCTGAGAGAGGGGTCCGTAGGCGCGGCCCATGGCCGCGACTACCGTCAACGGCGTCTCATGGCGCCGTAGCGCGGAAAACGGCGTAGCCTTTTCCACTGGGGCTTCGTGGAAGGGCACCCTCACCCCAACCCTCTCCCGAGGGGAGAGGGAGCTATCCGAGCGGGCATTCATCTCCATTGGCACCGGCAAGCCTGCGATCCGCCGTCATTGCCCAGTCCATGGGAGCGGAACAAGGCCACGACGGAGATAGGACGTTACCTCTGCCCTACGCTAATACACCGCCAGGATCTCCTGCCGGTGCACCTTGCCTTCCACGGTCACCGCCACCTCGTCGCCCTCCTCCCGCCCGAGCAATGCCTGACCGAGGGGCGCGCGCGGGGAGATCACCAGCACCTCCTGACCATCCAGCCTGACCTTGAGTCCCGCCGCATCCGGGCCGAGGAACAGCCAGCGGCTGGCCGTGGCGGTAGTGAGTTCAATCAGGGCGCCGACGCGGACACCGTCGCTCATGGTCATGGGAGTTAGCGCGCGGTAGGCGGCCAGGGCCAGCTCGATCTCGTGCAGACGGCGGCGTTGGCCATCGGCCAGGTAGGCCTCTTCCAGACCGCGGGTGTCGTACTTGTTCTCGGCCTTGCTTTCGCTGTGGGTGGCCGCTTCATGGCTGGCCGCCAATTGCTGGCTGATGACCTCGCGGTCGGCTTCCAGCGCCTGGAGAATGAGGGTGAGCAGTCGAGCTTTGTCCATGAAACTGTCGCCGAGGCAAAGGGTGCGAGCCTAAGGCCTAACGCCACGTCCCGCCAGCATCCCCGGTGCGCCTGTCCGCCCGCCAGAACCCGTACGCGGGCCGCCGGTCAGTACAAGGCAGGATGTAACAGGACATAACAGATGCGCACCCGTACCGGACTCACTCTCCTGGCCCGCGGCGGCTATGCCGCCCGCGGTCTCGTCTATCTCATCATCGGCGTGCTGGCGCTGCTGGCTGCACGCGGCTCCGGCCAACCAGCGGACAGCCACGACAGCCTGGAAGCCCTGCTCGCCCAGCCCTTCGGCCACTTCCTGGTCGGCCTGGTGGTGGTCGGCCTGGTCGCCTTCGCGGCCTGGCGCATCCTCCAGGCCATCCGCGATGTGGATGACCATGGCAGCAAGCCCAAGGGCCTGGTGATCCGCGCCGGCCTGCTGGTGGGTGGCATCACCTATGGTGCCCTGGCCTTCTTCGCCCTGGGCCTGCTGGTCAGTGGTCTGCGCCAGGGCGGTGGCTCGGGTGGGGAAACCAACGATCTACTGCAAACGCTCCTCGGTTGGCGCTATTCCAACCTGCTGGTGTACGTCGCCGCGCTGATTCCGCTGGGCGTGGGCCTCGCCCATTTCGTGAAGGGCTGGAAGGCCAGCTTCGAGCGTTATCTCGAAGCCAGTCCGGAGCAGCTGCGATTGATCCGGCCCGTCGGTCGCTTCGGCCTTATCGCTCGGGGCGTGGCCTTCGTCGAGATCGCCGTCCTGCTGGTGGTCAGCGGTTCGCGCTACCAGGCGCTGCATCCGCCGGGCATGAAGGACGCCCTGAACGGCCTGCAGAATCTGCCCTTTGGCGGACTGGTGCTGTCCGTGGTCGGCCTCGGCCTGATCGCCTTCGCCTGCTACAGCTTCGCGGAAGCCTGGTGGCGGCGCATCGAGATGGACCTGCCGGACGTGGGCGGCTCGCTGCGCCAGGTATTGCCGCGTTAGACCAGCGCCAGCCGCTCGCGCATGGCGCGCCAGTGGCTGCCTTCCCAGAACAGCTTGTCGCAGTGCGGACAGTGCAGGAAATGCCGGTGGCGTTCCCGCACGCGCGGAGGCAGGCGGTCGGCGACCTCTGCCAGGCTGACCGCCTGCAGACTCGAGTTGCAGGCCAGACAGCGCGAAAAGGGCAACGCCCAGGGACGCAGACCCAGGCGCTGGTAGAGCTCCTGCAGCTGCGCCTCCGGACGCAGGGCATGCACATAGCAGCCATGCAGCACCTGCCGTCGCTTGAGCAATTCACGATCCCGGGTGAGCAGGATACGTTCCTCGCGCCGGGCGAGATCGGCCAGGGCCGGATCGGCATAGGCGTTGTCGTACAGGGTATCGAAGCCCGCCATGCGCAGACGCCGCGCCAACGCGCCGAGGTGTGCATCGGCGACAAAGCGCGGACGCCCTGCCCCTGGATGACCAGGCGCGGATTCGCCTGAGCTCTCGGCCTGCGCCGGATGAACGATGACCTCATCGCCGTCGTCCAGTCGCTGCGTCAGCGCAGCCGCCTCGCCGTTGATCAGCAGCAGACCCACCTCGGTATGGGGCACACCGAGGGCTTCGATCTGATGCTTGACGCTCGCCACCGCGGCGCATTCGACCCGGATCACCCGGCCGCGACGGGTCGGGGCCAGAAAGCGTTCGAGGGCGCCGTGGAAGCGAAAGCTGGCCTGGGTCATGGCCTCACTATGCCAGCGGCCGACCCGGGCCTGGGAGGGTTCCGATGGATGACCGCGCTAGGCCTCCACCAGACTCCACTGCTTGTTCAATCGCTTGTCCGACACCGGCATCCGCGTGCCCAGCTGCTGGGCCCAGAGGGATACGCGGTATTCCTCCAGCATCCAGCGATAGAGCTCCAGATTGGCGTCGCGCTTGCCCTCCTGGCCATGCTTGGCGGCGCGGGCGCGATACTGCTCCCAGAGCCCGGCCAGCTCCCCGCTCCAGACGCGATCGCGCTGCACCTGGCTGCCGAGCTTGTCGAAGCGCTGCTCGATGGCCTTCAGATAGCGCGGATACTCCTTGAGCCATTCCAGAGGCGTATCCCGGACGAAACCGGGATAGACCAGGCTGGCCAGTTGCGCCTTGATGTCGTTCAAGGCGACCGCCTGGGCCAGGTCGATGCGACCCTTGAATTTCTTCTGCAGGCCATGCCAGAGCTTGAGGATCTCCAGGGTCAGGCGCGCGATCCGTTCGGCCTGCTCGGTCCAGCCGCCCTTGCGCCGCTCGGCCAGTGAAGCCAGGCCTGCGCCATCGCGGGGCAGCTCGGCGTCGTCGGCAAGGATGGCGGCGTCCAGGCTGGCCAGCAGGATGTCTTCCACCAGGGCTTCCGGCCGACCCAGTTCGCGGTGCAGCAGGCCCAGTTCGGTGAGGCCGGGCAGCTTGCCGCGCAGGAACTTGGCCTGCTCCGCCAGTTGCTGCAGCAGCAGTCGCTGCAGGGCGCGGCGATGCTGGTAGCGCGCTTCGGCCTGGGTGGCGAAGCGGCCTTCGCGCACCGTGCCCTGCTCGTCCACCAGCGCCGGATAGACCGTCATGGAAAGGCCGGCCACCTGCTGCTGGGTCTTGGCCGCCACCTCGGCGAAGGCCTTGGCCTCCACCGGGCGCTGCTCCTGGCGTTTCTGCGTCGGCAGGGCCAGAGCCGCCTGGCTCTCCTGGGCGAAGCGCGCCGTCACCTCGGCCAGGTCGCGGCCTTCGCCCAGCGGCTTGCCCTGGGCATCGACCACCTCGAGATTCATGCGCAGGTGCGGATCCAGGCCGGCTTCGGCCTCCGGCCAGGCCTCGTCGGGGATACGGGCGCCGGTCATGCGCTGCAATTCGCGCCCCAGGGCCTCGTGCAGCGAGCCCTCGCCGAAGGGGATCTTGTCCAACGCCGCGCGAACGAAATCCGGCACCGGGACGAAATTCTTGCGCAGCGCCTTGGGCAGGTTGCGCACCAGGGCCACGCAGCGGTCGTAGAGCAATCCCGGCACCAGCCAGTCGAGCCGCTGCGGCGGCAGCTGCGGCAACAGCGGCGCCGGCACTCGCAGGGTGACGCCGTCGCGCGGATGGGTCGGGTCGAATTCGTAGGACAGCGGCAGAATCAGCTCGCCCAGGCGCAGGGTGTCCGGATACTGGGCAGCGGTCACCTCGCTGGCTTCGCGGGCGAGGACGTCTTCCTCCCGCATAATCAGCAGATCGGGCTGCCTGGCGCTCTCGCGGCGGTACCAGCTATCGAAAGTGGCGGTCTGGTAGACGTCCGCCGGCAGACGCGCAGCATAGTAGTCGAACAGCGTTTCCTCATCGGCGAGGATGTCGCGGCGGCGGGCCTTGGCTTCCAGTTCGTCCAGCCGCTCCAGCAGCGCCCGATTGGCGGCCAGGCACTTGGCGCGGCTGTTGATCTCGCCGCGTACCAGGCCTTCGCGGATGAACAGCTCGCGGGCGGCAGGCGGATCTATGGGGCCGAAATGCACCGGGCGGCGGCCGACCACGATCAGGCCATAGAGGGTGACCTGTTCATAGGCCACCACCTGGCCGCGCTTCTTCTCCCAGTGGGGCTCCAGGTGCGTCTTCTTGACCAGGTGGCCCGCCACCGGCTCGATCCAGTCCGGCTCGATCTTGGCCACCATACGGGCGAACAGCTTGGTGGTCTCCACCAGCTCCGCGGCCATGATCCAGTTGGGTTTCTTGCGGCCGATGACGCTGCTGGGATGGATCCAGAAGCGCCGCTGGCGCGCCCCCAGGTAGTCGCCGTCTTCGCTCTTCTGGCCGATCTGGCTGAGCAGGCCGGCGAGAATGGCCTTGTGCAGCGCCGCATAGCCACGGGCGCGTACCGCCGCCTCGCTGGCTTCGGCGTGTTGCTGGGCCTTGGCGTTGACGTGCTTGTCGGTGGTCGGCGCAGGTCGGTTGCCGACTTCCGCCGGTGCCGGCGCCGGACTGTCGGCCTTACGCGCCTGGAGCCCCAGTTCGCGGCACAGCAGGGTCAGCTGGCGATGGGCATCGCGCCACTCGCGCAGCCGCAGGTAGTTGAGGAAGTGCTTGCGGCACCAGCTGCGCAGGGCGTTGGAGCCTAGCGCCTGGCGCTGCTCTTCGAAACCGTGCCAGAGATTGACCAGGGCGGCGAAGTCCGAATCCGGGTCCTTCCACTGGGCATGGGCCTGATCGGCCTGGGTCTGGCGGTCGGCGGGGCGCTCGCGCGGGTCCTGCACCGACAGGGCGCTGGTGACGATCAGCACCTCGGCGAGGCTGCCCTGCTCGGTCGCTTCGAGCAGCATGCGGCCCAGGCGCGGATCGACGGGCAGGCGCGCCAGTTGCCGCCCCAGGGGCAGCAGGCGCCCCTCGACGTCCACCGCCGAGAGTTCCTGCAACAGGGTGAAGCCGTCCTTGATCGCCTTGCCATCCGGCGGCTCGATAAAGGGGAAGTCTTCGATGCGACCCAGGCGCAGATGCAGCATCTGCAGGATCACCGCCGCCAGGTTGGTGCGCAGGATCTCCGGATCGGTAAAGGTCGGTCGACCGAGGAAATCCTCTTCGCTGTAGAGGCGGATGCAGATGCCCGGCTCGACCCGGCCGCAGCGGCCCTTGCGCTGGTTGGCGCTGGCCTGGGAGATGGCTTCGATGGGCAGGCGCTGGACCTTGGCTCTATAGCTGTAGCGACTGATGCGCGCGGTGCCGCTGTCGATCACGTAGCGGATGCCCGGCACGGTCAGCGAGGTCTCGGCGACGTTGGTCGCCAGCACGATCTTGCGTCCCGGACGCGGCTGGAAGATCTTCTGCTGCTCGGCCGGCGTCAGGCGCGCATAGAGCGGCAGCACCTCGGTGAATTTCAACTGGGCCTTGCGCAGGACCTCGGCGCAGTCGCGGATCTCGCGCTCGCCGGGCAGGAACACCAGCACATCACCCGGGCGCTGACCAACGCTGCGCTCGTGGGCCTCGATCTCGTCCAGTGCCTGGAGGATGCCCTGGTCCACCGAGAGATCGTCCACCAGCCGTTCGCCGTCTTCGTCCACCTCGGCGCTGAGGGGGCGATACCAGGTCTCCACCGGATAGGTCCGCCCGGACACCTCGACGATGGGCGCGCCGTCGAAATGCCGGGAGAAGCGCTCCAGGTCGATGGTGGCCGAGGTGATGATCAGCTTGAGATCGGGGCGACGCGGCAGCAGGGTCTTGAGAAAGCCCAGCAGGAAGTCGATGTTGAGACTGCGCTCGTGGGCCTCGTCGACGATGATGGTGTCGTAGCGTTCGAGAAAGCGGTCGTGCTGGGTCTCGGCCAGCAGGATGCCGTCGGTCATCAGCTTGATCAGGGTGGCATCGGTGCTCTGATCCTCGAACCGCACCTGATAGCCGACCAGTTCGCCCAGCGGCGAACCCAGTTCCTCCGCCACCCGGGCGCCCACGCTGCGCGCCGCCAGCCGGCGCGGCTGGGTGTGGCCGATCAGCCCCTGCACACCCCTGCCCAATTCCAGACAGATCTTGGGCAGCTGGGTGGTCTTGCCCGAACCGGTCTCACCGGCGATCACCACCACCTGGTGGCCGGCGATGGCGCGCTTGATCTCCTCGCGCTTGGCGGCGATCGGCAGGGCGTCGTCGTAACGGATGGTCGGCACGCTGGCACGCCGCGCCTCGACCTTGGCGCAGGACGCCTGGAAACGCTCCAGCCACTGGGCTTCGCGGGCCGGATCAGGCTGTTTCTGCAGGGCCTGGAGCTGGCGCCTCAGGCGATGGCGATCGGCGTTGAAGGCCTGATCCAGGTTGGCGGCGAGACGGGCAACGGAGGGGGTATCGGTCATGAAACTCTTTCGACGGCGGTCGCTTGGACCGGTAAGTGTAAAAGAGTTGGGGGGTGCGGCGGGGCTTTACAAGAACGGCGGGCGGAAAACCGCCGGGTTGCCCGCCCCTGCGCGACGTCTGGTCGCGCAGGGGCGGTAGCACATCAGCGCTTGGCCTGGACGCTGGCCACGTTCAACTTGGCCGGCGGCGTGCGCAGGGCCATGTCCAGCGACTGTAGGGCCTTCCAGGCGTCCTGTTGCAGATCGGCGGGATCGGCGTGATCGAACTTGATCTTTTCGCCGGCGGCCGGCAGCGGCGGACGGGTGCCGTAGATCAGCGCATAGAAGACCGAGGCGGTCAGGTAGGTACCGGTAAAGGACGGGTGGCTGCCGTCGGGCAGGAACAGACCCGGTTGCGGCTGATCGGCCAGGGCCTTCTGCCAGGCCTGGCCCACCGGGGCCAGCAGCGCGCCGGTTTCCTTGGCCAGGGGGGTGTAGACGCTGTCCAGCTGCGCCTGCATGGTCGGGTTGTTCTGCCGGGCCCAGGTCAGGTAGAGGATCGGCTGGGCACCGTCCTTGCGCGCCAGGTCGGCGATCAGGCGCACGTACTGACGGGTCAGGTCCGGATTCTTCACCGGCATCATGCTGTGGTCCTGGATCACCACGTAGTCGTAGTTGGCCTTGGCCAGCTCGTCCTGCACGTCGTGGCGCTTCCAGTGTTCCTCGAGGCTGGCGCCGCTGAAGGTCACATGCTTGACGTCCAGCGGGCGCGACTGACCGGCGTCAACGGACATTTGACGGACCATCGCCGGCAGATCGTTGACGAAGGTGTAGCTGTTGCCCACGAACAGGACGCGGATGGGTTCACCGGCCTGGACCTGACCGAGCACGCTGGAGCCCAGCAGGAAAAGGCCCAGCACGGCCTGGCGTACGCTAATTCGCATGGTGTGTCCTCAAGGAAAGAGGTCGGAGAGGTGACGGCAAAATGCCGCCTGCGGTTTATACCCGAACCTCTAGCGAAAACCATGCTTGGAAACCGGTGGCACCGCTACCAGTCGACGAGAGGTAGCGGCGCGGGGGACATAGTGAAGTCCTGTTACGCCTTCTTGAGTTCGGCGTCACGCAGTTCGCGACGCAGGATCTTGCCGACGTTGGTGGTCGGCAGGCTGTCGCGGAACTCCACCAGCTTGGGGCGCTTGTAGCCGGTGACGTTGTCGTGCATGTGCTTGAGCACCTGCTCGGTGGTCAGGGACGCACCGGGCTTGAGCACCACGAACACCTTGATCTTCTCCCCCGCCACCTCGTCGGGGATACCGATGGCGGCGCACTGCAGCACCCCGGGCAACTGGGAGAGTACCTCTTCCAGCTCGTTGGGATAGACGTTGAAGCCGGACACCAGGATCATGTCCTTCTTGCGATCGACGATGCGCAGATAGCCATCCGGCTCGATCACGGCGATGTCGCCGGTGCGCAGCCAGCCCTCGGCGTCCAGCACCTCGGCGGTGGCCTCGGGACGCAGCCAGTAGCCCTTCATGACCTGGGGGCCCTTGACGCACAGTTCGCCGGGGGTATCGAAGCCCTGGGCCACGCCATCTGCATCCACCACCTTGCAGTCGGTGCCCGGCACCGGCACGCCGATGGTGCCCAGCCGGCGCCGCTCCAGCGGATTGAAGCTCACCACCGGACTGGTCTCAGTCATGCCGTAGCCTTCGCAGATGCCGCAGCCGGTCACCTCTTCCCAGCGCAGGGCCACGGATTGCTGCAGCGCCATGCCACCGGAAAAGGTCACCTTGAGCTGGGAGAAATCCAGCTGGCGGAAATCCTCGTTGTTGCACAGGGCGGCGAACAAGGTGTTGAGGCCGACGAAGCCGTTGAAGCGCCACTGCCGCAGTTCCTTGACCAGCGCCGGCAGGTCGCGCGGATTGGTGATCAGGACGTTGTGGTTGCCCTGGATCAGCATGGCCATGCAGTGAATGGTGAAGGCATAGATGTGATAGAGCGGCAGCGGCGCGATCATCACCTGGGCGCCGCCGCCCAGGTACTTGGTCATCAGCACCTGGCATTGCAGCATGTTGGCCACCAGATTGCGGTGGGTCAGCATGGCGCCCTTGGCGATGCCGGTGGTGCCGCCGGTGTACTGCAGCACGGCGACGTCCTCGGCCGCCGGGTCGGCGTCGACGAAATCGACGTGCTCGCCCTTGGTCATGGCATCGACGAAGCGGATGGAATGGGGAATGCGATAGGCCGGCACCATCTTCTTTACATGGCGGACCACGGCGTTGACCAGCAGGCGCTTGAAGGTCGGCAGCAGGTCGCCGACCTCGGTGATGATGACGTGCCGGATGTCGGTCTGCGGCAGCACCTGTTCGGCCAGGTGCGCCATGTTGGCCAGGCAGACCAGCGCCCGGGCGCCGGAATCCTTGAACTGGTGCTGCATCTCGCGGGCGGTGTACAGCGGGTTGGTGTTGACCACCACCAGGCCGGCGCGCATGGCGCCAAAGACCACCACCGGATACTGCAGCACATTGGGCATCTGCACGGCGATGCGATCGCCGGGTTGCAGGTCGGTATGCTTTTGCAGGTAGGCAGCGAACTGACCGGACAGCTCATAGAGTTCGCGGTAGCTCAGGGTGCGACCCAGGTTGCTGAACGCCGGGCGCTCGGCGTAGGTCTGGCAGGCCTCGCGGAATACCGCCAGGACGTTGCGATAACGGTCCAGGTCTATGTCTGTCTGGATGCCCTCGGGATATTTGTCACTCCAGAAATTCGGCATCATGCAGCCCGCTCCCGCTCTATGGTTATTGTTCGTTGGAGTGCCGTGATCAGCGCTGAACCGGCCCTGCGAGCCTAGCAGCTTTGCCCTGCCCGCAACAGCATCAATATCCGCCCCGAACGTCACCTAATGACCAGATGGTCAATTATGGTCACCTTCTCTCGGGGCTTTTCCGGGCGTCGATTAGCCTCGGGCGGCGAGCCTGGGTAGAATGCCCGGCTTCGCGGCGTCCGCCGCCTTGTCACAGCTGCCGGAGCGCGTCATGAGCCTGACCGAAAACATCCCTTATGAAGCCCTCGAGATCGGCCAGAAGGTGACCGTGACCCGCACCATCGAGCAGCGCGATGTGCTGCTGTTCGCCGCCCTCTCCGGGGACTGCAACCCGCTGCACCTGGACGCCGAATTCGCCGCCAAGACGCTGTTTCGCGAGCCCATCGCCCACGGCATGCTCAGTGGCGCCCTGATCAGCGCCGCGGTGGCCTGCAACCTGCCGGGCCCGGGCACCCTCTATGTCGACCAGACCATGACGTTCGAAAAGCCGGTCAAGCTGGGCGATACCCTGACGGTGGAAATCGAGGTGCTGGAAAAGCTGCCGAAGTTTCGCGTGAACCTGGCCACCCGGGTGTTCAACCAGCACGGTGACAAGGTCGTCGACGGGGTCGCCAAGGTGGTCGCCCCGCGCAAGCCGGTGCAGGTGCAGCAGGTCGAACTGCCCCCCGTCACCGTCGGCTGATGTTCAGCAACGATCTGCTGCGCGTCGGCCTAACTGCGTTAAAAATGCCCTGGGTGGCCAGCTCCGTCGGAATGCTCATTTACCATTTGTAAACTCGAGCGCGAGTCCGATCCGCTTCCTCAGGCGTTTTTTGCGGGGCCGCCTAGGCCTTGTTTGGCTCTAGCTCGCTAGATCGTAAAACATAGCTTAGCAACACCACCTCAACTCAGATCGGCCAGGCCTCGCTGCAGCGGGGCCTGCAGACTGAAGTCGCTGAACGCCACCTCCATGCCACCCCGCTCCGGGGTGCCACAGACCGGGCCGACCCGGTACTCGGCGGCGGCGGGCAGGCTGGCCAGGCGCAGCAGCGGCCAGCGCTGACCGTCGAGCGAGGCCTGGACCCGCAGGGTGCCCTGGGTCAGGGTAATCCTCAACCACAACTCTTCGCGCTCGCCCAGCGGTGCGCCCACGGCCAGATCCGAGCGTCCCAGGGTCAGGACGCTGAGCAATTGCGGGGTATCGTCGAAGTAGCCGATGCCGGCCCGCAGCCAATGCTGTTCGTCGATCCGCACCATCAAGCCGGCATGGTCGCCCTGGTTCTTGCAGCGCGCCGCCACCCGCAGCTGGGCGGTGAAGCCGCTGGTGACCCGGGCGCCGAAGAAGTGACCACTGTGGCGCTCGCCGCCGTCGTGGGTGTGGTTCCAGAAGTCACTGTGGCGATCGGTGATGACCCGCAGCCGCTCGGGCTCGGCCAGCCAGGTTTCGGGCTCGTTGATCCAGTGGCAGATGTCGAACATGGGGCTCTCCTCGCGTGCTCGCGCTTGGAGTCCCGCCTGCCCCGCAAGTTCGTCTAGGCCCCACCTTTGAGGATGGCGGCGGCGATCTGGTTGAGGCCGATCTCCTGCTCCACCGCGCCGAGCTTCATGGCTTCCTTGGGCATGCCATAGACCACGCAGCTGTCTTCGTCCTGGCCGAGGGTACGGCCGCCAGCCTCGCGCAGCTCCTTGAGCCCACGGGCGCCGTCGTCGCCCATGCCGGTCATGATGATACCCAGAGCATTGCTGCCGGCGGCCCGCGCCACCGAACGGAACAGCACGTCCACCGAGGGTCGATGACGACTGACCGGCGGGCCGTCGACCACGTCCACCTGGTACTGGGCGCCACTGCGCTTGAGCAGCATGTGGCGACCACCCGGCGCGATCAGCACCCGCCCCGGCAGGACCCGATCGCCATGCCGGGCTTCGCGCACTTCCAGCTCGCAGAGGCGATCCAGGCGTTCGGCGAAGGCGGCGGTGAAGCGCTCGGGCATGTGCTGGACCACCACGATGCCGGGGCAGACCCGCGGCAGCGAGGTCAGCACCGCCTCCAGGGCCTGGGTGCCACCGGTGGAGGTGCCCAGGGCGACGATGCGTTCGGTGGTGCGCGCCATGGCCGGACTGCCGCCGGCCGGGAGGATGGCGTCGGCGCTGAGCTTGGGCGTCGGCACCACCGGCACGCCACGCGGCGCCAGGCGCTTGAGATTGGCCCGGGCGGCGGCCTTGACCGCGCTGGTGAGGTCGTCCGAGGCGTCTTTGAGGAATTGCTTGAGGTTGGCCTGGGGCTTGGTGACGATGCTGACCGCCCCGGCGGCCATGGCCTGCAGGGTGGTGGCGGCACCCTTCTCGGTCAGGGTCGAGCAGATCACCACCGGGGTCGGGCGCTCGGCCATGATCTTCTTGAGAAAGGTGATGCCGTCCATGCGCGGCATCTCCACGTCCAGCACGATGACGTCGGGCCACTGCTTGCGCATCTTGTCCTGGGCGAACACCGGGTCGGCGGCGACCCCCAACACCTCGATGGCCGGATCCTCCGCGAGACTCTGGGCGAGCACCTGCCGCACCACGGCGGAGTCGTCGACGATAAGGACCTTGATCTTGTTCATGGAGTAAGTCTCGTAAGCGGCGGAACATAGGGTAGCTCCACCTGTTGCATGAGCACCCGGCCGTCGACGAGGTCCAGGGACAGTTTGCGATGGCCGGCGCCGCGGACGTGGGTCCGCTTCGCATGGATACCGGCCTGGGCCAGTTGCGCCAGCGCCGCCTCGACATTGACGTCGCCAATGTTGCGTACGCGATCGCGCAGGAGCTGGGGAAACATGTTGCCACCCCGTAGAGGTGCACCTGGTAGCCGGGCAGATCGCCGCCATGGCGGGCGATCGCGTCCAGCATCAACTGCAGGGATTCGTCGACATAGTGACCGTCGGCGGGCGCGCCGGGCGCGGCGCGCTGGCGCGTGGGCAACAGCGCATGGGTCATGCCGCCGAGGCGTCGCTGCGGGTGCCAGAAGACAAAGGATACGCAGGAGCCCAGGATGGTCCGGATCCGCAACTCGCCCTGGCCGAAATACCAGTCGCCAGGACGCAGAAACAGTTCCGGCGCGGCTGCCATGGCTAGAGCGGACGTTGATAGATGGAAGGACTGACCATTTTCAAGGCGTCGGTCACCCCGTTGAGGCTCTCGGAATGGCTGACGAAGAAATAGCCACCGGGTCGCAGATGGCGAACCAGACGGGCCACCACCTGGCGCTTGGTGGGCACGTCGAAGTAGATCATCACGTTGCGCAGAAAGATGATGTCGAAGGTGCCCAGTTCCGGCAGGTTGTTGTTCAGATTGATCTGGCGAAAGGCGATCCGCGCGGTCAGCCGCGGATCCACCAGAAAGGTGCCGTCGTTGTCGCCCACGCCCTTGAAGCAATAGCGCCGCAACAGCGCCGGCGGGATGTTCTCGGCTTCGGCGAGCGGATACTGGGCGTTGCGCGCCTTGGCCAGCACCCGGGTGCTGAGGTCGGAGGCGACGATTTCCCAGGGGCGCTCGCCCAGCCCTTCGGCCAGGGTCATGGCCAGGGTATAGGGCTCCTCCCCCGAGGAGCAGGCGCCGCTCCACAGCCGCAACGGCTGGCGTCTGTCCCAGTTCGGCAGCACCTGCTCGCGCAGGAAGTCGAAGTGCTTGGGCTCGCGGAAGAAGTAGGTCTCGTTGGTGGTCAGGAGATCGACCGCCATCTGGCATTCCGCCTGGTCGCGCTGGATCAGCTGGAAATAGGCGTCGTAGCTGGGCGTGCCGCGCTGGCGCACTCGCTTGGCCAGGCGACCGCTCACCAGCGGGCGCTTGGCATCGGACATGCTGATGCCGGCGACCCGGAAGATGAAGCTACGAAACTGGCGGAATTCGCTGTCGGTCAGCGCGGGGAGTTCCATGGTTCGCGACTCAGGCAGCCGTCATGGCGGCGAGCTGGGCGAGATCGTCTGCGCCCAGGACCCGATCCATGTCGAGCAGGATGACGAAACCGGCACCCTGCTTGGCCATGCCGAGGATGAAGTCGGTGCGGATCGAGGCGCCGAAGCGCGGCGCCGGCTCGATGCCGTCGGCGGCGATCTCCAGCACCTCGCAGACCGCGTCCACCACGATGCCGAATACCTGGGGGCCGCCGTCGACCTGGATCTCCAGCACCACGATGCAGCTGCGGCGGGAGGTCTCGGTCACCTCGTTGCGAAAGCGCACGCCAAGGTCCATGACCGGCACGGCGGCGCCGCGCAGGTTGATGACGCCGCGGATGGCCGGCGGCAGCATGGGTACCGTGGTCACCGCGCCGTACTCGATGATCTCCCGCACGCAACCGGTGTTCACGCCGTAGAGATCACCGGCGAGCTGAAAGGTCAGAAACTGGCGCGATAGCATCAGGCGTGCTCCTCGAAACGGGCGAAACCGGCCGGCACGCTGCCACGGGGCGCGCGACGGGGTGAGTCGATCAGGGCGGAGGTGCGCTCGGCCAGGCTCGGACCCGAGCGGTTGGCGCCGGGACGGGCGACCTGCTGGGCCACCGGCGAACCGCTCAGGGTGAAGAATTCCATCATCTGCTGGAGCTGCTCGGCCTGGCCGCTCATTTCTTCCGCGGTGGCGGCCAGCTCTTCGGACGCCGAGGCATTCTGCTGGGTGATCTGGCTCAGTTGCAGCATGGCGCCGTTGATCTGCTCGACGCCGGCACTCTGCTCTTCGGACGCCGCGGTGATTTCTTGCACCAGGTCGGAGGTCTTGTTGATGGAAGGCACCATCTCGCCCAGCAGGGACCCGGCGCGCTCGGCCAGGGCCACGCTGCTCTTGGCGACGGTGCCGATCTCCTGGGCGGCGACCTGGCTGCGTTCGGCCAGCTTGCGCACCTCGGCGGCCACCACGGCGAAGCCCTTGCCGTGCTCGCCGGCGCGGGCGGCCTCGATGGCGGCGTTGAGCGCCAGCAGATTGGTCTGGTAGGCGATGTCGTCGACGATGCCGATCTTGTCGGCGATGGTCTTCATGGCCACCAGCGTCTCGCGCACGGCCTGACCACCCTCGTCCGCTTCCCGTGCGGCCTTGCCGGCCATGCCGTCGGTGACCTTGGCGTTCTCGGTGTTCTGGGCGATGGAGGCCGACATCTCTTCGATGCTGGCGCTGGTTTCCTCGACGGAGGCTGCCTGTTCGGTGCTGGCCTGGCTCATGCTCTGGGCGGTGGCCGAGACCTCTTCGGAGGCGCTGGCCAGGCCATCGGCCGAGCTGCGCACGTCACTGATGATCTGTGCTAGGGTGGTAGTCATGGTGCGCACGGCGGCCAGCATGCTGGTGGTATCACCCTCGCGGGTCACCACCTCGACGCTCAGGTCACCACGAGCAACGCGCTGCACCACCTCGGCGGCATAGGCCGGTTCGCCACCCAGCTGCCGGATCAGGCTGCGGGTGATCAGGTAGCCGAGCAGGATTGCGATCAGGGTCGCCACCGCGCCGATCACCAGCATCAGGTTACGCGCATCCACATAGGCGGCCGTGGCCGCTTCGCCAGCTTCCTGCATGCGCTGGGCCTGCAGGTCGTTCATGGCGCCGAGGGCGGCGACCAGCTCGTTGTTGTTGGGGGCGAAGACGTTCAGCAGATAGTCCCGGGCCTGGCCGCGGTCGGTATCCAGCAGGCGGAAATACTCGACGTATTTGTCCTGCAAGCGTTGACGCGCATCCAAGACTGCAGCGAGTTTCTGCTTGCCTTCGTCGCTGACGATCTTCTTTTGCAGATCAGCCAGAATGTCATTGTTGGCTGCGCGCAGCTTGGCAATGTCTTCCCTGGTCTTGGCCACGGCGCGCTCATCGTCCAGCAGCAACAGGTTGCGTAGCAGGCGCCCGTTATCCAGGGTGTTGCGTACCAGGGTGTTGGCCTGGACGGTCATGGGGAAACGGAACTTCGACATGTTGTCGGCCGACTCCTTCATGGTGCCCATGTTCAGCAGGGCGACGCCCATGACCAGCAGCAGCATCAGGATGGCGGCCCCGAAACCGAGCGCCAGCTTGGTCGAAACGCGAAGTGTGTTCAGCATGGTGAAAGCGCCTCCGGCGCCGGTTACGACTGTATCGATTAGGAGGCGCCGGTTAACGTCGCCCATGGCAATGCAGGGTCTCTCAGCTGGCGGCCTGGGCCAGGCTCGCCAGTTCGTGTACGTCCAGTACCCGGGCCACGTCGAGCAGGGTCACGAACCCCTCTTCGGACTTGACCATGCCGGCGATGAAGTGCGGCGCCAGGCGACTGCCAAAGGCCGGCGCCGGGCGGATGTCCGCCGCGGCGATTTCCAGCACCTCGCTCACCGCGTTCACCACCACGCCCAGCACCTGGGTGTCTTCGCCATCGCACACCTCCAGGATCACGATGCAGGTCCGCGGGCCGACCCGGGTCGGCTGGCCACCGAAGCGGGCCTCCAGATCGACTACCGGGACCACGGCGCCCCGCAGGTTGATCACCCCGCGAATGCAGGCCGGCATCAGCGGGACCTGGGTCAGCTGGCCGAACTCGATGATCTCGCGTACCGCGAGGGTATCCACCGCATAGGTTTCACCATCGACCACAAAGGTCAGGTGCTGATGGCCGAGGTGTTCGTGGGCGATGTCGCCAAGGGTCAGGGCAGTCATGAAGCCATTACTCCGGGAAGCGGACGTAACCGTCCGGCAGGCCGCCCGCGGCCATCTGCGGACGACGCGGGGCCGGCTGGGACGCGCGGGTCGCGGCCGGACGCGTCTGCTCGATGGCACGCTCCAGGTCGTGGACCACGCGACCGTCGCCGGTGTTGAAGAAGCCCATCAGGCGCTGCAGCTGTTCGGCCTGACCGCTCATTTCTTCGGCGGTCGCGGCCAGCTCTTCCGAGGCCGAGGCGTTCTGTTGGGTGATCTGGTTGAGTTGCAGCATGGCGCTATTGATCTGAGTGACTCCGCTACTCTGTTCTTCGGACGCAGCGGCGATTTCCTGTACCAGATCGGAGGTCTTGCTGATGGACGGTACCATTTCGTCGAGCAATGACCCGGCGCGCTCGGCCAGGGCCACGCTGCTCTTGGCTACGGTGCCGATTTCCTGGGCGGCGACCTGGCTGCGTTCGGCCAGCTTGCGGACCTCGGCGGCCACCACGGCGAAACCCTTGCCGTGCTCGCCGGCACGAGCGGCCTCGATGGCGGCGTTGAGCGCCAGCAGGTTGGTCTGGTAGGCGATGTCGTCGACGATGCCAATCTTCTCGGCGATGGTCTTCATGGCGACCAGGGTCTCTCCCACCGCCTCGCCACCTTCGTTGGCCTCGCGCGCGGCCTTGCCGGCCATGCCATCGGTGACCTTGGCGTTCTCGGTGTTCTGGGCGATGGAGGCCGACATCTGCTCGACGCTGGCGCTGGTCTCCTCGACCGAGGCGGCCTGTTCGGTACTGGCCTGGCTCATGCTCTGGGCAGTGGCGGAGATTTCCTCCGAAGCACTGGCCAGGGCATCGGCCGACAGGCGCACGTCGCCGATGATCTGATTCAGTTTACCGACGGTGCCGTTGATCGATTCCTTGAGCTCCAGCAGCTGGCCCTGGTAGTCACCGCGCACGGTGCGGCTCAGGTCACCCTGGGCGAGGCCCGCCATGACGCCCATGGCTTCGTTGACCGGGGCGACGATGGCATCGAGGGTACCGTTGATGCCGGCGACGATGCGGCGGAAATCGCCCTGGTGGGCACTGGCATCGGCGCGGGTATCGAGACGTCCGGCCATGGCGGCCTGGCTCAGCTGGTTGGCGTCTTCGACCAGACGCTGGATATTGCCGCGCACCTGCTCCAGGTTGTCGTTGATCACCGCCTTCTGGCCGGGGAAGCGTTCCAGCTGCACCGACAGATCACCCTCGCCAAAGCTCTTGACGCAGGCCATGGCCTTGCTGGAATCGCTCAGATGTCCGGCGACCATGCCGTTGACCCCTTCGGCCATGCTGCGATACGCACCCTGGAAGCGCTCGGCCGGGATGCGCACCACGGTCTCGCCGCGGTCGTGGGCCGCCGACATGCTGCTCATTTCGCTGATCAGACCACGCAGGGTGGTGACCATGTTCTGCATGGCCGCCATCAGGCTGGTCTTGTCATCGCCGCGCAGCTTGATGTCATCCGGCAGATCACCGGCTGCCACACGACCGGCCAGCGTCGCCACGGCGGCGGGCTCACCGCCCAGCTGACGCAGCAGATTGCGGGTGATGAAGAAGCCCAGCAGGGCCACGGCCAGCAGAGTCGCCAGGGCGATGGACAGGGCCAGCCAGGTGGCCTCGACCTTGGTCTTCTCGGCCACCTGCACGCCCTGTTGCGCCAGGGCCTGGTTATAGCTGACGTGCTCGTCGAGGGCCTTGTTGATGGTGGCCATCACGTCGCCGCGACTGCGCATCAAGGTCTGGGCCTCGTCGTTGCGATTTTGCCGCGACAGGGCGACGACCTGCTCGCCCAAGGCGAACAGGGCATTGAAGGCGGTCCGGTCGGTCGCCAGCAGCCCGCGATCCTGATCATCCGAGACCAGCGCCTCGTATTTGGCGAGGCTCTGGCCAATGCGCTCCTTGGCGGCAGCGATATCCTGCTCCACCGTAGTCATGGCCTCGGGGCTGGTCGACAGCACGTGGCGATAGATGCTTACCACGTAGTCGGATCGGCTGTCGTTGACATCCCCGAGCGCCTTGAGACTGGGAACGGTGTTGTCGTTGCCGTAGTTGGCGGCTTGGAACACCTTGTCGATTTCGTATTGCCCGCTGCCGGCCAGCACGAGGATGCCCAATAGCGCGGACAGTACCAGCAGCAGCATTTTCTTGATGACGGTCATGTCGATGGTCTCAAAAAGGCCACCCGCAGGTGGCCGTTGGATAAGGGTCAGGATTCGAAGGGGACGTAGCCGTCAGGTACGCCGCCCGAGGTGCCATTGCGTAACGCTTTGCCCGGGACCCGCATGGCCTTGGGCCGCGAAGCCTCCAGCGCGCGCTCCAGGTCCTGGACCATCCGACGTTCGCCGGTATTGAAGAAGCCCATCAGCCGCTGCAACTGCTCCGCCTGGGTACTCATCTCTTCGGCGGTGGCAGCCAGCTCTTCGGACGCCGAGGCGTTCTGCTGGGTGATCTGGCTCAGTTGCAGCATGGCGCCGTTGATCTGGCTCACCCCGCTGCTTTGCTCCTCGCTGGCGGCAGCGATTTCCTGCACCAGATCGGAGGTCTTGCTGATGGACGGCACCATCTGGTCCAGCAGGGTGCCGGCGCGCTCGGCCAGGGCCACGCTGCTCTTGGCCACGGTGCCGATTTCCTGGGCCGCGACCTGGCTGCGTTCGGCCAGCTTGCGAACCTCGGCAGCCACCACGGCGAAACCCTTGCCATGCTCGCCGGCACGGGCGGCCTCGATGGCGGCGTTGAGCGCCAGCAGATTGGTCTGGTAGGCGATGTCGTCGACGATGCCGATCTTCTCGGCGATGGTCTTCATGGCCACCAGGGTCTCGCTGACTGCCTGACCACCCTCGCCCGCTTCCCGCGCAGCCTTGCCGGCCATGCCATCGGTGACCTTGGCATTTTCGGTGTTCTGGGCGATGGAGGCCGACATCTGCTCGACGCTGGCGCTGGTCTCCTCAACCGAGGCTGCCTGTTCGGTGCTGGCCTCACTCATACTTTGCGCGGTGGCAGAGATCTCTTCGGAGGCGCTGGCCAGGGAGTCGGCCGACAGGCGCACGTCGCCGATGATTTGATTCAGCTTGCCTACGGTGCTGTTGATCGACTCCTTGAGTTCCAGCAACTGCCCCTGATAGTCCCCGCGCACGGTGCGACTCAGGTCGCCCTGGGCCAGCCCGGCCATCACGCCCATGGCCTCGTTGACTGGGGCGACGATGGCGTCGAGGGTGCCGTTGATGCCGGCGACGATCCTGCGGAAGTCGCCCTGGTGGGCGCTGGCGTCGGCGCGGGTATCCAACTGTCCGGTCATGGCAGCCTGACTCAGGTACTGAGCATCGTCTATCAGACGCTGGATATTGGTACGCACCTGCTCGATGTTGTCGTTGATGAAGGCCTTCTTGCCTGGGAATCGCTCCAGGGGTGCCGAAAGATCCCCCTCACCAAAGGCCTTGATGCAGGCCATCGCCTTTTTCTTGACCGCAATGTGGCCTGCTACCATCGCATTGATGCCGATGGCAATCTCACGTTAGGAGCCTTGAAAGCGCTCCGTGTCGATGCAGATATCGATGTCGCCGGCATCGTGTTCTTGCGACATGCGCTGCATCTCGGCCATCAGCGCCTGTATGTTGCTGCGCAGCCGCTCTATGTTGTCATTGATCATTCCCTTCTTGCCGGGGAAACGCTCCAGCGGCGCGGCCAGATCGCCCTCGCCAAAGCGCTTGACACACGCCATGGCCTTGGCGGAATCGCTCAGGTGGCCGGCGACCATGGCGTTGACGCCTTCGGCGACGTTGCGGAAGGTGCCCTGGAAGCGTTCCAGCGGAATACGCGCCTCGGTCTCGCCCCGATCGTGCTCGCTGGCCATAGCGCTCATTTCCTGGACCAGACCGCGCAGGGTCACCACCATGCGCTGCATGGCGGCCATCAGGCTGGAATCGTCGCCCGCGCGCAGCTGCAGATCGTCGGGCAGGTCGCCCGCGGCGGTGCGGTTGGCGACCCTGGCCACCTCGGCCGGCTCGCCGCCGAGCTGGCGCAGCAGGTTGCGGGTGATGAAGAAGCCGAGCAGGCCGATCAGCAGCAGGGTCGCCAGGGCGATGCCGATGGAGAGGACGGTGGCCTGGCTCATGGTATGACCGGCGACCAGCGCCTGCTCGCTGCCCAGTTTCTGGTTGTAGCCGCGGTGCGCATCGAGGGTGTCGCCCACGTGGTCGATGACCTTGCGCTTCTCGCCGAGGATGCGCTTGACGTCCTCGTCCTGGCTGGCCCGCGACAGCGGCAGCACGGTGGCCACGAGATCGTTGAGTTGCGCGATGGCCTGACGATCATCCTGCAGCATACGGCGATCGGTCTCGTCGGAGATCAGCGGCTCATAGTCCTTGAGGGCCTTTTCGGTCAGCTGTTGCGCCTCGGTCAATTCCTTTTCGGCCTCGCGCGTCGCCGCATCACCGTCGGCGGCCAGATGGCGGTAGATGCCGGTGATGATGTCGGCGGAATGGGCGTCGATGGCATCGATACCCAGAATCGATGGCACGGTGTTGTCGTTGCCATAGTTGGCGCGCTCATACACCTGGCTCAGCTGCTGGTAGGCAATGCCGGCCAGCAGGATGATGCCCAGCAGCGCGGAGAGGACCAGCAGGGACATGCGTTTGGTAACGGTCATGGACTCTAATTCCTTGGCGGTCAGGTCGGCACGGGAGCGTGGACTGGAGCAGTAACGCTGGTAGACGCGGCCTCGCCTATCAGGCCGGGCACGTTGAGGATCAGCGCCACGGCGCCGGTACCCAGGATGGTGAAACCGCCAAGGCTGCGGTTGTGGCCGAACAGCGGACCGAGCGGCTTGATCACGGTCTGGAATTCGCCGAGCAGCTGATCGACCACCAGACCGGCGCGCTGGCCGGCATAGCGCACCACCACCACGTTCTGCCGCCGCGGCGGCGCTTCCTCGATGGCGAACAGCTGGCGCAGGCGCAGCACCGGCAACACCTCGCCGCGCAGGTCGAGGTAGTCGTTGCCGTTGGCCTGGACACTGGCCGCCTCGGTCAGCTCGATGCACTCCTCCACCGCCTCCAGGGGCACCACATAGGTGGCCTTGCCGACGCCGATGAGGAAGCCGTCGATGATCGCCAGGGTCAGCGGCAGGCGAATGGTCACCGTGGTGCCACGGCCTTCCTCGCTGGTGAGGTCGACGCTGCCGCGCAGGGCGGTGATGTTCTTTTTCACCACGTCCATGCCGACGCCGCGACCGGACAGGTTGCTGATCTGCTCGGCGGTGGAGAAGCCCGGTTCGAAGATCAGGTTGAACACGTCTTTGTCGGCCAGCACCTGGCCCTCGGCGATCAGGCCGCGCTCGGTCGCCTTGCGCAGGATGCGCTCGCGCGACAGACCGCCGCCGTCGTCGGTGACCTCGATGACGATGCTGCTCGACTCGTGGTAGGCGTTGAGCCCCACGGTGCCCTGGGCCGGCTTGCCCCGCGCCAGGCGCAGCTCGGCGGATTCGATGCCATGGTCCATGGCGTTGCGGATCAGGTGGGTCAGCGGATCGCCGATCTTTTCCACCACAGTCTTGTCCAGCTCGGTCTCGCCGCCGCTGATGCGCAGGGCGATGTCCTTGCCGATCTCCTTGGAGACGTCGCGGACCACGCGCTGGAAGCGGTTGAAGGTGGTACCGATCTGCACCATGCGCAGGGTCAGGGCGGTGTCGCGCACCTCTTCCACCAGGCGCGACAGCACCCCGGTGGATTCCACGAGAGCCGCCAGGCCGCTCTGCTGGGCGATCAGCTGGGTCCCGGCACCGGCGATAATGAGTTCGCCGATGAGGTCGATCAGCTGGTCGAGCTTGGTCGCGTCGATACGGATCAGCTGGCCTTCGCCGGCCGGCGCGCGCTGCTCCTTGATCTTGCGCTGCTTGTTCAGGGCTGCATCCACCACCGGCGGATTGACCAGTTGGGCCTCCACCAGGGCTTCGCCGATGGGCTGCCGCGGCGTGGCCGGATCGGCCTGGCGGCGCAGCACCTCGTCCAGCTCGGTGGCGGTCAGGGTGCCGCAGCGCACCAGGATCTCGCCCAGGCGCAGGTCTTCCTCGGCCAGGTCGTCGATCAGCTGGCAGTAGTCGCTGCTGCGGCTGTGCGGCGGAAGGATGCGGATCTGGCTGTCCTCGCGGACGAATTCGAAGGCCGCCTCGATGGTCGCCTTGTCGGCGTCGCTGTCGAAGGCGACCTCGAAGCCCAGGTAGCAGGTCTCCGGGTCCATCTCCGCCGCGGCCGGGATGGCATCGGTCAGGGTGACGATGTTGACGATGCGGCCAAAGCTGTTGAGGTAGCGCACGAAGGCCAACGGATCCATGCCGTTGCGCAGCATGTCCGGACCGAAGCGCAGCGACAGGTGCCAGTGGCCGGCGGCCACGCCATCGACCGGTGCCGCCAGGCTACGGGCGGTGGCGGCCGGCTGGGCGGCCTTGGCGCTCGGCTGCAGATAGTGCTCCAGGCGCTGCACCAGCACGGCGCCGGCGGCCTGGAAGTCGGGCTCCGGCTCGCTGCCGGACGATACCCGGGCGATCAGGCCGTTGAGGTGGTCGCAGACCTCCAGGAACAGCGCCGACAGGGTCTCGTCGAAGGCCAGCTCATCGCTGCGGATGCGGTCGAGCACGCTTTCGGCGACATGGGTGAAGGCCACCACATGGTCCAGGCCGAACAGCCCGGCCGAACCCTTGATGGTGTGGGCGGCGCGAAAGATGGCATTGATCAGCTCGACGTCATCCGGCGCCTGCTCGATCTGCAGCAGCGCGGCTTCCATCTGCTGCAGCAATTCCTCGCTCTCGGCGATGAATGTCTTGAGGATCTCGTCCATGTTCATGCGGCAACACCTTCCGCGGCGACCGCGGTAAAGAAGTCGGCAAGACCTGCCAGCTCCAGCAGTTCGGTGACGGCGGGGCTGGGGTCGACCAGTTCGAGGCTGCCGCCCAGACGCTGCGCCTCGCGGTGGGCCAGCAGCAGCAACTGCAGACCCGCGGAGTCGAATTCATCGACCTCGGCCAGTTCCAGCGCCACGGTGACCCCGGCGGTCAGGGGCTCCATCAGCAGCGGCTTGCTGTCGGCCGCGGTGTAGATGGTCAGCGGCCCGGTAAGGGGCAGGCGGGTACGAACGACATCGTTCATGGGGGCAGCCTCCGGGGCCATCAGGGCATGATCAGCTTGGAAACCGCCGCCAGCATCTGCGCCGGCTGGAACGGCTTGACCATCCAGGCCTTGGCACCGGCGGCCTGGCCGGCGGCCTTCTTGGCGGCATCGGATTCGGTGGTGAGCATGATCACCGGGGTGAATTTGTAGGCCGGCAGCTTCTTGGCCGCGGTGACGAAGGTGATGCCGTCCATGTTGGGCATGTTCACGTCGCTGATGATCAGGTGCACCTTGCGCCCGTCCAGCTTGGTCAGGGCATCGCGGCCGTCGCAGCCTTCGATGACGTCGTAGCCCGCGCTTTTCAGGGTCATGGACACCACTTGGCGGATGGAGATGGAGTCGTCGACGATCAGAATGGTCTTGTTGCTCATGACAGCTTTCCTTAAAAGAACGTGATATCGGATTCGGCGGGGGCGGCGGCCGGTCGCTTGCCGTGGTGCACGGCGACCTGCTCGGCCATGGTGTAGGTGCGGGCCAGGTCGGCGAGCCAGCCGCGGGTGTCGAGGGTCGGCAGCGGCTGACCGCTGGCGGCCAGGGCGCGACGGTCGATCACCAGGCGCTCGAGGCGGGCCTGGTCGTCACGGATGTGGCCGAGCATCTGGCTGACGCGATCCTGAAATTGCAGGGCGACCAGCACCTCGGCGATGGCGCCGCCCACGGCTGCGGCGTTGTCCGCCAGGGCATCGCTGCGCTCGACCACGTCACGGGTGGTGCCGCCAAAAGTGCCGATGACCTGTTCGATGGTCTCGCCGGACTGGTTCAGGGTGCCGGTGTCGCGCTCGGCGTGGAGCTGCGAAAGCTCCAGGGTGCGGGCGATGGCGCCGTTCACCGTTTCCACGGTTTCGCCGATCTTCTGCCCGGTATCGCCGGACAGGGTGGAGAGCTTGCGCACCTCGTCGGCGACCACCGCGAAGCCGCGCCCGGCTTCACCGGCACGGGCGGCTTCGATGGCGGCGTTGAGGGCCAGCAGGTTGGTCTGGCGCGCCACGTCGCCGACGTCCTTGGCCATGCTCTTGAGCTGTTCGGTCAGGCCGGCCAGGCCGTTGATTTCGTTGAGCAGCGCGCCCTTGCTGGACAGCGCCTCGCGCAAGGCCTGGAGGATGCCGTCCAACTGGTTCTGGCTACTGGCCATGAGGTTGACCAGGCGATCGCCGCTGCCGTGATCGGCGCCGGCCACGCTGTGAATGCGGTCGGCCAGTTCGGCGAAGCGACTGGTCAGGCTGACGATTTCCTGCTCGGTGTGGACCCGCGCGGCTTCGATCTGCTCGGACCAGACCGGCAGTACAGCCACGCAAAGCGCTTCGAGGGCTTCGTCTCGACCGCTGGCGGGGCTCTGGCTCACGGCCTGCTCGGCGGCGCGCTCGGCCTGGCGTACCTGGGCGCGACGCAGTTGCCAGAAACCCAGGCCCACGGCCAGTGCCACCTGGGTGGCACTCAGGGCCAGGGTGGTCGAGGTCACGCCGCCAGCCAGCAATGTCGCTCCGGTACCACAGGCACCAAGCAATGCAGGGGTGAAGGTAAGGTCGATGAGCGAGGGCGAAGAAGGGGCGTGTTCCACAGGAAGATACCGGTCTAGACGCCAGCGAAGGCGGGAAGGTGTGACCGGGTTATCAGCTCTGAAACGCTAAACTTTAGCCGCGGACAGACAACTTATTGTCATAGCATAGTGCCATCATACGGTTATCTGCCAGATTTACCTAGAGCTCATCCCGCCGTTTGGCCCGTGCTAGACGGCCTGCCATGGCGCCGGCCTCCTCCAGAACCTCTCTCACGTAACCCAGATGGCGGCTCGCCGCCTCGCGTGCATTCTCCGCTTCCCCGGCGACGATTGCCTGGTACAGCGCCCGGTGCTGCTCCAGCAGACGCTCGCGGGTCTCACCCCGTTGGGCGTGCATCCCGCCGATGTTGGTCACCATGTGGTGGCGCAGCAATTCGAACAGGCTGCGGATGCTGTGCAGGTAAACGGCGTTGTGGCTGGCCTCGGCGATGGCCAGGTGAAAGGCGGCATCGGCCTCGCCCTCCTCTTCCCGGGTCAGGGTCTCGCGCCGGCGGTAGCAGTCCTCCAGGCGCTCCCAGGCCAGGGTCAGCCGCGCCAGGTCCGGCTCGGTGGCGCGCTGGGCGGCGTAGTAGGCGCAGGCGCTTTCCAGTGTGTGGCGAAATTCCAGCAGATCGCGGCGGGTTTCCTCGCGGCTTTCCAGCAGCGGCAGCAGGGGATCGGTGAAGGCGCTGTTGAGCGCCTCGGTGACATAGGTACCGCCGCCCTGCCGGCTGAGCAGCAGGCCGCGCGCGATCAGCTTCTGGATGGCTTCGCGCAGCGAGGGTCGCGACACCCCGAAGCGCTCGGCCAGCACCCGCTCGGCCGGCAGGCGCTCGCCAGGGCGCAGCGAGCCTTCGGCGATCAGCGCTTCCAGGTGCTTGACGATGTCGTCGGACAGACGACGTTGCTTGACCGGTTCGAACCCCATGAAAAACCTCGAAAAATGCTGCGGACAGCAGCGGCCGTCCGCCAGGCGGAAGAGCTGGGCCGACGAAAGTCGCACATCAAGGGGTTTGACAGGCACAAAGACCCCGCTTAACGTGCGTGAAGTCGCCCTTGTAAATTGGTCTTACCAATTTTTGCCACAGGTCGCGATCTTGTGCAACCCCGTACTGCCGCCTCCCTACAAAAACAATCAAGGAGCACCCGATGGAAACCTGGCAACAGATCTATCTCCCCCTTGGCAGCCTGGGCCTTTCGGCCTTCGTCGCCGCCTTGCCCATTCTGTTCTTTTTCGTCGCCCTCGCCGGTCTGAGACTCAAGGGCCATGTGGCGGGCGCCATCACCCTGGCGATCGCCCTGCTCATCGCCCTGTTCGTCTATCGCATGCCGGTGGACAAGGCGCTGGCCTCGGCCGGCTACGGTTTCCTCTACGGCCTCTGGCCCATCGCCTGGATCATCGTCACGGCGGTATTCCTCTACAAGCTGACGGTCAAGTGCGGCCAGTTCGACATCATCCGCAGCTCGGTGCTGTCGATCACCGACGATCAACGCCTGCAGGTGCTGCTGATCGGCTTCTGCTTTGGCGCCTTTCTGGAAGGTGCGGCCGGTTTCGGCGCGCCGGTGGCCATCACCGCCGCCCTGCTGGTGGGCCTGGGCCACAATCCGCTGAAGGCGGCCGGGCTCTGCCTGATCGCCAACACCGCGCCGGTGGCCTTTGGCGCCCTGGGCATCCCGACCATCGTCGCCGGCCAGGTGACCGGCATCGACGCCTTCAAGATCGGCGCCATGACCGGCCGCCAGCTGCCGCTGCTGTCGCTGCTGGTGCCGCTCTGGCTGATGTTCATGATGGACGGCATGCGCGGCCTGCGGGAAACCTGGAAGCCGGCGCTGATCTGCGGCGGCACCTTTGCCGTGTTCCAGTACCTGACGTCCAACTTCATCGGTCCGGAACTGCCCGACATCACCTCGTCACTGGCCGCCATGATCGCCCTCACCGGCTATCTCAAGCTGCGCCAGCCGCAGCATGCCACCGCAGGTGCGACGCCCGTGGTCGGTGGCGGTGGCGGCGCCGCCATGCTGGGCGGCGGCGCGGGCTTCGGCAGCGGCGGTCGCCTGCCGCCGGAGCATTCGCTGGGCACCGTGATCAAGGCCTGGTCGCCGTTCCTGATCCTGACCGTGGTGGTGACGATCTGGACCACCAAGGCCTTCAAGGCGCTGTTCGCCACTGGCGGCGCCCTCTATGCGCTGGTGATCAACGTGCCGGTGCCCTACCTGGACAAGCTGGTGCTCAAGACGCTGCCGATCGTGGCCACGCCGACGCCCATGCCGGCGGTCTACAAGCTCGACCTGCTGTCCGCTTCGGGCACGGCGATCCTGATCTCGGCGCTGATCTCCATGGCCATCTTCCGCATCAAGCCCTCGACCGCCCTGGGCGTGTTCAAGGAAACCCTGGTGGAGTTGCGCAAGCCGATCCTGTCCATCGGACTGGTGCTGGCCTTCGCCTTCGTCGTCAACTACTCGGGGATGTCCACCACCCTGGCCCTGCTGCTGGCCGGTACCGGCGCGCTGTTCCCCTTCTTCTCGCCGCTGCTGGGCTGGCTAGGGGTGTTCCTGACCGGTTCGGATACCTCGTCCAACGCCCTGTTCGGCTCGCTGCAGGCCACCACCGCGCACCAGATCGGTGTTTCCGACACCCTGCTGGTGGCGGCCAACAGCTCCGGCGGCGTGACTGGCAAGATGATCTCCCCGCAATCCATCGCCGTGGCCTGCGCCGCCACCGGCATGGTGGGCAAGGAGTCCGACCTGTTCCGCTTCACCGTGCGCCACAGCATCGGCTTCGCCGTGCTGGTCGGGTTGATCACCCTGGCGCAGGCCTATGTGTTCACCGGCATGCTGGTGCACTGATCACGCGGTTCCCGGCGGCGGTTCAGGCCGTCGCCGGTCCTCTTATTACCGGGCCAACCCGGAGTGACGCCTGATGAACGATCTTTTCTACAACGCCGCCCCCAACGCCACCCGCACCGCGCCACCGCTGGCGCCGCCGCGGACCTATCCGCAGCAGAAGCCGACCCAGGTCTATCTGTTCGGCACCTGCGTGGTGGACCTCTTCTATCCCGAAGCCGGCATGGACAGCATCCGCCTGCTGGAGCGCGAAGGCCTGCGCGTGCATTTCCCCCAGGCGCAGAGTTGCTGCGGCCAGCCGGCCTACACCTCGGGCTACACCGAGGAAGCCCGCGCCGTGGCGCGCACCCAGCTGGCGCTGTTCGCCGAGCCCTGGCCGGTGGTGGTGCCTTCCGGCTCCTGCGCCGGGATGCTCCGCCATCACTATGCCGAGCTGTTCGCCGACGAACCCGAGACCCTGCGTCAGGTGCAGGATCTGGCCGAGCGCACCTACGAGCTCGCGGAATTCCTGCTGCACGTCTGCCAGGTCGACTACCAGGATCGCGGCGCTCCGACCAAGGTGGCGCTGCACACCTCCTGCAGCGCCCGCCGCGAGATGCAGACCCACCTGCACGGCCGCGCCCTGCTCGGCCAGCTAGAGGCCGTGGAGCGTGTCGACCATGACCACGAGAGCGAATGCTGCGGCTTTGGCGGCACCTTCTCGGTGCGGATGCCGGACATCTCCGGCGCCATGGTGGCGGACAAGACCCGTGCCCTGCAGGACAGCGGCGCGGCCCAGGTGCTCACCGCCGACTGCGGGTGCCTGATGAACATCAACGGCGCCCTGGAAAAGCAGCGCGCCGCCCTGCGTGGCGAACACCTGGCGAGCTTTCTCTGGCGCCGTATCGGAGGTGCCGCATGAACGAGATGCTGAAGATCCCCCTCACCGACGTCAGCGAAGCGCCTCCCTTTAAGACCCGTGCGCGGCAGGCCCTGGGCGACGACCAGCTCAGGCGCAACTTCCGCACGGCCATGGATTCGCTGATGACCAAGCGCCTGGCCAGCATGAGCGATGCCGACGAGCGCGAGCGCCTGCGCGAACTGGGCAATCGCACCCGTGCCCGGGCGCTGTCCAAGCTGCCGGAGCTGCTGGAACGCCTGGAGGCTAACCTCACGCGCAATGGCGTCCAGGTGCACTGGGCCGAGACCACGGCCGAGGCCAACGCCATCGTCCAGCAGATCGCCGAGCGCCATGCGGCCAAACTGCTGATCAAGGGCAAGTCCATGGTCAGCGAAGAGATGGACATGAACCACGTCCTCGGCGCCCAGGGCATCGACTGCCTGGAGTCGGACATGGGCGAGTACATCATCCAGCTCGCCGGCGAGAAGCCGTCGCACATCATCATGCCGGCCATCCACCTCAACCGGCAGCAGGTCGGCACCCTCTTCCACGAGCATCTGGACGAGCCCTACACCACCGACGTCGACGAACTCATCCAGACCGGTCGGCGGGTGCTGCGGCAGAAATTCTTCGAGGCCGACATCGGCATCTCCGGGGTCAATTTCGCCGTCGCCGAGACCGGCACCCTGCTGCTGGTGGAAAACGAGGGCAATGGGCGGATGTCCACCACGGTGCCGCCGGTGCACATCGCCGTGACCGGCATCGAGAAGGTGGTGGAGAATCTGCGCGACGTGGTGCCGCTGCTGTCGCTGCTGACCCGCTCCGCCCTGGGCCAGCCGATCACCACCTACGTCAACATGATCTCCGGTCCGCGCAAGGCCGAGGAACTGGACGGCCCTCGCGAGGTGCACCTGGTGCTGCTGGACAATGGTCGCAGCCAGGCCTTCGCCGACAGCGAATTGCGCCAGACCCTCAACTGCATCCGCTGCGGCGCCTGCATGAACCACTGCCCGGTCTATACCCGCATCGGTGGCCACGCCTATGGCGAGGTCTACCCCGGCCCCATCGGCGCCATCATCACCCCGCACCTGGTCGGCCTGGAGCGCGCACCGGATCATCCCAGCGCCTCCTCGCTGTGCGGCGCCTGCGGCGAGGTCTGCCCGGTCAAGATCCCGATTCCGGCGCTGTTGCGGCGATTGCGCGAAGAGAACGTCAAGGCCCCCGAAGCCGAGCCGCACCTGCTGCGCGGCCAGGGCAGCAAGTTCTCCGCCCGGGAGCGCTGGACCTGGCATGCCTGGCAGAATCTCTACACCTCGCCGCTGCTCTACCGTGGCTTCAGCTATCTGGCCACCCGCTTCGGCCGCTTCACCCCGGGCCAGCTCGGCCCCTGGACGGAACACCACAGCGCGCCCAGGCCGGCATCCCGCTCGCTGCACGAATTGGCCCGCGAACACTTGGAGAAACGCCCATGAGCGCCCGCGACAACATCCTCGCCAAGCTGCGCGGCAGTCTGCAGGGCACCCAGCCGCTGGCGGATACCTTCGACGAAGCCCTGGTGACCGAACCCTGGCGCTATCGGCCTGAAGAGCGCGTCGCCCGCCTGCGTACCCTGATGGAAACGGTGCATACCGAAACCCATTTGACCACCGCGGCGGACTGGCCGACGCTGGTCGAGCGCATCCTCGCCGAACGGGGGCTGGACCAACTGCTGATCGCCCCCGGCACGCCCCACGGCGCGCGCCTGGTGGAGCGCTGGCAGGGCGACGGCTCACCGCGCTGGAAGGCCTATGATCGCCCCGTGGAAGAATGGAAGGCCGAGCTGTTCAACGACACCCCGGCCAGCCTCACCGGCACCCTGGGCGCCCTGGCCGCCACCGGCAGCCTGGTGCTCTGGCCGGATCGCCAGGAGCCGCGCCTGATGAGCCTGGTGCCCCCGCTGCACATCGCCCTGCTCAGGGCCAGCACCGTGGTGGACAACTTCTACGAGTTGCAGCAACAACACCGCTGGCAGGACGGCATGCCGACCAACGCCTTGCTGATCTCCGGGCCATCCAAGACCGCCGACATCGAACAGGTGCTGGCTTATGGCGCCCACGGGCCCAAGGATCTGGTTGTGCTGATCGTCGAGGATGAGTGAGGGTTGTGGTCCCCCTCACCCCAGCCCTCTCCCTCAGGGAGAGGGGGCAGTTAACCCGCGTGGAAAACGCTACGCGGTTTTCCACCCTTGTATCTCGACTGAGGCCTCTTTGCGAGGTCATAGTCCCCGACTGATCATCGGGGGAGGATGGCAAGCCGTTTCCACCCTT